>JBDSIO010000279.1:0-29369 GCA_039917895.1 Fibrobacteria bacterium | reverse complement strand
TCCCGGCAGAAATCCCAACGCGCGGCTTTAAGTGAGCCCTAAACCAAGGTATTATTGACGGGTGCGCAATCGCAAATCAGGGCCCAACCCCCGCGGCAGGGGCAACCGCAAAGACTCCGGGAACCATCAAGACGGCAACCGCCGGGATCGGGGCCAACGCCATGGCCGGGATTCAGGTCAACGGGAAGGCCGTTTCGGACGCGGCGGCCGCCAGCATAATGGAAACGCAGGTCATGGCGATCGGGGCCAGGGCGGAAACAGCGCCGGCGGCCGTGAGCATCCCCCAATCGAGGATTTCTTCAGCCGCCTGCTGAAACAGGGCGAAGGCCACGACTTTTTGGAAAAGACCCCGTGCCCGGCCTGCGGCAAACTCCCCGCCCGCATCAAGGGTCGTCTCGGCCCCACCCTGTTGCGCAAGTGCCGCAACTGTTCCCTGGTCTATATCTCCCCGCGCCTGGCCACGTCCGTGCGCGAGGAAATGCTGCGCCGGGAGCCCTCGCCCCTCTCATCGGAGCGCAATCTTTGGCTGCGCCACAACATGGCGGAACGAATGGAACGCATGCATCGCGAGATGCCCTCCGCCGAAGGCATGTCCAAGCGCACCGCCACCTTGCTGGAAATCGGTTGCCGCTGGGGCCATTTCCTGCAACTTTGCCGGCCACATTACCGATCCGTAGAAGGCCTGGAATGGTCCAAGGAGCGCGCCGCCTTCGCCCGGGAGCGCTTCGATCTTGAAGTCTCGGCCACGGACATCTTCCGCGATCCCTGGGAAGGCCGCTACAACGTGATCGCCGGCTGGGACCTGATCGAACGCGAACCCCATCCCCTGGAATTCCTGCGCTGGGTGCACGATCACCTGCAGCCGGGCGGGCTACTGGCGCTGTCCACTCCGAATTTCGACAGCGTCTCCCGGCATGTGCTACGCAAGCGCTGGTTCCATTTCGAACCCGCCCGTCATCTCTGCTACTTCACCCCGGCCACGCTTACCGCGCTCCTTAAGGAGGCGGGCTTCACGGACGTCAAAATCCGAACTTCGGGCCTGTCCTCGTTGGCGGACTGGTTCCGCAACGTGAACAAGGTGGATCGGACCCAGGAGTCGCGAGACCAATGGCTGGAAAGCATGCGCGGACGCGAGCGCGCGGCGGAAGCCCGAAGGGCGGGCGAGACCACGATGGGAAAGGATAGCGATTGGAAGAAGTTTAAGCGAAAGGCCGTCTCGTTCCTGAGTGGCATCCTGACAGCACCGGGATGGGGGGATGAGATGAGGGTTTACGCGCGGCGTTCCTGATTCACCGAAGCAGATAGATTGCAAAGTGAAAAGTGAAAAGTGAAAAGTGAAAAGTGAAAAGTTTTAATGAGGCGCTACGCGCTTGTAACCGAATGCGCTCCGTGCGTAGGAAACCGGGAAGCGGCACAGGATTGCTCCGCCGTTAGCCAGTTGTAGAAGTCGACACCGCTCGCGAGCGCTCGCTCCCGGCTCACAGCCCTTTATGGGCTGCTCGCAGCCGCCCCTCTTCATTTCTTCATTTCTTCAATTTGAACTTTTCACTTTGCACTTTTCACTTTGAACTCTCTCCCAAAACTCTCTCCCAATAAAAAGCCCCCGCCAAAAAGCGAAGGCCCTTATCAATCTTGAGCAATCAAATGTTTGCAGGCTCTGATTCGCAGCGAGAGAGCCGGCTATTTTTTCGGTTGGGTTAGGGGAACTCCGGCGCGGTCGCAGGAATAGAAGACGTTGTAATCTGGGTCGACCTTGAGGCCCTTTTCTTGGACCCAATTGGCCGCGGCGCAAGACGGGCGGCAGCAGTCTTCCATGGTGGTGGTCTCGTACATATTGCCATTGGAGCCTTTTTTCCAGAAGGAGGGATCATTGGCGGCCTGTTCGGCGGTGATGAGCCCGTTAACTTTAGGCAAACCTTGGTTCTGCAACTTGCATCCGGTAACCCGGGTAAGGGCTTCCGGGCATTCCACCATACGCACGTAAACGGACCAGTTGGCATGGTGCAGGGATGCGGGCTGGTTGGTCTGAATGCAGGACTTCCGCGCATATTCGGTGATCTTTGGATCGGCATGGGTAATCTTATTGCAGGTTTCCGTCAGCCTCGCCTGGCAGGCCGGAGACCGGAGGCTTTCTTCGGTGACCCATTGATACTGGTTTTTGCATTCGCTCCAATGGGTAATCGGTTTCACGCCGCCGGAAACGCCGCCTTCCTGGGGGTAGCCTTCATAGAGGTATTGGCCCGATGTCGAGGTTTGCTGAAGTCCTGGACCGCAGCCATTGTGGGCGCCGAAACCGCCGCCGCCCATATAAAGGTCGAAGGTATTACGGGTTGCCGCCGTATTGAAGCTTTGGGCGATAATCGGTTTGGGAATGGGCACGGCGGATGCGGGCTTGCTGACATCATCCGGGTTCTTCTGGACCTGCCGCTCATTGTTCGGGCTCGGCCAGGCATAGACTATCTGGTAACACTGGCAGCAGGTGCTCTTGGCATTTCCGTCAATGAATCCGGGGTCCGCGTCGTGTCCGACAATGCCATACAAATAGGCTTGGTTTCCATCGTCAATCGCAGCCTGGAGCATGTTGGTGCTATGGAGCATGGTCCTGGGACATATGAAGGTGACGTCGGCGCCGGGCTTGGAGGTTTGGCTCTCGCTGCAGGCATTGATGGTGGAGCAGACTCCGCCGCATACCGATTTGGGATCACCGGGAATGCAGCCCTGGACATAGTCCCAGGCATTGCAAGCGTCCGGAGGCGGAAGCCGATAGGTATCGAGGGCTTCCGTCAATATGATTTGATGGGGCCCGGATGCATAGGAATCAATGGGTTTAGCCGCGGTTTGGTAACCGTTCTTGGTGGCCTTGATGGTATCGATGACGATGCCCGTCTTGGCGAGCGGGGCGGTGGATTTCTTGTCTCTATTGGAGGCCGGCGCGCCGGGTTCGGCCAGGAGCGGGATTCTAAAATAGGTTACTAGGTCGCCAATTTCGGCTTTTAACAAAACCAGTTGCGGCGGCAAAGACTGTCTGACCGGGTTTATCGTATGCCGTCCGGATGCGAGCTGTTTATCGAATACCCAATCGAGAAGGGTTCCGTCGAGCTTGTGAAGGCTGACCTTGACGCGAAGCCGGGGCTGGTGAATGGTAAGGGCCAGCATACCATTCTGAATCTCGGCCGCAAAAAAACCGTTTTGAATGGTCTGAGGTTGGATGGACGATGATACATCCAATTGCCAGTTGCCGGCGGAATCCGTAAACGTGGATTTGCCGATCACGACCAGTTGCACGGTCGCGCCGTTGATGCCCTTCCCTGATCCGTCTTTAACCGTTCCCGAAAGGGTTTGGGCTGAAATCGCCGGGTTGGATAGAAAAATGGATATGAAGACAAGCCAACTCAAACCCGAAAAACCCGACTTCATTCGCATTACTAACCTCTAAGGGCCTGTGACGGATTCATCTTTATTTAAGTTGCGGAATCCCCGCGCGGCGCCCGCGTTGATAAGATGGATTTTGGAGAAAAAGCCCTCGCCAAACAGCGAGGGCCCCACAATCTTAACTATTCTCCGCGACGCTTATCTCGCCGCTGCTTCCTTGGTTTTGTCCTTATCGTCGTCAGGGCCGATTTCGCGCAGGACGACCTTGAGTTCGAATTCTTCGCGATCCACGTTCTGCATGAAGAAAGGATCACGGGAGAAGTCGCGGGTGAGGATGGAACCCCGGATTTCCTCGGAGCCGTCGGGCGCGTTGTTCAGGATATAGATGGCCGGCAAATCGGTCTTGCCGAAAATGTCGATGTTCTCCATCAGATGGGCCTTGAGCTTGGCGTCCTTGGTCCGCTCCGCGGCGGCGCGTACCTCGGCTTCGTCGGCGCGCACGTTAGCGGCCAGGCCGCCGCCAAGGACCACAACCGCGGCTATAATGGGTAGGAACGTCTTCAGCATATGGCCCTCCAGGCGGATATCAAAGCCTTCCAAATACTATCAAATACTATAGGTTGGCAGGGGGGGATTGTCAATTGCCTTCGAAGCCGGAAACCGCCTCGGAAGACTAGGACCAGCGCAAAGAGGGGGTTACCCCCACCTCGGTCTGCACCAAACCGTGATTGGCCCTCCACTGGCCTATGGCAGCGATCATGGCCCCGTTGTCGCCGCAGTATTTAGGAGCCGGGAAAAGCGCCCGGAAACCACGTTTTGCGGTTTCGGCCTGCATCCGCACCCGCAGGTAGGAATTCGCCGACACTCCACCTACCACGGTAAGGGTTTGCATTTTAGTGGAAAAAAGGGCATTAATCGACTTTTTCACCAGGATATCGACGATGGCCGATTCCACCGAAGCGCAGATATGGGATACATTGTTCCGGATGAAATCGGGCGGCTGTCCTTCAACGTAGCGCAGCACGGCCGTTTTCAATCCGCTGAAGGAAAATTCGAAATTGTCGCGCTGATCCAAGGCCTTGGGCAGGACGATGAAATCGCGCCGCCCCGAGGCCGCGAGCCGCGCCAGAATGGGTCCTGCCGGATAGCCGAGGCCCAGGATCTTGCCGCATTTGTCGAAAGCCTCGCCGGCGGCATCATCCCGGGTTTTGCCCACCAGGGTATAGGCCAATCCCTCGTCCACTTGCACGATTTCGGTATGGCCGCCCGAGACTACCAGGCACAGGAACGGAGGTTGTAAAAAAGGATCTTCCAGGAACGCGGAGGCGAGATGGCCTTCGAGATGGTTGACGCCGGTGACCGGTTTACCCAGGGATCGGCCCAAGGCGCGTGCGAAGGAGGCGCCGACGAGCAAGGGGCCTAGCAAGCCGGGTCCGCGGGTGAAGGCGATTTGGCCGACCTGGGCCAGCGCGAGTCCAGCCTCGCTAAGGGCCAGACGGACGATGGGATCGATTTTTTCAAGATGGGCCCGAGCGGCGATCTCGGGTACAACGCCCCCATAGTCGCTGTGGATGGGTATCTGGCTATAGACCTGATTCGCCAAAACCCGCATTCCCACATCCACGAGGCCACAGGAGGTTTCGTCGCAAGAGGTTTCAATCCCGAGGGTTACCACGGCCTGAAGATAACATAAGCCGCCGGGACGCCCAATGCCCATCCCCGGCCCGGGGCAAGCCAACCAACGTAATCCTACCCAAATCACGGGAAAGGCGGGAAAATGAAAGCCTATGCTTTCATCCCTGTTCAGCAAACCCGATCTGCTCAAGTCATTTCTTCCCCTTTCGGAAACCGGCAAGGTGTACCTGGAAATCATGCTCGTGAACGCCAAGACCTCCAAGGTGGAAGGGCGCGGCTTTTTCAATGACGCCGACTTCCTGTTGGAAGCCTGCCGCGGTCTGGTGGGCCGTTACAATTTCTGTTTGAGCAATTTCGCCTACACGCAAGGACAGATTCCCACCCGCGGCTCCTACAACCAGTTCGACCGCGCGCTCGTGGAATTCCCCGGGCAGGATCAGGCGCGGGCGCACTCCCTGTCCCTCTGCATGTTGTTCAAGCCGGACCTGATCAAGGAGATGGCAAGGCAATCGGCCCAAGGATCGCCGGACCAGTTTCTGAGCATCACCTACCAGATCGACGGCATATTGGGCCGGCTCGGGATCAAAAGCTATAGCGTGGATTATTTCCTCACTGGCGTGGTCATCAGGCTCTGGGCCCCGAACGCTTTGCTGCGCCGGCCGCTCACCAAGCCGACCCTGGGCATGGCCACGCGCAAGCTTTTGGAAGTGCTCGAAAAGAAAATGTCGCCCCAGGAGCAGAAGCATTTCGCCTTGACCTCCTCCGTGCTCGGCAAGCTGTCCGATCCGGCTCCGGGACTGCCCGGCATGTTCGCAGGCGACGCTTCGGACAGCATGGTGGTGACCTCGTCGGGTGCGTTGGAACCGGGAGAGGACACCGTGATAACGGCCCTGTTCGAAGAGGTGTTCGAGGCGAAGAAGCCGAAGCCGGACAAGGATACCTACGCGCCTCTCTCCAACATCCAGGGCCTGAGCCAGAGCTGGCGGGAGACGCAGGAACCGCAATACGAAAGCACTCCCTCGCCGGGCTTCCAGCATGAGAAGGGCTACCCGTCGGGAAAGGGCGATTACCAGGACTCGCAACCGCGCGAAGGCCTGCGCGAGCTGGTCTCCTGGTTCCAGAATTATACCCAGGGCAGGTGGCGCTGGCCGCTGTATTCCGCCGCGTTCAACAAGACGTACCAGGGCGCCGGGTGCGGCGAAATGCTGATGCTGCACTGCGATCCCTTCGCGAGCGAATTGGGCTTCCAGTTCCTGCTGCAAAGCGCGGAAGCCTACGCCAAGGAAGGCGCCGGGCAGTTGCTGATCTTCTCCAAGAAGCGCAGCCAAGGCGACATCGCCCTCTCCGCGCTTTCGCGCCATTACCGCGGCAATCCCCTGGCGGGCAAACCGCCCGGCCGCGCGCCCGATGCGGCATCCCTGGCCAAGGCGTTCGATTCCCTCTTCCCTACTCCCCCCCAGATCGCGCCTTGCGGCCACAAGGACGGCCTGGAGCAATTGCTAAAATACCTGGAGCACGACTACCTGCCGAAGCAACGCAAGCGCGGCAACGCCCTGATGCCGCTGGCGATCCTGATCGACAACCTGGACGAGTTCGCCGGCGGCGGCCACGATCCGGCCGATACTTTCCGCGGGCTTTCCCAGCTGAAGATGCGCCTGCGAGAGTTCAACGGTACCCTGTGGGTTACCCGCATGGGCAGCCCCGCCCAAGGCGCCTCGGACGAATGCGTGGGCCTGGCCGATTATCTGCTGGTGTTGGACAACGACGGCTCCCGGGAGGAGTCCTTGAAGGGTTCGGAATCCGCGGATGCGAAAACCTTGGGCGCGGCCCTGGCCAAATCCTCCCGCCCGGCCAAGGCGGCGGAATGGGAGGCCGGTTTCAACCTGGAACCGGACGTGGCCAAGTTGAACCAGGAAATCTCCCTGGCCAAGATCCATTTCCAGGCGCACGGTTCGCACCGTCGCTTCCATGGCCAGTACCTGTACCACCGGCCGAGCAATCTGTTCAAAGAGACAAATCCTCCGCCGCAAGGGACGCCGCAGCCGGCCCCGGGGCAGTCGATGGCGCAGGGGACTCAGGGGTAGTTCTGCGCGAAGATCCGCGGGTGAGGTGCGGAGCTTGCTTGAGACCGGGGTGATCTCTCTCTTCTCGGTCTCTTTGCTACCTTCCTCATGTCACATGAAAAACCAACTCGGATATCTGCTTCTGGAGGCATTCCGGGGCTTCCGCTCCGACAAATTCCTCTCCGTAACTTCCGTGATAACCATCGGGATCTGCACTTCCGTGTTCGCGGGCCTGCTGCTCGCCTTCACCCTGGTCTGGTCCCTGGGGGGCAATGGCGCCGACGATAGCGTCATCCGGGTCTTTCCCGGGCCCAAGTTCGAGGATCAAGCCACGCTCGACGCCATAGAATCCCGGCTCCACCGCCTGCAGGGCGTGGACTCGATCGTGTTCGTGAGCAAGGACGACGCCTTGGAAGAGTTCAAGCACGATTTCGGCGACGAGATGATCAAATCGCTGGACTGGAATCCCCTTCCCCATTCCTTCCTGGTATATCCTTCCCTGGGCTACCGTTCCTCGTCTCAGAACAAGGTGCTCTTGGGCCGTATCACCCAGTTCGAGGAGGTGGAGGAGGCCAGCGCCAACACCCTGTATCTGGCCTGGCTCGACAAATGGCGCATCCCGGTGGCGGGCGGTTCTTCCCTATTGATGCTGTTGGTGGCCGGCGCCCTCTCCCTGATCATCCATAACGCCGTGAAGCTCAACCTGTACTCCCGCCGCATCCTGGTCGAGAACATGAAGTACTGCGGCGCGGGCCATTACTTCATACTCGCCCCCTTCCTGATGGAAGGCGTGCTGCTGGGCCTGCTGGGAAGCCTTATTGGCGTGGCCTCCCTGGCCTTCCTGCTCGGGCTATCCCGCCTCATCTCCGCGACCATTCCCGCCCATGTCCCATTCTGGAGCTGCGCGTTTTCCCTGATGGCTTCGACCGCCGCCATCGCCATGATCGCCAGCGCGAGGACGGTTAGGGCGTTTCTGCGCGGTCATACGGTGTGAGTTCAAATTTAAAAGTGAAAAGTGAAAAGTGAAAATTTGTAGGGAAGCTCAGGCTCGATGATGGGTTTGTGCTTATTGCCATGGCGGCGCGCCGGGAATCCGGGGCGAGTCCGGAGACGGTGCAGTCTTACCCAATTTGCACTTTTCACTTTTCACTTTTCACTTTTCACTCTCCCCGCCCACGGCGGGGCAACCAGTGATTTCGACCGGGAAATCGCTCGTCAGAAGCGGGAACTCCAAGAGCTGCATGATCGATTGCAGACTGAACAGAAAGAACTGGAGCAACTACGCGAGAGGCGGGAATCCACCCTCGGGACCCTCGACAAGATCACGGGGAACATCCGGCATACTGAAGCTTATTTGTCGAAGCTGGAGGCGACCGAAGGGACCCTGAACAAATCCATGGACGCGGTGCGCCGGGAGCTGGCGGAGGTGGAGGGGCGCATCCGGGAGCGCAATGGGGTGATGGCCAAGCGCGTGCGTACCCTATTCATGAGCGGCGGGCCCGACCGCATGGTGCTCAGGGATTGGGAGGCGGGCCGCGGGGAGCGGACACCCGATAATCGGGTGGGAGCCGGCGGCAAGGACCGCGGAGACTTCATGCGCAAGGTTTTCTTCATGAAGCGCGTGCTGCGCTACGACCGCTCCCTGGTGAAGGCCGGCCGCGAAGACGCAGCCCTGAAGCAGCGCGCCGCCGCGAAGCTGGACGCGCGACTGGCCGAACTGGTGGGCTTCCGCGCGCACAAGGCAAGGGAGAAGGAAACTTACGCGCGCGCGCGTAAGCAACAGGAGAAGCGTTTGGCGGAAATCCAGTCCGACGAAACCTCGAAACAAGCAGCCCTGAAGGAACTGGAGGAGAACGCGCGCCTGATCAACGACATCATCGTGGCGCTGGAGAAGCGCCGCAAAGAGGAGCGGGCCCGCAACAAGAAGGCCACGGTGCTGGAAACGGGATCGAAATACTGCCTGCCGGTCGAGGGCGAAGTGGTAAGCAAGTACGGCCTGCAGTACCACAGCACCCTCAAGACCACGACCAAGAACCTGGGCATCGAGATCCGCGGACAACCTGGCGCCCGGGTGCGGGCCGCCGTGAGCGGCGAGGTCGCGCTGATCACGCGCATTCCCGGTTACGGTATGGGCGTGATCCTGGACAATGGTTCGGACATATTCACCATCTACGCCAACCTCGCCGGCATCAAAGCCCGTCAGGGGGACAAGGTGCAAACCTGCCAGGACCTGGGAACCGTCTCCATAGAGGCCGGACGCGTGTATTTCGAGGTCCGGAAAGGGACGAAAACCCTGGATCCCTCGGCCTGGCTCAAATCCGGGGGGAAGTAAACCGGGCCAAGTCCTTACGAGGCGCCGATACCCTGGGTAGCCCGGATACCGCCGCGATCCACCGCGATCCATCACGATCCACCGTAAACCATCGCATTCTTTCGCCTTCTTTCACACTCTGCGGGTGACCGCTATCGCGTACCCGTCCTGCGCAACGGAAGGGCAGGGTCCGCTTTACTATTTTAACCGTTCCCGTTGGGGGGGTTAGATGGAATTCAGATTCAGCCGCGCACAGGGATTGGAGGAGGCCAAGGCCTTCCTGGCCCAGGCCCTGTCCTCGGGCAAGTTCCCCCATGCCTTGCTCGTGCACGGCGCCCAAGGGGTGGGGCAGAATCCCCTGCTGCTCGACCTGGCCGACATCCTGCTTTGCGAGGCGGCCGATTTCCGTCCTTGCGGCATCTGTCCGGGTTGTCTGGGCCGCCAGCGGAACAACCTGGACAACCTGAGCTTCCTCATGCCCATCGAAAAGAAGGACAAGGCGTCCGCTTCCGGGGACGGCGACGGGAGCATGGAGGATTCCCAGGTCGATGAACTGACCGAGCGGGCCAAGGACTTCCACGCCGACCCTTACGGCTTCTCCCGATCCGAAAAGGCCAATCTGAACGTCGGCCAGATCCGCAGCCTGCAGGCGCGCCTGTCCTTCGCCGAAGTATCGCAACGGCCCCGCATCGTGGTCATCCTGTGGGCCGAGACCATGGCCGCCTCGGCCGCCAACACGTTGCTCAAAACCCTGGAAGAACCGCCGGCCAACACTTATTTCCTGCTGTCCAGCGACGATCGCAGCGTGCTGCTGCCCACCATCCTCTCCCGCTGCACCCAGCTGGCCCTTTTCCCCTTGGGCCCGGATGCGCTGCGCGCCGTGCTCGCGGACAAGCGCAAGGCCTGGGACATGGAGATGCTTCCCGAGCGCCTGATCCCCTTCGCGGAAGGATCGCCCGGCGCCCTACTGTCGCTCCACCGTAACGGCGGCGATACCCTGTTGGAAGAGGCGGGCCGCTTCCTGGACGCCTCCCTGCAGGGCGATTGGGCAGCGTTCTCCACCTACCTGGAAGAATCGGACGCTTTCGCCGACCTGCAGGGCGCCGCGCGCCTGTTGCATTTCCTGCTGCGTACCGTGCGCCTGTTCCACCGGCTCGAAGCATTGGAAGGCCCTATCGAACGCGCTCACGCAGCTTCCGGCGCGCTTTCAAAAAGGGAGGCCTCCTACGAGTATGCCTGGACCCGTGAAGCCCTGAAACGCCAGGGTCTCGATCCCTCCCTGGCCGACGTGATCGGCGCGCTGGAGGGGTCAACCGGTTTGCGCGGCGGTCTTGTCGCAGGTCTTGGCTCTCTTAGCGCCTATACCGCCTGGATCGAAGAGCTGCTGGGGGCCGTCCAGTCTTACGCCAAGCCCAAGGTGGCGGCGCTGGGCCTGTACCTGGAATTCGCCGCCAAGCAATCCCGCAAGGAACCCCAAACATGCTGAAGCGCCCCACCCTCCCGGCCGTGATCGTCAAGCCGGACGCACCGGCCCACCCATTGCGCGATCAGCTCTCCAAGGACATCAATGGCCCCGCCTTCGTGGCGGACCTGCTCCTGCAACGCGGCATCGGCGAGAAGGAACAAGCCCGCGACTTCTTCCTGGCTTCGCTGGGCCGGTCCCAATCCGATCCCGCCGGGCCTGACATGCTCGGCCTGGCCAAGGCGCTGGACATCCTGCGCGCGGCGCATGCCTCGGGAGAGAAGATCATCGTGCACGGCGACTACGACGTGGACGGCGTCACCGCCACGGCGTTATTGTACCAGGGATTGAAATATTGCGGACTCAACGTGGAGTGGTTCCTTCCCAACCGCTTTCTGGAAGGCTACGGCATCAGCTTCGCCAGCGTGGCCAAGCTCAACGAACTGGGAGCGCGGTGGCTCATCTCCGTGGACACGGGCATCTCCGCCGTGGCGGAAGTGGCGCAGGCCAAATCCCTGGGCATGGGCGTCATCATCACCGATCACCACCAATCCTCGGGCGACCTTCCGCCCGCCGACGCCATCCTCAATCCCAACCAGCCCGGCTGTCCCTATCCCAACAAGGGCCTATCCGGCGTGGGCGTGGCCTACAAGTTGCTTAACGCCTTGATGCTGTCGCTCAAGCAGGAGACGGCCGAACGCTTCCTCGACCTGCTCGCCCTCGGCAGCCTGGCCGACAACGTGCCCCTGGTGGGCGAAAACCGGCGACTCGTCAAAGCCGGCCTGCGGCAGCTTTCCGCTTCGCCCAACATCGGCGTGCGCGCCTTGATGGAACGCGTGGGCGTGGAACACAACCGTATCTCGTCCGGGGAAATCCTCTTCAAGGTCACCCCCATGCTGAACGCCATGGGCCGGATGGGCAGCCCGGAAATCAGCGCGCGCCTGCTCCTCTCGCGGACGGCCGAAGAGGCCGAAAGCTATCTCGATCAGATGGTGGGCGAGAACAACAAGCGCCGCAAACTGGACCAGGGCATAACGGAACACGCGGTGCGGATGGTGGACGCCGATGCGGAATTGTCCGCGTCCGGTTGCCTGGTGGTCGCCGCGCCGGAGTGGCATGAAGGCGTGATCGGCATCGTGGCGGCGCGCATGGTGGAACGCTATCGGCGCCCGGCCTTCGTACTCGCCATCGACGCGGAGAAGGGCATCGCGAAAGGCAGCGGCCGCACCCTGACCGGCTTCAACCTGCACAAGGCCCTGGCGGGCGCGGCGCATCTCCTGGAGAAGTGGGGCGGTCATTACCACGCTTGCGGCCTCACCATCAAGGCCGAGAACATCACGGCCCTGCGCGCGCATCTGAACGCGGCGGCGGCCGAGCATCTGGCCGGTAACGACTTCATCCCGCGCATCAGCCCCTCGATCGAAATCCCCCTGGATCAACTGACCGAGGCGAACATGACCTGGCTGCAGCGCTTCGAGCCCTTCGGGCCGCTGAACGAGACGCCGCTGTTCTACAGCGAAGAAGTGGAAATGCTTACCCAGCCCAAGGTGGTCGGGGACAAGCATCTGAAGTTCATGGTGGGGACGCCCGCGGCGCGCTTCGACGCCATCGGCTTCAACCTGGGGTATCTCCGCGAATACGTGATGGAGAAGCCCCGGTTGGGCAAGATCGCCTATTACCCCGAGTGGAACAGTTTCCGCGGGGAGCGGAAGATCCAGCTTAGGGTCGTGGCCATCGAGTAACCGGACCTGAAGGACGCCTTCAAGACCGGACTTCGGTTCAGTCCGGAACGGTTTCGAGCTGGCGGGAAGGACGCAGGGAGTTTTCCTCCACCTTCATCTCCAGCACGGCTTCGCCGCGACCCTTGCGGTATTCGCTGCCCCATTCGCTGAGCTGCTCCAGGACGGGCTTCAGCGACCAACCGGTTTCGGTCAGGCTGTACTCCACCTTGGGAGGGACCACGGGATAGACCTTGCGGCTCACGAGTCCTGATTCTTCCAGATCACGGAGTTCCTGGGTGAGCATCTTCTGGCTGATGCCGCGCACCAAGCGCTGCAATTCGCCGAAGCGCTTGACGCCGCCTTCTTTGAGATGCCAGAGAATGATGACCTTCCACTTACCGCCGATGACGGAGAGGGCGGTGGTGACGGGGCATTGAAGCGAATGGTTCTGCATATTTCGGGTTTCCAATTCGAGCCTTTTATAGGTAAACAAATAGGTAAAGAGAGCTACGTAAATAGAGGGAAAGGGAGAAAAAGCAACGATACGGTGGAAAATATAGTTACTGGAAGATTAAAAACGTGAGTACGAGGGGGAAGGGTGGAAAATCCAGAAATCCGCGATAAAGGCTTCAATCCGCAGGTTTTTTGAGGGTTACGGGATTTACTCCTAACTTTGGCCCGATGCCCACCGCCCCCATTCGACTTACCTGGGCTGAGACCCGGCGTAAACTCGCGCATATGGCCGCCTTCTGGCCCGCCTTGTTTCTTCCCTGGCTGACCCCGGCCCAGGCGTTGGGTGTAACCTTTCTGCTGCTCCTGATGAATCTGTTCGTCCTGCCATGGGCTGCCAAGGGGTTGTATCGTCGGGAGGAAACAGGAATGGGAGCGCTGGAGATCGTGCTCTATCCCGCAGCGCTGATGGCCTGTGTGATCGCGTTCGGGTCGGCGGGATCGACGGGGTCGATGGGGTCGACGGGATCGACTGGGTTTGCGGAAGCGGGGAAACCTGCGTGGTACCTACCACTGGGCGCGGCCTGGTTCGCCTTGGCGGTGGTGGATGCCTGTATCGGCTTCGCTTGCCGCATGCTTACCGGCGGGCCGGCCCTGCCTTGGAACGGGCGCAAATCGGTCGCCGGAGTGGCGCTGGGAGCCTTTGCGTCGCTGGTTCCCGCTTATCTCCTCGCGCGCCTCGCCTTGCCCCCCCTGGACGGTGCGGGCTGGGCCGCGCTCGCCGCCTTGGTGCTGATGGCCGCGCTCGCGGAAACCGCCTGGTTCGGGGTAACCGACAACCTGTTCATCCCCTTCTCCATCTGCGTGTTAATGCCTTTGTTCCCGAACCCGCTTTTCCACGCTGCGACAGGAATCGATATGTCCCTCGCCGCCGCCAGGGTCGGGGCGCCGGCCTGGCCGACGATCGGGAACTTTTCCTGGTTCTCATGGTTCTCCTGGCTCTCCTTGGACTTCGGGTACTGGCTGCTGATCCCGGTAGGGTTCGGCGTCCTGGCTTATTTCGGCAGGTTATTGACATTCAGCGGCTCGGTGCTGGGAGCGGTGATGGCCTGGTTGCTGATCCTGGCCGAGCCGCTCCTGTTCGGATTCCTGGGCGGCTTCTTCCTGTTGGGCAATCTCGCCACGCGCGCGGGCTTCGCTCGCAAACAGGCGCGCGGCATCGAAGAGGCCCGGGGCGGCCGGCGCGGGGCCGCGGAGGTTTTCGGCGCGATGGGAATCGCCGCCTGGATGACGCCGCTCGTGCATTTGGCCAAAAGCGGCGGCTGGGATTCACCAGCGGAAGGGCTATTCCACCGCGCCTTGCTGGTGTGCATCGCGCCGTTAATCGCCAAGACCATGGATACGGTCTCGTCGGAAATCGGCAAGGCCGTGGGCGGAAAAACCATTTCCCTGCGGAGCTTCCTTTTGGTGACGCCGGGAACGGACGGAGGCGTGTCGTTGGCGGGAACACTTTGCGGACTCGCCGCCGCCGCGTTGATGGCCGCTGCCATCCTTCCCCTGGGTTGGGGTTCGCTCCTGGACGCGGCCGCGCTGTCGGGCATCGCGGTGCTGGCCAACCTTTTCGAATCCTATTGGGGCGAATACGCCGCCCGGCGCGGCATGGACCAAGGACCTCATACCAACGTGCTCATGACCCTGGCAGCGGCCGTGCTCGCGTGGCTTTATTTCTTCGGTTAGAGCGCATGGACCTCGCCAAGCCGGGTTCCACCCTCCTTTCCCATACCGATATCCTGCCGCTGACTTGCAACCGCAGCGGAACCTGCTGCCACGGCAAAGCGGTGTGGCTCAATCCTTGGGAATTGGCGCGCCTGGCCGCGGCCAAAAACATGACCCCGCGGGCCTTTCGCGACCGCTTCTGCGAATTCGGCGGCATCCGCTTACGATTCGATGGAGAGTCCCGTTGGAAAGGCCAAGCCGCTTGCAGCCAATATTTTCCGGGGACGGGATGCAGCGTCCATAAGGACAGGCCACTGGCCTGCAGGCTCTTTCCCCTGGGACGGCAACGGCAGGGAGAGCGGTTTCATTACATGCACGAAGGGCGGGGCTTTCCCTGTCTGGAAGACTGCCAGGACGTAAAGGCCCTGCCGCAATTGACGGTGGCCGACTACCTTGCCGCCCAGGACACCCAGCCTGGCGAAACGGCGCAGGATGAATATTTGGAACTGGTGCAGCGATTGGCCGACGGCGCTTTCGGCCTGCTGTTGGAAACCGGTCTGGCCGCGTCCGGAGACCGGTTGACCTTGGGCCTCTGGCGCGAGGCGGGCAACGCGCCTCCGGTAGATTTGGCCCGTCGCTTGGGTCCCGAATGGATCGATCGGCTGATGCTGCCCGACTTGGATGGAGGCTTGGAGGATCCGGCGGAATTTTGCCGGCGTCACAACGATAAGCTGGAAGAAGAAACCCAGGCCGCTTTCGGCGGCTTGGAACGTTTCGAAGAGGCTCGGGAAGCTTCGGTTTTGATGATCGGGCTGGCCCTGCATCTCGGCCGAGGCCTGGGCGCCGATCCTTCGGAGTTGTCCATGCATTGGGTCCGATCGGCCATTGGACTCGGGGCGCTCGATAATGATGCCGTGAATTGAGCGATGTCCGGGGATTACTCCACTGCGCATTGACAGGGGTTCAGCCTTTCAAATCAGGCCCCAAACCCCAGGCCTTGATCCCGAGGAATATCCCGTAAGCGGCGAGACAGGCGGCGACCAGGGCCAGGGTTTCATGCCCCCAGGGCCCTTTCCCGAGGAATTCCCAGGCTTTGCCCATTCCCCCCGCTTCCCGGGCATTGGCATGTTTGGCGGCCGTCTGGAACAAGCGGGCGATCACCACCAGCACCACTCCCCTGGCGGTGAACCCGATGCGGCCGGACCATCGAATAAGGCTTTCGAACCGGCGGTTGACAGCCTTGTCGGGGATCTGAAGGCGGAAGCGTTCCGTGGCGGCGCGGAAGAATTGCACCATGGCCACGATGAAAATGATCAGTGCCACCAACCGTACCAGATCCGGACCGTGGGGCAGGTCCAGCAATTCCGCCGCCACCAACGGGGCTCCGTGCATCGGTTTACGCGAGCGATCCTCCCAGACCATGCGCAAGGCGTATCCCGCCAGGCTCGCGTACAACAGGCCGCTGATGAGGTAACCCGCGCGTATACAGAGACCTTTAGGGCCCGCGCCGAAGCCGGCCGGATCGGTCCAGGCCTGGATCAGGCGCCACAGCACGTATCCGCCCATTCCAAGGGCCAGGAGGAAAAGGGTGATGCGGCCCAGGGGCATCCGGAAGAGGAAGGGAATGACCTCCTGCTGATCCACCCGCTTGCCCCCCAATCCCATGGCGGAAAGGGCCGTAAGGCACCCGACCAACAGGTAGAGCGCGGAAAGTGAGGCGATGCCGATGCGGAAATAATAAAGCAGCCATGGCCGGCCGCGGCGGGGTAATAGGGTCATGCTAAGTTGAATAAAGGTTATTTTCGCTGGCCCTTAGAGTTTCTTGAAACGCCCGCTCAGATCCTGGATGCGTTTCACCTCGCGCTGCTGATCGACCGGGTCGGCCTTCGCTTTGGCCTTGGCCTCCACGGCCGCACCGGTCTTGCTCGTCATCTTGTTGAGATAAAGCTCCAGCTCCAATTCCGCCTCGGCTTTGGCAGTCCAGGGCAGGGGCTTGTCCAACCTATCCAAGGCCGCGCGTATATCCTTTGGCAGTCCCGCCACGGCTTGCCCGAAACCGGTCAAACGCGCGCAGAAGCGGTCGCGCAGGGCTTTGGCTCCTTTGCGGATGCGCTCGGCGGATGCGCGGGATTCCTTCCAGGCTGACAACAACTCCGCTTCACCGCCGGGGAACAATCCCGCCGAAGGGTCTTCGGATGGCAAGGGCCTGATGGCCTTTCCTGTCAGCCCGGCTTCCAGCACGCGCGAGGCCCAGGCCGCATGAAAGGGCGATAACAGCATCTCCTCCCATTCCGGAAAGGAGGAAATCTTGGCGATCAAATCAGCGATGCCGGATTTGGAGTCTAGAGGCGGCTGCGCCAGGAACCGGAACCATTCGGCGAAGCCGGCGCGGGATAGCGTCGCGGCCCCGAGACACAAGGCCGCGAGCGACCAGGCCGGGGATTGGCCTCCGTGCGTGACCGCCTGTCCCAGCGAGGCCAGCGACTTGGCCTGGGTGCCTGGCTTGGCGAGCGCCGGGGGGCGCGGAGGCGGTAGTTCCTTCTCGGCGCGGATCAATGCGTCGGCACCGTATTCGGCGAGATACAGGGAGGGCAGGATCGTCCGGGCCAGCAGCTCCCGTAACGCAGAAGTTTCCTTGCGCATCCGGTCCGGGCAGGACCAGGCATCCAACAGCACTTGCAGGCGCTTGGTGAAAAAAGAAACCAGGGAAGCGTGGAACTTCGGATCCAAGCGCGGATGCGCGGTGTCCGCCCCGGCCAGGATCTTGGTCGCGCCCGGTTTCGCGGAAGGTCCGGAGCGGGCGTTGGCTAGGACGCGGTGGAAATCCGCTTCCCGGACGTCGGCAAACCAGCCACAGGCGCCCGGAGATTCTGCGCCGGAAGCGTTGGGGCCGGAGCCATTCGATCCTGAAGCATTCGGGGCGGCTGCTCCGGCGCCCGGGGAAGCACCGGAAAGGGCGGTGAAGGCCAGAGGATCGGCTCCGTAAGCCAGTCCGCGCCAGGATAAGACGGGAGGAATGCCCCCCAGATCGGCCGTGACCGCGGCCGACCACTCGCTCCAGGGGCGGGACGCGGGTGATTCTCCGCACAGGAGGCGGCGCGAGACCGCGAAGGCTTCCGCGCCGCCGCAGGCGGGATCGAGATGCAGGAGGAAGCGACGGCCCGTGGTCCCGCGGACGAAAATGTGGATCTGCAGATGGGCGGGCCACACGGTCGGAAGCGATAAGGGTTGGGACGCGGTTTCGGAACGGGCGGCCAATGCGAGGGCCAAGGCTACGGCCGGGGAAGCGACGGAGGACGGCGCATCCGTAGGCGAAGGCTTTTCCACCAGGGATTCCCAAGCGGCGGCCAATTCCGACACCACCGGACGCGCGGCTTGCGAGGCCTTGGCGCCCAGGCGTTCCAGGCAGAACTCCCAGATCCACTTGCGCCAACCGGGGATGCCCCGGAACAGGGCGTTCACGTTGAGGTGGGCCAGGCCCTCGGGATCGGTTTCGATGGAAATCCCGTCCAGAGGATCGCCGAAGTCGAATCGGTAACCCAGACGGTACGTGGTCGATCCGGACCGCAGGCGATCCGGGAACAGGCTGTGGATGACATGATCGGTCTTGCCGTCCCCGCCCGCTGCCCAGATTTCCCAATCCCCGCCTTCCAGCGCCGCGGCCCAATCCTTCATGGCGAACGTCAGCACCTGCGCGCCGGCGGCCGGGCTCCCGCCCAAACCGTCCCCGCCCGCGTCCTTGAGGAAACGTTGCAAACCGATGCGGGAGGCCACGCCGGGCGCCCGCGACCGGTACCAATGGGCCTGGGTCTCTTCATCCGGCACCAGGCCTCGCACGCGGGCCTTGCTTTCCAGGGAGGCCAGGGATTCGAGCACCTTCCGGTTGGCGTCCCGGAACGGGAAAGGAGCGCCAGTGCCGTCGCGCAGCACGCCTTCGCGCCAGAAGATTTCGGCGCATTCCTCCGGGGCCACGCTTTCGTAGTTGACGCGGCGATCCTGGCGGATGGCGAAGCCTTTGTAGGTCACCCGCTCCAGGGCCTCGACGAAGCCGCGCTCCGGATTCCAGGCGATGTTGGCGTAGGTGCGCTTGCAGGCGTCGCCGGCAATCTCCTCCACCCACGCGGGCTTGATCTCGGCGGCGCGGTAGATGTACACGCGCGAAGTCTGGCGCACTTCGCCCGCCACGATCCATTCGGGCTTGCGTTTGGCCAGCGCGGAGCCGGGATGGATGAAGGCCTCCTTGTCCCCGGCCAAGCGGTAGCTCACGTCTTCAGGTTTCTTGCGTCCGAGGAACTGCAGGAATCCCGCGAGGATGGCCTTGTGGAGCGAATCGGATTTGCCTTCATCGAATTTGATCTGGGCCGGATCCAGGCTCACCTTCAGCAGGCGGCAGAACTGATCGGTCAAATCCATCCATTCGCGTACGCGGTTGTAGGAGATGAAATTCTCCACGCACAGGGCGCGCAGTTTGCGTTGGGTGAAACGGTCGCCCCAGTTGCGGTGGATCCATACCCACATGGCCAGAACGCCCAAGAAATCCGAACGGGGATCCTCGAAGCGGCGGTGCAGGCCGGTGGCCTTGCCTTTTTCCGGCTCCTCGCGCGGGATGATGCGGGGATCCTGGACGGTGATGCCGGCCGCGATGATCAAAGCCGGTTGCAGCACGTCGAAATCGGAAGCCTTCAAGAGGATCTTGCCGATGGCGACGTCTACCGGCAGGCGGCTTAGCTTAAGGCCTTCGGCGGTGAGACGCGCGTCCGAGCCCGGTCCGTCCACCGCGCCGAGCTCATGCAATTGGCGGAACGCGCCCTTGAGGGCCGCGGGCGCGGGAGGGTCTGGGAAGGGAAAGGCGTCCACGTCCAGGCCCAGGGCCAACAAGTGCAGCACCACGTTGGCGAGGTTGCTGCGCAGCACCTCCGGTTCCGTGAAATCGATGCGTTCGTTGAAATCGGCCTCGGAGTAGAGGCGCACGCAAGTGCCGGGCTTGACGCGCCCGGCGCGGCCGGCGCGCTGCCGGGCGCTGGCCTGGGAGATGCGCTCGATGGGCAGGCCCTGGATCTTGGTCTGCGCGTGGTACCGCGAAATGCGCGCCAACCCCGTATCCACCACGTACCCGATGCCGGGTATCGTCAGCGAGGTTTCGGCGATGTTGGTGGCCAAAATGATCTTGGGCCTCCCACCTTCGATGAAAACCTTCTTCTGATCGGCCGGAGCCAGCCGGCTGTACAACGGAAGAATGGAAAAGTCGCGGCCCAGGTCCCGCTCCAGTTCGCGATGAAGTTCGTTGATCTCCTTTTCCGTGGGCAGGAAGCAGAGCAGGTTGTCGGGCCGGCGGGATTGCAGCTCGCGGATGGCGATGGCCGCCGCTTCCACGGGCGGGAATGCGCGCGTGGGCGCGTCGTCTTCATCGGTCTCGTCGGCCTCTTTGCCGGAAATATCCCAATACTCGAGCGAAACCGGGAACTGGCGGCCTTCCACTTCGATCACGGGAACCCGGTAGTCAGGGACCGAAACGAACGCTCCGCCCAGGTATTTGGCGAACCGGTCGGCGTCCAGGGTCGCCGAGGTCACGATAAGCCGGAACTCGGGGCGGCGCGGCAGCAGGCCGCGGAAGATCCCGAGCAGGATGTCCACGTTCAGGGATCGCTCATGGGCCTCGTCGAGGATGATGCAGGCGTATTGCCGCATCAGGGGATCGCGCCGGAACTCCTGCAACAGGATGCCGTCGGTCATCACCTTTACCAAGGCGCCCTTGGGCAGGTCCTCCTGGAACCGGATTTTCGAGCCGATCAGCTCGGGACGGCCGGTCTCCTGGCGCAGGCGATCGGCGATTGAGAGCGCGGCGATGCGCCGGGGCTGGGTCACGCCGATCAGGCCCTTGGCGGCCATGTCGGCATCGAGCAGGAACTTGGGCAGCTGGGTGGTCTTGCCCGATCCCGTGCCGCCCTGCACCACCAGGGCCTGGTGTTCATTAAGGGCTTTGAGGATATCCTCGCGGCGAGCCAGGATGGGCAAATCGGGATAGGAGAAACCGTATGGCACGGGATGCAAATTAACAATGCGGCCGGGCCTTAACGGTCCGGCAGCGGTTTGGGCTATCTTTTCAGCCATGAATGACGCGATGAAGCCGGAAAACGGGGAAGTATGGGTATCTGATTGACGGCAAACCCATCCCGGACACGATCCTTAACCTGTCCTTCCTGGAGGTGGCTAGGCATATCCGCCTGCACCTGGAGCACGCCAAGGACATCGGAACCCTGGAAGAAAATATCGGCTGGGATCTTTCCGCGTTCTTGAAGCATCCCGACGCCGAAGGCTGGGATCAGCGCCTGCCCTTTTTCCGCGCGGTATGCGGAGCCCTAGGGTTGGACTACCGGGGCGTGCTCCGCTTTTGCGAATCCATCCCGGACGAAGCCGGATAGGATTCCTTGCGGGAGCGGATCCATTCGGCGATGTCCCGTTCCGCGATCGCGGGGCGGAACTCGGCCATCAATGCGCGCAGGAAAATCTCAGCGCGTGGCGGGAAGCCCCCGTCCAGGTAACCCGCGAGTTTCCCATCCAGCGCCGCCGCGAATTCGGCCTCGCCATCCATCACGCCGCCCAGATTGTCCAGGCTCATGCGGAAGGCTTCACCGCAGGCCAGGGCGAAACTCCACTCCAAGGCCTGGGGACCGGCTTCGGCGCGGAAGAATTCACGCTGTTCCGCTCCATTGCGCCCGTCCGGCCGGTACCAATATCCGTAGTCATCGCGCTCCCGACGTTCCCGGCCCGCGATGCACCAGTGGGAAATCTCGTGCAGGCAGCTGTTGAGGTAATCCCGATTGAAGCGGATTTCCGCGGGCTGCCCGTCACGGGGGGACCGGTAGAAGGGCTCGGGATAACCGCCCACCACGCGCACGTCCTCGTTCGCGAAGGCGGAGTGGAAGATATGCATGATCCGATCCAGCTTCATTCCGCCGGCGCGCCTTTGCCGCGTCCGCCCCAGGCCTTTTTGAAGAAGGCCTCGCGGCCGGAGAACCTCACGTAGGCCTGGTAACGCGGGGCGTTCCGTTTGTAGTAATTCTGGTGTTCCGCTTCCGCGGCAAAAAAGACCGTCGCCGGAGCGATCCCGGTGAGGATGGGTTTGGAGAAGCGCTTGGAGCGGGACAGTTTCGCGCGCGAAGCTTCCGCCGCCTTGCGCTGATCCTCCTTGAGATGGAAAATGACGGTGCGGAACTGCGCTCCTTCGTCCGAAAATTGCCCGTCGGCGCGGGTGGGGTCGATGCTTTTCCAGAACGTCTCCAGCAGCTTCGGGTAGCTAACCCGCTTGGGTCGGAAGATCACCCGTACCGCTTCGACATAGGAGGAATTGCCGGTCGAGACCGATTCGAAGTTCGGATCCGCTTCTTGCCCTCCCTTTCCTTGTCCTCCGGTATATCCGGCGGTGGCGGAATCGACTCCGGGCAGGGCTTCGAAGACAGATTCCAGGCACCAGAACGAACCGCCGGCGAAAATGGCAGTATCCCGGGTTTCAATGGAAGCGGCGGCGGGAACGTTATTCCTGTCGGGGTGCCCTTTGTCCAGGGCCAATGCGGCCGAGACCGCCAAGGCCATGAATAAGAATGTCCGGGAAAAAGTTGGCATGCGGCTCTCCGGGGGGGCACGCCCCCGCCCGCTCAATTTAGCAACCTGATCGCTCCCTGGTGATAGGGCGGCTCCCTTGCCATATGAAGGTCGAAAAGCCTACCTATAAGGAGGATTAGCGATAGGACTACCCCGTGTATCTCTTCTCCAAATATCCCAGCCCGCACAACTACGTATTCGCTGGTTCTACGGAAGGGGCCGATGGGATCGGTGGGGCCGATGGGATCGGTGGGGCCGATGGGATCGGTGAGGCCGATGGGATCGGTGAGGCCGATGGGATCGGTGAGGCCGATGGGATCGGTGAGGCCGATGGGATCGGTGAGGCCGATGTCGCAGATCCCGCGCATGCCGTCGATGCCGCCCTTGGCGGCTGCCTGACGATCGCCGGAGAGCGCTTCGCCTTTGAAGCCGCCCTGGCCGGGGACGATGTCTACCGCATCCGCATCGGCAACCAGCGTCTCTGGCCAAGGGACCACAACCGTTCCGGGCTGGCTCCCGAGGCGGGCTCCGGTAGGCGCGGCCGCAACACGCGCCTCGAAGTGGGAGCGGACGGCGCTTTGGCCCTTAAAGCCTCGGCCAAACCGGGCGGCCCGGAACGCACCTTTCTCGCTTCCCTGGCGGGAGCGGCCTTCGGGGTTTCCGGCAAAGCCTGGATGTTCCAGTTCCGCCAACGGCCGGACATGCATTTCTACGGGATGGGAGAAAAGAGCACGCCCTTCGAAAAGTCGGGACGCGCGCACAGCTTCTGGAACACGGATGTCTGGGCCGATCACGGAACTTCCCGCGCCCGCGACCAAGCCTATGATCCAGACTACCTCTCCGTGCCCTACGTCATCATCAAGCGCGGCAATACCTACGCCGGTCTGCTGATCGACAACGCCCATGCCAGCGTCATCTCCATCTCCCCGAAGCTCAACGTGGCCAACCAGCTGATGGCGGTGGAGCACGATGTCCCTTACCTCTACTTGGGCGCCGAGGACGGCCCGCCTTCCCTGTACGTGCTGTTCGGCCCCTCCCTGGCCGAACTCACCCGCAAGCTGCAGCGCCTTTCCGGCCTGCCCCCGCTGCCGCCGATATGGGCCCTGGGCCATCAGCAATGCCGATGGGGCTACCAAGGCGCCGCCGATCTCAAATGGCTGGCCGATCATTTTGAACGCCACGAATTCCCGAACGACGGTCTATGGCTGGACATCGACTACTTGGACGGCTACCGCGTGTTCACCTGGTCCAAGGAGCATTTCGGCGATCCCAAGTCGGACCTGGAGCAGGTGCAACGCCGCGGCTTCAAGGTCGTGCCCATCCTCGATCCCGGGGTCAAGCGCGAGCCGGGATACGGCGTCTATGAAAGCGGCCGCCGCGAAGACATATTCTGCAAAAACCCCGCGGGCGCCGAATACATCGGCGTGGTCTGGCCAGGATATACGGTTTTTCCCGATTTCTCGCTGGAGCGCGCCCGCGCCTGGTGGGCCGGATACGTCGCCGAGTTCGCCGCCCGCGGTCCCGACGCCGCCTGGCTGGACATGAACGATCCATCCACCGGCACCGTGGACTGCCATGCCATGCTGTTCCAGGACGGCGGGGCCGATCACGGCGCCTACCACAATCAATACGCCTCCCTGATGGCCGAGGCCACCCGGGAAGGATTCCTGCGGGCGCGCCCCGATCATCGGCCATTCCTGTTGTCGCGCTCGGGCTTCACGGGAGGCCAAAAACATTCCGCGCATTGGACCGGCGACAACTTCTCCAACTACCATCACCTGCACATGTCCATCGGCAAGAGCATCAACCTCGCGTTGTCCGGCATGCCCTTCAACGGCGGCGACGTGGGCGGCTTCGGCGGCAATTGCGGGGAGGCCTTGTTCATCGACTGGTACAAGGCCGGCTTCCTGTTCCCGTTCTTCCGCAATCATTGCGTGCGCACGTCCAAGCGCCAGGAACCTTGGGTCTTTTCCAAGGACGCCTTGCGCATCTCGCGAAGGTTCGTGCGCCTTCGCTATAAGCTGCTACCCTATCTTTACAACTTGTTCATCCGCAATTCCGAGGCCGGCGAAGCCATCCTGCGGCCCCTGTTCCACGACTTCCCCGACACCGCCGGCCTGCCCCTGGCCCACGTCAACGATCAATTCCTGATAGGCCCGGCGATCATGCAGGCGCCTTTCACGGTCGAAGGGTTGCGTGAGCGCGAGGTCACCCTTCCGTCCGCGCGCTGGTGGCGCGCGGACAAGCCCGCTTGGGTCGAAGGCCCGGCGAAAATCACAGTACGCAAAGATGCGGCATCGACGCCGATCTTCCTGCGGGAAGGTTCGCTGCTGCCCATGCAGGCCGGGACGCCCAGAGACAACCGCAAGAACCTGATGGATGTGGAATTGCTCCTTATCCTTTCGGAGGATTTCCAAGGCAAGGCGGAAGCGCGGTATGCCTGCGATGACGGGGAGAGCTTCGCCTATCTGCGGGGCGTCCGCTCGGAATACGCCCTGGAAGCCGCGATGCGGGGAGGCAAACTCCATTTGCGCGTCACGGCGGAACGGGAAGGCTTCGGCCGGGTACGTTTCACGCCCGTTACTGTGACGGAATTCCTGGGGTTGCGGCTGGAAGGACCGGACGGAGAGATCAGGGAGTTGCGCGCCAAGGCTTTCATGAGCGATGCCTGGGGAACGCCCGTGAGGTTCTACTCCTGGAATTGAACGCGGGATTCAGACGGGCGGCGCACCCGGGTCTACAAGGGAGGAAGAGGCATCGGAAGACGCGTCCCTCTCCTTGCTTGGCAAACCCAGCCAGCGCACCCAGGCGCCATCCAGGGTATTCAAGGCATGGGAAGGATAGGGATAGTCCGCCATGCGGCTCGCATGCGTGACCTTGAGCCGTGGCGCTTCCCCTTCGACCGGCTCATTGAACTCCAGGGTATACAGGATTTTCCGGCCGTCGTAACGGCGGAATTCATAGATGCCTTCCTTGGCCGGCATTCCCCGGTCGTTGAAATACGAGGACTCTGCGTCCTCGAAGAAGGGTTTGGCGGTCATGCCATTAAGGTAACAAGGGTAGCAAGGATAGCAACGGTCATAACTTCTCGAACAGATACACCGTTTTAGGCAGGGGATATTCTTCCGTGGTCGAAAGCACGGTAGCACCGTTGCCCTGGCTGGCGTAAATCTTGCCGCCCATGATTCCCGCCGCGAACGCCGAGCGGGCCTGGATCAGGGTATTGATCGGGGACCAGGAATTGGAAGCGATGTCGTATTGGGCGCAGGCGTTCGTCGCGCCCATGGATTCGCCCCCTAGGACATAGATGCGGCTGCTGTCGACCACGGCGGCGAAAAAGGCCCGGCCGCCCGGCATGGGAGCCATGGTGGCCCAGGTATTGGCCACCGGATCGTAGGCTTCGACCACGTCCGTCACCGGTCCCACGAGCGATCCGCCGATGACGTAAATCCTGCCCAAGGCTTCGCGGGCCTGCATGCCGGCTCGCCAGGTCGGCAGCGGGGAACCGATCGACCAGGTATTGCTGGCGATGTCGTAGACCGAGGTCGTGGTCATATGCGCCTGGGCCGCGTTGCTGAAACCGCCGAACACGTAGATTTTCCCTCCGAAAGCGGCGGAGGCATGTCCGAATCGCGCCGGCATATTGGCCAGTATGGTCCAGGTTCCCGTTGCGACGTCAAAGCGCCAGCAGGAATTCTGCACACCGCCGCCCGCATCTAGGCCTCCGGTTACGTAAAGCTTGCCACCGACCTCGACCATCGACTGTCGTTTGCCCGCGCCGGGCATTCCCGTGATACTGGTCCACACGTTGGTCGCAGGATCGTAGGCCTGGACGGCCGAAATGGTGTTGGAGCCCGAGCTTCCGCCCGCCGAATAAAGTTTACCGCCGGATACCGCGCTGGACATGTCGAAGCGGGAAGCGGCCCCGATCCCTTTGGGCGTCCAGGGATATTCGAAATTGATCCGCAGTCCCGTGCTGGCGAAACCGAGCGGCGGTTCGGACCGCACGTTGAGCAGGGCCGTGCCGGGCGGCAACAACTGGCCGTCCGCCAACATCGCCGCATAGCCCGCTGCGGCGACGGCCGAGGCTTCCGCGGATTGGGCGGATTGGTTCGCCAGGGTCGCTTGTTGGGTGGCGGAAGTAGCCGCGCCGGATAGGGTCGAGCCGATGTTGCCGGCCTCGTTGGCGGAATTGGCGGCGGCGGCGGCATAAGCCTGGGCCTGCGCGACCGCACCATTGGCCGCGTTCGCCTGTCCCATGATCAGAGTCAGGGCATCGCTCGAAGCGGCGGCCGATCCTGTCGCCTGCGCGGCGGCGGCTTGCGCGGCGGCGGCGCTGGACGCGGCGGCCGAAGCGTGATTGGAGGCCGCGGCGACCCCGGCGTTCACGGCGGAGACCGATTGCCCCGCGGAGGCAGCGCTCCCGCTGGCGCTACCGGCGGCGGCGGTAGCGGTATTGGCCGCAAGGTTGGCGATATCGGCATCCGCGGCGGACGTAGAGGCGGCGCTGGTTGCGGTTGCGGCGGAAGCGGAGGCTCCCGAAGCACTGGCAGCGGCCTCAGCCGCGCTGCCGGAGGCGGCTGATGCGCTGCCGGAAGCGGCCGATGCGCTACCCGCCGCGGCGTTTTCGCTGTTTCCCGCCGCAGTCGCGCTGCCCATGGCCGCGGTGGCGCTGGCTCCGGCGACAGTGGCGCTGTTTCCTGCCTCCGAGGCGCTTCCCGATGCTGCCGAGGCACTGCCCGCTGCAGTCGAGGCGCTGGTCCCGGCCGAAGTCGCGCTATTGCCGGCCGAGACCGCACTTGCTTCCGATGCCGTCGCGCTGGCCGCGGAAGCCGCCGCGCTGCCCGCCGATTGCGTGGCGCTCGCCGCCGCCGCCATCGCGCTGTTGGCAGCGGCCGAGGCCGAGGCCGCCCCGTTCGCCGCGCTCTGCAATGCCGCATCGGCGCTTCCGACCGCGGCCTGGGCTGAGGAAGCCGCCAGGGTCGCGCTATGCGCCGCAGCGTTCGCACTGCCGTCGGCGGCATCGGCGTCAGCCGCCACCGCCGCTGTGACCGCGGCGAGGGAAGCCGCCGCATCGAGGACCTGTTGCACCTGGGCCGCCGAAGCGAAGGTATATTTCAATTCGACCAGGGGCGGAATGTCGCTGTCCTTAGAGTTGAACTCGGCGGACAGGCCATTGACGCTTCCCAACGCCAAACCGTGGAAGGTCCCGGTTTTCAGGATCTGGCCCAGGTCGATCCGGATCAGCCTCTCGCTGTTTGCGGACGTCAGGGCGATGGAAGCGATGGGCGCATTCTGATTGAAAATGAGATTGGAAGGTCCGACCTGGGTTTCGCCCTTGGGAACGGCCGACGTCAGGGAATACACGTTCAAGGTTCCGGACGTCATGACCCGGCTGACATGCAATGTCAGCACCGAACCCGCGACCTGGGTCGCATCGAATCCGCCTGTCTGGAAGCTAAGCCAGGCTACGGACTTCTTTCCGGAACGCCCGATCTCGAATGTCTCGGACAGGTTGCCGCAGGAGTGCGAATACACGTCCCCGTCCTTCAGGACGAATAGGTGCGTCGCCAAATCCGTCGCGGTGGCGTTCCGGACGGTAGCCCCGGTAACGGAAACAAGTAATGAAACCAGAAGGATTCTAGTGATGCTCATAAGACTCCTCGTCTTTGTCGGTTCGGTACGGGCGCGGTAAACAGGACGTCGATCCCCTATGGGTCAACACGTCCATCATGAAGGGTATCCGATCCGGATCCCGGAATCAAGCGGGTTGCGGAAGATTGGGAAAACAGTATGAAGTTAGAGGCCGACGTCGCCGATGCTGGACAGGAAAATGCGGTTCTGGGGGTTCTTTAAAATCACGGAACGAGGGATTGCTTCCCCGCACTCGTCGATGCGGCACGCTACCCGGGATTAGCCGCCATGAATTCCTGAAGCAGGCGCGCCATTTCACCCCGCTCGAACTCATCCGCGTAATCGCGGCGCGGCCAGAAAAATCCTTTCATCCCGTCCCCCCGGCGGCGCGGCACCACATGCACGTGCAAGTGCTTGACGCTTTGGCTGACGCGGTTGTTGACTGCCAGAAACGATCCATCCATGCCCAAGGCATCTTCCATGCCGCGCGCCAGGCGCCGGGCATGCCCGAACAGCGGCGCCAGCAAAGCCGGAGGCAAATCGGGCAGGGTAACATGATGGATACGGGGGACCACCAATACGTGCCCGGGAAAGAGGGGGCTGTGATCCAGGAACGACACGGTTTCCGCATCGGAGTGGATTAGGTTCGCCTCCGTTTCGCCGCCGATGATGCGGCAGAATACGCACGGACCGGTTCCGGCCTCGTGAAGTCCATCGGCTTCGAACGCTCGCTTAGCCATCCTGCGGTTCCGTACCTTGCAAAGTCATTTCCAGAAGGTAAAAAACATACTGGAGGGGATGTGCGAAAGGACCGCGCCCAAGCACGAGTCACTTGGCTTTCGCGAGCGAGGCCATTCGGCCGCTCCGCTCCCTGATGCTCCTATTCCACCAGGGACCTGACCTAGGGGCACGCTCCGTGATGGTCCGCTTCAGACGGACATAATCCGGTGATGTGGGATCCAGCTTCAGCGGCTTGGCGTGTCACTCATCGCAGTTGACCACGGGAACCGGCTTGGGCTAGGAATTCTTCGGGATGGGTTTGACGACGATGGTGTCGTGCGGCGTGCATCGCTTGATATAGTCCCCCTTAATGGGGGCGCACTCGGAAGTGTCCTGATGCGGCGGCTTAACGGTATCGATCGGGGGCTTCACGGTGTCGATTGGAGGCTTGCCGCCTTCGCAGCGTTCCTGGTAGATATGCTTCCACTCGAGGTATTCCTCGGCGGATAGATCCTTCGAAGCCAGGCGGGCGAGGATCATTTTGCAGGTATCTTCGTTGGGATCGGTCGGCTTTGGCGGAATGGAATCAAGGCAGTGCATTTTGAACATGCGCTCCAAGTCGGCGCGGCCGGGTTCGCCGGGCTTGGCCATGCTCAGCTTCAGCTTGATGGCGGCGCATTCGG
>JBDSIO010000278.1:0-9859 GCA_039917895.1 Fibrobacteria bacterium | reverse complement strand
GGTATTGACGCGCTTCATGAACAAATCCGGGATCCAGTTGGCCGAATTCATGTCATGGGTGCGGCGGCGGTCGTCTCCCGTATTCTTGCGGAGTTCCAGGAACTCCTCGATGTCCAGGTGCCAGGTTTCCAGGTAGGCGCACATGGCGCCCTTGCGGCGTCCGCCCTGGTTCACGGCCACGGCGGTGTCGTTGGCCACCTTGAGGAAGGGGATCACGCCCTGGCTTTTGCCGTTGGTGCCCTTGATGTGGGCACCCAGGCCGCGCACGTTGGACCAGTCGTTGCCCAGGCCGCCGGCGAACTTGGAGAGCAGGGCGTCGTCCTTGATGGCCCCGAAGATGCCGCCCAGGTCGTCCGGGACCGTGGTGAGATAGCAGGAGGACATCTGCGAATGCAAAGTGCCCGAGTTGAACAGGGTCGGGGTCGAGCTGGTGAAGCGGAACGCAGAGAGCACTTCGTAGAACTCGATGGCGCGCTTCTCGCGCTCCACTTCATTGAGGGCGAGGCCCATGGCCACGCGCATCCAGAAGGCCTGGAGCAGCTCGATGGTGCGGCCGTCCTCCAGGTGCACGAAATAGCGGTCAACGAGGGTCTTGAGCCCTAGGTAGGTGATACCGAGGTCGCGTTCGGGCTTGAGGGCCTTGCCCATGCGGTCGAGGTCGAATTCAAGCAGGCGGCGGTCGAGCAGTTGGGCGTCGACCGCTTCCTGGATGTATTCGCCGAAATAGGACGGATAGCGCTTGACCATCTGGGCCTGGGTGAGGCGTTCGCCCAGCACTTCATCTCGGATATCGTCCATGAGGATACGGGCGGTGACGAAGCTCCAGGCCGGATCCTCTTCGATATGGGCGCAGGCGACCATGACCATGGCCTTGCTGACGTCCTTCTCCGGAATGCCCGGGAACAGGTTGGCCAGGGCCTCCTTCATGATGCGCTCTTCGGGCACCACGGTGGTATAACCGGTGCAGGCTTCGCGGATGACTTCTTCGAGACGTGCGCGGTTGAGAGGCTTGATGTTGCCCTTGGCGTCGGTGACGGTGTACTCGATGGAGGGGGCCTGGACCGGCGCGGCGCCGGACTTGGAGGCCTCGCGGGCGCGGGCGCGTTCCTCGCGATAAAGGACGTAGCGCTTGGCGACTTCCGGACGGCCAACGCGCATGAGCGCGAGTTCGACCTGGTCCTGGATGTCTTCGATGTGCCAGGTGCCGCCATTGGGACGGCGCTTGACCAGGGCGGAGAAGACGAGGTCGGCGATGCGTTGGACCTCTTCCGAGATGCGGGCGGTGGCGCGGTCGAGGCCTTCCTGGGCCAGGAACGCTTTGGTGATGGCGTTGACGATCTTCTCGCCCTTAAAACTCACGACCGTGCCGTTGCGGCGCTCGATCTGGTATTTCGTGGTATCGAGACCTGCCACGATCGTGCCGGTTGCATCCATGGTGCGCACCGACTCCTTCTCCACCAGTGTAATATTCATTTCACTTCTCTCCTCTTCCTGCTATCCCGATTTTCCTGATTGTCCCCGTTGTCCGTCCGGTCCACCCCGACCGCCCGTGCTCGGTTGGTTGAATTTGGGAATGTCGACCTTTTTGGCAACCTTGATGGGATGAAGTGTAGTGTTTTTAAAATACGATAGCAACTAGATCGTGGGTATTTTTTTTCGGAGACCACAATATATTGTGGAAATAGCCTATTCCGAGAAGTTACAAGGACTTAGCCGGGAAGCCAGGTTGAGTGGTCTCGGAAACGTCCCAAATGGGGTGTTTCGGAGAGGGAAACGATAGCCATTAAAGCGGGATCGACCATCAAATATCTTTTCAACAGTATCCACATATAAAGAAAAGAGAACGGTTTGCGGGTTATGTGGATTCACCCTCTGCAAGTAGATGAAAAAGAGCGAAAAAAAAATTTGGATGCATAATCTATCCACAGGGCCGTGAAGAAGGCAGGGATACCAACACCAGCAGCCACAGGCACTTCTGAACCTAGAGAGTTCCATCGCGGCATTGGGCCGGAACATCCCGTTCCGGGGTATTTGCTACTTTGTGCGCCATGCATTCAAGGCCCAATCCGGTGCTATTTCCGGCCCCTTTTCACGTTTTCGCCAATAAATCGTCGTTTTATCATGCACTGACCCTTCTGCTGGGGGCCTTGGGATTCCTTGGATGCGATGATACGCAGCCAAGAACCTACACCGAAGTGGCCTTCAAGCCCCTGGCGACGCCGGGAATGTCGGGCCGGATCAACGGGGCCCCGGACGGTGGCATGGGGGCACCGGGGGGCGGAATGGGCGGAATGGGCGGCATGGGTACGCCCGGGATGAATTCCAGCCCCGTCGACATCAAGGTAACCTGGACGTTACCAGAGACCTGGATTGTGAAGGACTCCGCCAACGCCATGCGCATCGGCAGCTTCGCCGCGCAGGATCCGGCGTTGGCCCACACCGGCGAGATGGATCCGAAGGCCGTGGACGTGAGCGTGGTGCAACTGGCCGGCAACGCGGGCGGCCTGGCCGCCAACATCCAGCGTTGGAACGGCCAGATCGGCATCAAAATGACCGCCGAGGAAATGGAAGAATTCGTGAAGGCGGGAAAGCATTTCAAGATCGCCTCGGGAGAGGACGGCATGTTCGTGGACCTCACGGACAAGCTGTCCGGCGACATGACCCAGTCGAAGACCATTTTCGGCGCAGTGGTGCAAACCGAGGAATACACGGTATTCGTGAAGGCCATGGGCGAACAGTCCAAAGTGGCGGACCAGAAGCCGCTGGTGATGGCCTTTTGCAAGTCGCTTAAAATTGCGGGGCCCAAGAAATGAGCGCCGGAGAAATGGGGAACCCATCCGAAGGCGCGAACCGGGACCATGAGCCCGGCACCCCCCGTGAAGACGGCAAGCGCGGCTACGCCTCGATGGAAGGCCGTAACGTGTCCAGGCGCCAACGGGCCGCCCGCTCCCCCATCGCCAAAGCGGTGCTGTCCCCGTTCATCACCCTGCTCTGCCTGCTGATCCTGTTCGCCCTGATCTTCTTCGGCACCCTGTACCAGGCCGATCACGGGCTGTTCGAGGCGCAGAAAAAGTATTTCGGCTACGGCTTCGTGCTGATCGGCGGTTTCTTCCCGCTTCCGGCCGCCAGCCTGGTCATCTGGGTGCTTTCCATCCAATTGGTGGTTATGATGGCCCTTCACCTGGCCTGGAGGCCCAACCGTATCGGCCTATGGATCGTGCATCTGGGCATCCTGGCTCTGCTGGTGGGCGGATTCATCACCCAGATGATGGCGGTGGAATCGCAATTGACCCTGGCGGAAGGCGAAACCGGTCATTTCACCACGTCCTATCATGAACATGAGCTGGCGTTCTGGGAGGCCCAAGGCGATACCAACCGGGTATTTTCCTATGACGAGACCGCACTCAAGCCCGGCCGTGAGCTGGAAGTGGCGCCTTATAAATCCCGCATCAAGGTGCGCTCCTATTACCAGAACTGCGACGCCTTTACCACGCGCGCCACCAACGGCCCCACTTATATCAACGCTTCCGGCATCGGCGTTCTGGAACAGCGCAAGCCCGAGAAGGAAGTGACCCAGAATGCTCCCGGCCTCATGCTTACCCTGTCCGAAACCGGAAAGCCCGATCGCGAGGTTCTCCTGTACGGTCAGGAGATCAATCCGCTCATCCTCACCCTGAACGGGAGGCGCGTGTTCGTGCAACTGCGACTGAAGCATTATCCCTTATCCTTCGCCCTGCACCTGACCGACTTCGTCAAGAACGTGCATCCGGGCACGGACGTGCCCAGCAGCTTCGAGAGCTATGCGGACCTGTACGAAGCCGGCGGGACCCGCCCGGTGAAGGTATGGATGAACAATCCCTTGCGCCATGCGGGCTATACCTTTTTCCAGGCTTCCTACGCTCAGGCCCAGGGCATGGCGGAGAAGTCCACCTTTGCCGTGGTGACCAATCCCGGCCGCTTGCTGCCTTACATCTCCAGCCTGGTCGTGTTCGGGGGGCTGCTGCTGCACTTCCTCATCAAGCTCATACCCTTCGTACGCCGGGAGTCCGTCAAATGAACCCAGCCAGGATTTTCCTGACGTCCGCCCCCGTACGCTCGCTCGCGTTGCCGTTGGTCCTGGCCGCGGTGCTGGGTTCGGCCCAGCCGGTTTTGTCCCAAGCCCCCGCGGCGTCCCAGACCGCCCAAGCCGCCTCCGAACCGGCACCCGCAGCATCCCAAACCGCTCCCGTCGGGGAGAAAAGCGCCAATTCGGGCCCGGACATGAACGGGAAGTTCGATTCCCTGTTCGAAGCCTCCCATCAGCCCGGATCGAAGGGCGCTGCAGGCCCCGTTACACCCGGCCCCATCGACCCCAACGCAATGGGCGGTGAGCTTCCCGACGGCCATCCCGCGGTTTCCTCAGGGCCGGGTCCTGAGGGGCCTGGCGGTCCGGGTTCTGGATTCGCTCCTCATGGCCGGGCCGGCATGCCATCCCTGTTGCCGCCCGTGGGCGCGGTCCCGCCCTCATTCCTCGCCGACGTCAAGGCCCTGGAGTCCGTGCCCGTGCTGCACGAAGGCCGCCTTAAGCCCATGATCACCTACGCCAGACATATGCTGCTGCAGTTCTCCGGCCGCACCACCTATCAAAAGCAATCGGCCATGCAGGTAATGACGCGTATCCTGCTGACCCCGGAGCTGTCAGGCGATTTCCGCATCTTCCTAATCAACAATCCCGATGTGGCCGAGGCCCTGGGCATCGCAGCGGAGAAAAACCGTCGTTACTCCTTCCGCCAGTTGGAAAAGTCCCTGCCCAAGCTTCAAGATCTGGCGGAGAAGGCCAACGGTATCGCCGATGAGAAGCGCGATTTGGTGCAGAAGGAAGTCCTGCGCGTTTTCGGCAATCTGGTGGAGTTCGTGAATCTGACCCGCACGTTTTCCTTCACCTTGCCCAGCCGGGTCTACGCCGTGAAGCTGGCCGATACTCGCACCCAGCTGGATCTCAAACCCAACGTGAGCGAATATTCCTTCTGGGATCTGATGACGAGCGCCCAGGCCATCGCCAAGATCCTGGAAGGCATCGGCAACCGCACCGACGCCGAACGCACGCCCATGGAACGCGAAATCATCTCCCTGTCCCAGGCCATGTACCTGAACTCCCAAACCCTGCACGCTTCGCCCTACCGCATCTTCCCCATCCCGCCCGCCACGGCCGCCAGCCTGGGCGTACCCGGCTGGGTGAGCCCGCCTGAAATGGTGGCCGCGCCGGAACAGTTGATGGCTTTCCATGCGGAACTGTCGGCTTGGAGCAAGGCCGTAGCGGCCTACCGTTCCGGCGATCAGAACGGCTTCGACCTCGGCGTCAAGGATTACCTCTCGGCCATGGATAATCGCGCCTATGAACAGTTGTCCCAAACCCATTTCCCCCTCGAAGTGCTGTACCAGAAGGGCGAGCCCTATTATTGGGGGCTGGTGCTGTACTGGTTCGCCCTGCTGGGCTGCTTCGGTTTCTTCCTCACCCGCAGGGATTGGCTTTACAAAGCCTCCTTGTACGTATTCCTTACCGGCTTCGTGATCCACATCGTAGCCATCGTTTCGCGCATCATCATCATGAAGCGTCCGCCCGTGACCTCGCTGTACGAAACCTTTCCGTTCGTGGCCGCCGTATCCATCCTGGCCGCCCTGTTCATCGAACGCATCAACCGCAAGCGCGAGAGCAAGGGCATCGGCCTTTTGTCCGCCTCCCTGCTGGGCGTCATCCTGCTCTCCATCGCCAACCGCTACGCAGCCGAAGGCGACACCATGAAGATGCTGGTGGCCGTGCTCAACAGCAACTTCTGGCTGTCCACCCACGTGGTGTGCGTGACCATCGGCTATTCCGCCTGCCTGCTCGCGGGCGCCATCGGCCACGTTTGGCTCATCCGCGCCCTGATCCCCAGCCGCGCCGGTGACACGGGCAAGCCTGAGCGCCTTAAAGAGATCTCCAAGATGGTATACGGCACCCTGTGCTTCGGTCTACTCTTCTCCTTCATTGGCACCGTGCTGGGCGGCATCTGGGCCGATCAGAGCTGGGGGCGCTTCTGGGGATGGGATCCCAAAGAGAACGGTGCCCTGCTGATCGTGGTTTGGTGCATCATCATGCTGCATGCGAAGCATTGGGGCTATATCCGCAACCCCGGCATGGCGTTGGGATCCGTTTTCGGCGCCATCGTGGTGAGCCTGGCCTGGTTCGGCGTGAACCTGCTGAACGTTGGCCTGCACTCCTATGGCTTCACCACCGGCGCGGCCACCAAGTTGTTCGGGTATATCGGGGCGGAGTTGCTGTTCATGGCGGCGACCGGCATCGGGCTCAAGCTGGGCTGGGGCTCCAAGCCTTCCCGCCCTAAGCCCATAACCACCCCCGGCAGGCTGGGCGCTAATCCCGGTTAGCCCGTCAACGCTTAGGAGCCAGTAGGGGAGCCGCCCACGTTACCACAGCGAGGCGATGAATTCGTCCAAGCGGCGTTTGTCCTTATCCTCCCCGAGCACGAAGTCCAATCCCAGGTAGACGAACAGTCCGTCCTCGTCGATGCGCATTCCGCGCACCTTGCAGGCGATGCGCAATTCGTGCCCGAAAGATCCGATGGCCAGTTCCACCAGGTTCTCCTTCTGCAACATCAGGCTCTGCGGGGAGCCTGCCCGCGCGAGATCTTCGTCCGTGAGGACGTAGAAAGACCCGCCTTTGGAGTCCAACGTATCCAGCAAGCCGTCATAGCGCCGATTGGCCAGGTAAAGGCGTACAGGGCAGAAGGTGCTGATTTCCTCCGCGAGATTCAATGTGGGATTGGCTCCTTCCATGGCTGGTTTTCCCATCATAGGAGTGGCAATCCATCCCGCCCAGAATAAAGGCTCTCCAAAACAGGCATGGGTTTGAACAAAATGTCCTACTTGGGGAATTTCATCCCAAAAAAGCCAGTCCGACAAGATTTTCCGGGGGTTCCGAGGCTTTCTTTCCTGGCTTGGAAGACGCGGTCTTTGCTCTTCGCCTGACTGTGATGGCCTCGATGTTTTGAACCCTTAGGAGGAAATTTCCGTCAGAGACCGGCTTTTCGACTGCAGCAAGGAGGGGTGGTCCTGGAGGAATTCATCCACTTGGCGAGCGCATTCGCGGCCTTCCGAGATGGCCCACACGACCAGGGACTGGCCACGACGCATGTCGCCGGCGGCGAAAACGCCTTCGACGTTGGTCTCGTACTTGGCGTTTGCTTTGATGTTGCCGCGTTCGTCCTTCTCCACGCCCAGTTGATCCACGAAGTTCTTGGAATCCGGGAACAGAAAGCCCATGGCCAGGAACACCAGATCGGCTTGCATGAAGAACTCGGAGCCGGGAATTTCCACGGGCTTGCCGCCCTTCCATTCCAGGCGCACGCAGTTGATGCCCTTGAGGTTGCCGTTCTCATCTTTGACGAATTCCTTGGACTGCAAGGACCAATCGCGCTTGCAGCCTTCGGCCTGGGAGGACGAGGTGCTGAGCATGCGGGGGCCCGGATGCGTCGGCCACGGGGTTTCCACCGTGCGGGATTCCGGCGGCTTGGGCAGCAGTTCTATCTGGGTCACCGAGGCCGCCCCGTGGCGGATGGAGGTGCCTACGCAATCGGAACCCGTGTCGCCGCCGCCGATAACGACGACGTGCTTGCCGGTGGCCATCAATGCATCCGCCTCCGGGATCTTATCGCCTTGGACGCGCTTGTTGTTCTGGGTGAGAAAGGTCATGGCGAAATGCACGCCCTTGGCGTCGCGGCCCGTGATGGGCAGGTCGCGGCCGATGGTGGAGCCTCCGGCCAATACGATGGCGTCGAAATTCTGCTTCAGGTCGGCGACCGGCACGTTCACGCCCACGTTGGCGTTGGTCACGAACTTGACGCCTTCCTTCTCCATGATCTCCACGCGGCGGGCCACGTGCTTCTTGTCGAGCTTGAAGTCCGGGATGCCGTAGCGCAGCAGGCCGCCGATGCGATCCGCGCGTTCATACACCGTAACCAGATGGCCGGCCTTGTTGAGCTGGTCGGCCGCGGCCAGGCCCGCAGGGCCCGAACCCACCACGGCCACGCGCTTTTCGCTGCGTACGGCGGGAGGCTGCGGCACCATCCAGCCCTGCGCATAGGCATAGTCGATGATGGACACTTCAATGTTCTTGATGGTTACCGGGGGCTTGTTGATGCCCAGCACGCAGGCGGATTCACATGGCGCGGGGCAGATGCGGCCGGTGAATTCGGGGAAATTGTTGGTGGACAACAGGGTCTGCAGGGCGGCCTGCCACTTGGCGTTATACACCTGGTCGTTGAAATCGGGTATGATGTTGCCGAGCGGGCAGCCGGTATGGCAGAAAGGCACGCCGCAATCCATGCATCGGGCTCCCTGCTGTTCGACTTCCTCTTTGCCCATCGGCACCACGAACTCCTGATAGTTCTTGGTACGCTCGTCGACCGCCAGATACTTGGGCGTCTTGCGCTCGAATTCCTTGAAACCGGTAATCTTTCCCATGAGTCCTTATACCTTCGCTTTCGGGGCGACCACCGGGGCGGCCAGATCTTCTGCAACGGCGCCGGAAGCTCCGGGAGCCCCCACACCCATGGACGGAGCCGACTGCCCCGCCGCGTTTTCCAATGCCAGATCCGCCATCGCGCGTTTGTAGTCGCGGGGCATGACCTTGATGAACTTGCCCAGGTTGGCCTTCCAATCCGCCAGGATATCCTTGGCGGTGGTGCTGCCCGTATAGTCCAGATGCCGTTCGATGAGCGCCTTGAGGGCGATGGCCTCTTCCGCCTGGCTCACGTCCTCCAGATCCACCATCTCCTTGTTGATGCGCGCGGCGGCCTTCTGCTGGGGATCCCAAATATATCCCACGCCTCCGCTCATGCCCGCGCCGAAGTTGCGGCCGATCTCGCCGAGCACCACGACTATCCCGCCGGTCATGTATTCGCAACCATGGTCGCCGATGGATTCCACCACTACCTTGGCGCCGGAGTTGCGCACGCAGAAGCGTTCACCCGCCATACCGAGGATGAAGGCCTCCCCGGCGGTGGCGCCGTAGAAGCCCACGTTGCCGATGATGACGTTGTCGCGCGGCACGAACTTGGATTTGCGCGGCGGGTACAGGATGAGCTTGGCGCCCGACAGTCCCTTGCCGAAATAATCGTTGGCCTCGCCTTCGAGTTCCATGGTCAGGCCGCGCGCGCCGAAAGCGCCGAAGCTCTGGCCTGCCGATCCCTTGAACTTGAAGCGGATGGTGTCTTCCAGGAGCCCGTCCTCACCGTACTTGCGCGAGATGTTGGACGATAGGATGGTGCCTACGGTGCGGTTCACGTTGCGGATGGTGAATTCGCCGCGAACCTGCTTGGCTTCTTCCAGGGCCGGCTTGGCCGCTTCCATGAGCTTCCAGTCCAGGGCCTTCTCGAGGCCGTGCTCCTGGCGTTCGCAGCAGAAGGTTCCGATGCCCTTATGCGTGTCGGCCATGTTATAGAGCAGCTTGGACATGTCCAATTGCCTGGCCTTCCAATGCTTGACGTCGCGCTTGGGCGCGAGCTTGTCCACGCGGCCGACCATCTCGTTGATGGTGCGGAAGCCGAGCATGGCCATGTGTTCGCGCAGGTCCTGGGCCAGATGGCGGTAGAAGTTCACCACGTGGTCGGCTTCGCCGTTGAACAGCTTGCGCAGGTCCGGATCCTGGGTGGCGACGCCTACCGGGCAGGTGTTGAGATGGCACTTGCGCATCATGATGCAGCCGAGCGCCACAAGCGGGGCCGTGGAGAAGCCGAACTCCTCGGCTCCCAGGAGTGCGGCAATTGCCACATCGCGTCCGGTTTGCAGCTTGCCGTCCGTTTGGACAACGATGCGGCTCCGC
>JBDSIO010000277.1:0-8573 GCA_039917895.1 Fibrobacteria bacterium | reverse complement strand
ATCCCGAAGTCAAGGTGGTCGGCCATCCCTTCCTGGACGCGGAAAACGCGGTGGAGATCGTCTCGCAATACGACTTCGTCGTGGACGGCAGCGATAACTTCGGCACCAAGTTCCTGGTCAACGACGCCTGCGTGATCGCCGGCGTCCCCTTCTCTCATGCGGGCATCCTGCGCTTCGAAGGCCAGGCCATGACCATCATGCCGCGCAAGAGCCGCTGTTACCGTTGCCTGTTCCGTGAACCGCCCCCGGCGGGCTCGGTTCCCTCATGCTCGGAAGTCGGCATCCTCGGCGTGGTAGCTGGAACGCTAGGTACCATTCAGGCGACGGAAGCGGTGAAATGCATTTTGGGCAAAGGCGACTTGCTGACGGATCGGCTGTTGATCTACGATGCTCTGGCCATGCGCTTCCGCGAGAGCCGCGGGGCGCGGGATCCGGAATGCGCGGTATGCGGAGATCATCCCACCATTACCGCGCCGGTCGATTATGGACGGCCTGGATGCATCGAGCCGCTATAGCTTCGCTGGATAGTTTAAGTCCAAAGTGAAAAAAGCGGCGGCGAGACCCGACTCCGGAGACCGCGCCCTTAAACCAGTGCTGCCCAGATCTTCCCCAGCAACTCCGACATCGTAAACGGCTTTTGGATGAATGCGCGATTGCTATCGCCCTCCGGGATTTCTTTTCGAAAGGGCGAATCCTGGGTGTTTCCCGACATGAAAAGCACGCGCACGCCCGGCATGATCTTCCGCAGGGCTTCGGCCAGGTCCTTGCCCCCCATCTCCGGCATCACCACCTCGGTCAGCAGCAGATGCACCGGTTGGGTGTATGCTTCGGCTAGCGCCAGGGCCTCTCGGCCATGGCGCGCTTCCAGCACCATGAATCCCTGTTGCCCCAGCATTTCGCGCACGATGCCCCGTACTTCGTCGTCGTCTTCCACCACCAGTACGGTCTTGGGGACGATGGACGAGGCGCGGAGCGCCTTCTTGACCTCTTCTTCTTCCTCCGCGTCCTCTTCGGTCAGGGGCAGGAAGAAAGAGAATACGCTGCCCTTTTCGACCTCGGTTTCGACCAGCACGGCCCCGTTGTTCTGCGTGATGATGCCGTAAACCGATGACAGTCCCAATCCCGAACCCTTGCCCTTATCCTTGGTGGTGAAGAAGGGATCGAAGATGTGCGGCAGATTTTCGCGGTCGATGCCCAGGCCGGAATCGGCCACGGAGATGCGCACGTGCGGGCCCGCATGGACCTTGCCGTACGCACCGGGTACCTCGCCCGCCAGATTCACGTTTCCGGTCGTCACCAGCACGGTGCCGCCGCCTGGCATGGCGTCGCGGGCGTTGAGGACCAGATTCATCACCACTTGTTCCAACTGCACCGGGTCCATTCGCATGCGTCCGGCGTCCGGGTCGAGCCGGATGTCGAGGACGATATTCTCTTCCAACAGATGGCGCAGCATGGGCTCCATGGCCGTGATGATGAAATGGGGATGGATGACCTTGGGCTGCGGGATCTCCTGGCGGCTGAAGGCCAGCAACTGGCGGATGAGCCCGGCCGCCCGATCGCTTCCGTTGAGGATCTCGCCAACTTCCTTGCGGCAGGGGTGTTGCGGTTCCAATCGAAACAGCATCAGCTCGCAATAGCCCATGATGGCGGCCAGCAGGTTGTTGAAGTCATGGGCGATGCCGCCCGCCAGACGACCGACCGCCTCCAGCTTTTGCGATTGACGCAGTTGTTCTTCCTTGACGCGCAATTCCTCCTGGGAGCGACGCGCGTCGGTGACATCCGAGGTGGTGCCGATCCATTTGTAGGGCACGCCTTCGTTGTCCCATTGCGCGGTGCCGCGATCGGACCAGAGCCGGTAGGATCCATCCTTGCAGCGGATGCGGTATTCGCGGAAGAAAGGCTCGTGCCCGCGCAAATGCCTCTGGACATCCGCTGTCACCTCCGCGCGATCCTCGGGATGGATCAGCCTTTCCCAGGCTTCGACGGTGCGCGGGATGTCCCCATGCTGGAATCCCAGGCGCTCGTCCACGGGGCCGAACCAGTCCAGGGTTCCCGAGCGGATATCCCATTCATAGATGAGATCGTTACCGCATTCCGCGGCCACGCGCAAGCGCTCCTCGGAGCGCCGCAAGGCTTCTTCTTCGCGCTTACGTTCGGTGATGTCCACGAAAGTGCCCATGATGCTTTCCAGCTTGCCTTCCGGAGACAGGATGGGGGCGCCATAGACGATCATGCGGGTGCGGCGTCCGTAACGGCCGACAATCTCGACTTCATAACTCGACACGATGCCGGCGCTCCGCTTGGCCCACTCCCTGTCGATCAGTTTTACGCTCTCCGGGGAGAAGAATTCATGGAAGGTCGTGGCCGCCGCCATCAGGTCGCCGGGGCCGTCCAATTCCAGGACGCCGCTCATGGCCGGATTCAGGTAGATGGTGCGTCCGTCGGGACGGATATGCCAGATGCCTACGGGAGAGCTTTCCGCCAACGCGCGGTAGCGCACTTCACTGCGCTGCAACTCCAGGCGGGCCTCGCGATGCAGGCCTTCGAGTTCGACCCGGGTCCGGCGCAAGGATTCCGCCAGGCCGCGCATCTCGTCCCCGTTGGCGGTGAGCTCGCGCTCCAGACGGGAAACGCGCTGCGAACGCCTACGCCAAAGCCAGACGAGAACTCCATTGACGACACAGCTGATAGCGGCAATCGCCACCCAGAATTCCATGATGCGGAAAACCTTTCTCCCGGTATTTGCCTGGCCCGGCCATAAAGGGGGTGAATGCCAGGGATTGTATTATAAATGAAAGATAAGAGCCAAGTTTTAGGCGATTAGAAGATGCAGGCCGGTAACCAGCAACAGACCGAAAACCAGCCAATCAAAGGCCTTTTGCGGGAGAGACCGGTTGGCGACCCAGCCCACCCCTGCGCCGAGCGGGATCAAAGGGAGATAACGTAGGTCCTGGATCAATGTCGAAGACGTAATCAAGCCAGCGTAGGCATACGGCGGTAGCTTGAAGAGGTTGAGGGTGGTGAAAAAGATGGCATTACTGGCCACGAAAGCGGTTTTCTCGGTCTTCCGGGCCATGAGATAGATGGCCATGATGGGCCCGGCGCCATGGGAAATGGTGGAAGCAAACCCGGCGAAAGCGCCTACCATAAGGGCTTCGATGATCGAAGGCCGGTAGACCCGGGCCGGATACCAGATGTTGCGGATGATGAGGAGCGCGGTCAGGGCCAAGGCCATCACCCCGATGGAATGGCGCAGGAACAGCTCGGAAATGGAACTCACGAAGGCCATCCCCATCGCAATACCTCCCAACGCCCCGAAAAAAGGTACGCGGATCAACTCCAACCGCCATTTCTTCCAGAATGCGGAGAGGGTGATGAGGTCGGCGAAGCAAAGCAGGGGAAGGATGATGCCGATGGCCTGGCGCGCGGGAACAGCCGTAGCCAACAACGGGGTGGTCAACATACCAAGGCCGGTGGCGAATCCGGCTTTGGAAAGTCCGATGAGAAAGGCTCCCAGGTATGGATAGATCCAGGCGGGCATTGGGATGCAAATATAAAAGGAATGTTTAAGGGATTGATTAAGGGATTGATTAAGGGATTGATACTGGATCGCTGGGCGGCATTTAGGCGGTCAGCGCGCGACAATGCTGGAGCGGACAGCCTCGGCGGCCGGGAATCCGAGCAACCTTACAATCAACCGGAGGGCGAACTCTTCGGAAGTGCCGGCGCCCCGCGAAGTGATGATGGGTCCGTCCTCAACCACCCGATCTTCAGAATAGGCTTTCACGCGACCCACGAGCTCGGCCTTGGATCCCGGGAAGGAGGTGACGGTGCGTCCGCATAAAAGGCCGGCGTCGGCCAGAACCAGGGGACCGGCACAAATGGCGGCAATCGGCACTCCTCCCTGATGGGCGCTCCACAAAAGATCCAGGACCCGGCGATCCTTGCGCAGAGCCGGCACGCCCGGTCCGCCAGGGACAATCACCATGTCGAACGGCTCTTCGCGGCAGTCGTCCAGGAGCCGATCGGCCTGGATGCGGATTCCGCGTCCGCCCGTCACAGGCAACTCCGGTCCCGTGGATGCCGTTACCACTTCGATCCCGGCCCGGCGCAGCAGGTCAATGGGAGCCACGGCCTCCAATTCCTCGAATCCGGCCGATAGGATTAACAACACCCTTTTCATAAATTATCCCTTTACCTTAAAATACTATTGGTGGAGCCGAAAGATACCTCGGCGGAGCCGAAGGACGCCTTTTAGGAAATGTCGGATAAAATAATCAGGGCCACCGGCGAAACCGCCGAAATCCGTTTCGTATTGGTGGATGCCACCGACGCGGCCAACGTCGTGAGCGGATTCCATTCCGCCCATGCCTTCGCCCGCATCATGCTGGGCGAAACCATCGTATCCTCCTTGATCCTTGCTTCGGGGCTGAAGACCAACGGAACGGTCCAGGTCAAGTTCCAGTTTTCCGGCGACTTCTCGTTCGCCACCGCCGACGCCACGCCCATGGGACTGCTCCGCGGCATGATCCCGGCCGAGGACGTACGCCAGATCGGGGACTTCGAACCCTTGCTTTCCCCGCAGTTGATGACCGTCCGCAAACTGAACGACAAAGGCATACCGGTCTCCGAGGGCATCGTGGAAATGCCCTCGGAGAAAATCGGGCCTTGCACGGCCTATTACCTGCTTCAGAGCGAACAGACCAAATCCGCCGTCGGCATACTGGCCAAAGCCAACACGGAAGGTTCTCTGCTGGAATTCTGCGGCGGTTTCCTGGTGGAGGCATTCCCCAAGGCGGATGAAAAGACCATCGCCATCATGGAGCAGATCGTCCGCACCCTCCCGCCTTTGGACAAATACCATGTTCCCGGAAACGGCCTCGATCTGGACGCCATGCTGGCCGATCTCGCCGGCCCCTTCAAATACGCCGTCCACCGGGAAATCGAAGTGCAACCGTTCTGCCCCTGTTCGGAAGCCGGCGTGATGAAGGCGATGACCGGCCTTCCGCGGGAAGAACTGGAGGAGATCGCCATCAAGAACGAGACCACGGAACTGCATTGCGATTATTGCCGAAAACGGTATGTCGCCACCCCGGATCAGGTGCGCACCCTCCTGGAAAAGATGGATTCGGCCCCGGACCCCGAATCCGCGTCGCCGGACACTGATCCCACCCTGCCGGAACCGTAGAAACGGGCCGGCGGACCGATTGGCGCGGTAGTCCGATAGCCCTTTCTAGACTAAATTAATGGACCTGGCCCCATTTTCGGGACGTCATGTGACCTTCTCGAGGACGTCGGGCGTTACCGCGGGATCTAGGACAACCGTTCCCCTTCGAGGGGTTGGGAGCGTGGAATTTGACCCATCGTGAACGCGGCGAAGCGCATGGTAGCCTTTTAAAGGCCGCGTGGTGACCGCCGAGTCCAAATCCCTGCTTCTGTTGGAGTCGGACGACTCCATCCAGGAGATGATCCAATCCATCGTACTGGATCACGACTTGGCCATGCAGACGGCTTACAACCTGGACGACGCGCTCCGGCTTATCGCCAAGGGAAGCACTTTCGCCTTTACCTTCAACCTATCCCTCATCACCGGCGATCCCCTGCCCTTCGTCCGGAAATTCCGGCAAGAGCATCCCGATCTGCCCCTGATCGCGATCGTGGACGAAAAGCACCAGGAGAAGATGGTGGAACTTCTCCAGGCGGGAACCTATGCCTGCCTGAGCATCCCCCTCCAGGTCGGGGACCTATCCTACAACATCAGCAAAATCATCGCGAACACGACCGAGACGTACAATCCCTTCGCCATGAAATACGAAGAGCGCATCCTCATCATGCCGAACGAGTTCTCCCTGGTGATGCAGGTGGCGAAGAATCTGGTCGACGGCACCTTGCCCGTCAACGAGAAAAACCGCTACCATATCATCCTGGGCCTCTCCGAAATAATCAGCAACGCCGTCGAACACGGGAACCTTGGGATCACCTTCGAGGAAAAGAGCGATGCGCTCAAGGCTTCGCGTTTCTATCCCCTGGCGATCGAGCGCTCCCATAAGGAACCCTTCAAGGATCGGGTGGTGACCATCCGATCGCGCGTCTTCCCCACCCTGCGCCGCATCGAATACTTCGTGGCCGATCAGGGCACGGGTTTCGATTGGCGTTCACTGCCCAATCCCAAGGACAAGGACAACCTGCTGAACCGGAACGGCCGCGGCATCATGATGGCGCGCTACGCCTTCGACGAGATGATCTACAACGAGACCGGGAACGAAGTGACCCTGGTGATCAACCTGGATCTGCCTTACAGGGGTAGGAAGAATTGATGGGGCAGGAAGAACAGATGATTGCGGAAACCGCTATGCCGATTCCAATGGACCGAAGGATCTAATGGCTTACCTGGCGATGGCGCGCAAATGGCGCCCGAAGAATTTCGAGGACATGGTGGGGCAGGACCATATCGCCCAGACCATCCGCAACGCCATCGAAGGCAAGCGCATCTCCCACGCCTACCTGTTCACGGGCACGCGCGGCGTGGGCAAGACCACCTCGGCGCGCATCCTGGCCAAGGCCCTCAACTGCAAGAACGGCCCCACGCCCATCCCCTGCGACGCCTGCGAGAATTGCAAGGCCGTGAACAACGGCAGTTCCATGGACGTGCTCGAAATCGACGGCGCGTCCAACAACAGCGTGGACAACATCCGCGAACTGCGCGAGCAGGTGAATTACGCGCCCATGAACGGCAGCTACAAGATCTACGTCATCGACGAAGTGCACATGCTGTCCAAGTCGGCGTTCAACGCCTTGCTCAAGACCCTGGAGGAACCGCCTCCCCACGTGGTCTTCATCTTCGCGACCACGGAAGCCAACAAACTTCCGCATACCATCCTCTCGCGCGTGCAGCGCTTCGATTTCAAGCGCATCTCGGAGCAGAACATCCGCGAGCGCCTGGAGTACATCTGCGCCCGGGAATCCATCCACCCCGAGCGCGAGGCCCTGGAGGCCATCGCCCGCAAGGCCGACGGCAGCATGCGCGACGCCTTGAGCCTGTTCGACCAGGTCTACGCATTCTCCGGCTCCGACCTGAGCATGGAAGCGGCCCGCAAGGTGCTGGGCCTCCCCCGCGACGGCATGTTCGACGGCCTGTTGCGCGCCCTGATCCAGCACGATCAGAAGGCTTGCTTCGAGACCCTGCAGGAAGGCCACCGGGAAGGCATCGAGACTTCGGAACTGCTGGTCGCGTTCGGGGAATACCTGCGCAACATGCTGTTCGCCCGCCAAGGCGTTGGCCCCGGAGCCCTGGGTCTGGGCGACGTCCGCTACGGGGAGCTGATCTCGCTGGCGCCGGAGCTGCGCGACGGCGACATCATCCGCTTCGCCAAAATGGTCTCGGACATCCTGGCCCAAATCAAGCTGTCCGCCAGCCCGCGCCTCGCGGTGGAACTGGGGTTCGCGCGCATGGCCGCACTGGATCGCGTGGTCACCTTGTCCCAGGTGTTGGGACAGGATTTCGCGCCCGCGGCCGCAGCGGCCACCGGCGCCGGAACACCGGCAAGCATGCCCCATAACATACCGGCCGCCAGCGCAGACCTCGACCAGGTCAAAAAAAAAAGTCCACCTGAAAGGGTGATGCCTGCTCAACCCAGGCCTAGCGCGGAATACCTGCCTGAACGGCCGCCACCGTCCAACCGGCCCGAATCGCCGCGCATGCCGGCGTCAGCCCCAAACGAATCGGCGTCCTTCCCGGATTCCGAACAAGCCGCTCCCATCGAAGCCGAGCCCGCTTCCGTGAACCCTGGCCCCATCCAGGCATCCGCCGCCGCCGATTTCGAAACCGCCTCAACGTCACGGCCGGACGCGTCGGCCGAGTTCGCCGAATTCGCCGCCCCCACCGCCGTGCTGACCCCGGAACGCCAGGAGAACCGGGACCCCTTGCCTGAATTCGCCAGCCTACAAGGGGCGGATCCCGAATTGGAGCAGGAAAGGGACCTGGATGCCGATCCCGAGGATCCGGAAGACGTCACGGCCCCGGCCGCGCCTCCCGCTTCCGCGGCGGCACCCGAATCCCTAACCGTGCCCGCGCAGGATTCCCCTGCCCGGCTGCCCGCGCTTTGGCCCGCCCTGGTCGCCGAGTTCATGTCCCTGCGGCCCCTGCTGGGCTCGAACCTGCGGCATTCCCGCCTGGAGTGGCAAGCCGGGGAAACCCCGGCGTTACGCGTGGTATTCCTGGACCGTACCTCCTACTCCCTGATCGAAGCTGACGGGGACTTCCGCAAATCGATCCAGGGGTTCCTGGCTTCCAAGGCCAAGGGCCGCCAGGACTATCCCGTGCGCTTCACCCTCGATCCGGATGCCGTGGCCGCCGGCGCCCCGGCGTCGGCCGTGATGCCGGTATCGTTCGGTCCCGGAGATCCGGCGCAACGGGAACCGATCATCAATTTCATCAAGGACGTTTTCGACGGACGTCTCTTGGGCTGACCCCCCGATGCCCGGCAACGGGCGCGGGATGCCCTTGTGGATGTCCGTCTCCCACCCGAATCCAAGAAGGAGCAATACGCATGGACATGAAGAAGATGATGAAG
>JBDSIO010000276.1:0-3986 GCA_039917895.1 Fibrobacteria bacterium | reverse complement strand
TCTTCCGGTATGCCGGAGTCGTCGGCGGGTGCGGACTCGCCGTCGGCCATCTCGCGTTCGCGTTCGGCCCGCAAGGTCTCGGTGATGATGTGTTGGAAGTTGGTCTCGACGAAATCGAAGATGTCGTCCTGCGCGGCCTGCGGATCGTCCATCAGCAGTTCCTGAACGCACAAGGCCGTGGAAATCATGATTTCCTTGACCAGCTCTTCGTCATACATCTTCAGATGCTCTTGCACGATGCCGCCTTTTCCGGGATGACAGGCACGACGCGGGTGCCTCCTGCTTCGGATTATACGAATCACCCGTTAGGCCGCGCAAGACAAGTCCGCCCCTGGTTTTTATCTTAACCCAGCGTTCCTACGGAAATTTTTTCCCGTCGGAGTCCTGCCTCCCAGCAGGAAGAATCTTCCCTCCGGGGTTTGGACTTTTTTCGAATTTTGGGATCGGCTCGAAGAGATCAGGCTGAAAGAGCAAAGGCGGAACATGGGCGAGCAGAAAAAAGGCGAAGGCCGCAACTTAGCAGGCGCCAGCCGCACGTTCGCCAAGGAGATCCTGGTTCCCATCCTACTGGCCCTGGTCGTCATCCAGTTCGTCATCCAGGCCTTCAAGATCCCTTCCGCCTCGATGGAGGACTCGCTCCTCATCGGAGACTTTCTCCTGGGCCTCAAGTTCGTCTATGGATCCCCCATCCCCTTTTCGCACCGCAAGCTTCCCGGCCTGACCGATCCCAAGCCCGGCGAAGTGCTCATCTTCAAGTACCCGGGCGATCCGGAATTCCCCGAAGGAGACAAGAAGAAATACAAGTTTCTGGCCAACCTCTTCCTGTTCGGCAACCTGTACTGGGACCGAACGCCGCTGGAAGGCCAGCGTCATCTGGTCTGGTACATGCCCAAGGACTTCATCAAGCGCTGCGTGGCGCAAAGCGGCGAAACCGTCACCGTTTCCGGCAAGCAGGTCTTCATCGACGGCAAGGAATCAGCCCTGCCGCGCCGCGGCAAGCACAAGGATCCGCGCGGCTACGATCCGCAGCGCGACTCCCTGGTGTTCCGCCTGCCCGCGCCGGGCGAGACCCTGGATCTCGATACCCTACCCCTGAAGGAGGCGGTGTGGATACGTTCGCTGGCCTATCAGGAGAACCAGGACAAGGACGTGCAGTTGCAACTGGATCTGGTGAAGGATTCCGTAATCGATAACGAGTACATCCTGCCTTATTTCAACGGCGACCCGCGCAACCAGACGCATGGCGCCGTGTACGCCCTGCTCGATCTTCCCTATGAAAGCCGCGTGCAGGGCAATACCATGTACGTGCATTCCGAAAACATCCCCTTCAAGGTGTTCCAGAACGCCGCGCGCTACGGCTTCATCCGCACCAACGACCTGCCCAATTTCCGCACCTACGACATCACCGACAGCGCCGCCGTGAAGGCGGCCCGCAAAGCACGCCGGGTGGAGAATAACGAATATTTCCTGGGCAACTACCTGGAGTTCATAAACCAGAACATCATGGGCCAGAGCGCCGAGGGCGGAGAAGGCGGGCCCAGGCTGCGCATCAAGCCATCGCTGATCATCGACGGCGTGAAGACCACCAAGTACACCGTGAAGAAGAAGTGCTATTTCATGATGGGCGACAACCGCGACAACTCATCGGACAGCCGCTATTGGGGCCTTTTGTCCAAGGACTTCGTGAAGGCCAAGGCCTTCATCATCTACTTCTCCTTCGAGAACGAGGACGATACCTTCAAGTTCACGAATCCGTTCTCGTGGCTGATGCTTCCCCAGAAAATCCGCTGGACCCGGATTGGCAAGCTCATTGACTAACTTCCGCGTCTCCAGCGACGGCGTTTGCCGAGACGGCTCGGCAAGCGGCCGCAACCTCGCCCGCACCCCCAACCACGGCCGGCCGGCGACGGCACTGTCGTGGCTGGCGGCGGGATTGCTGCTGTCCTCCTGCGCGCATATGGAGGCCCCTCCCGGAGGCCCCGCGGACGCCCGGCGTCCCTACGTGGCGGCGGTGCTGCCCGCCCCGGATTCGGCCAATGTGGGCCGGGAACTGCGCGCCGAAATCGTCTTTTCGGAATGGGTGGACGCCGACGCGGAACGCGGAAAGATCTATCTCAATCCCCCGCTGACCAAACGCCTGCGGACCAAGCTCTCCGGCGACCGGCTCGCGGTGACCAGCACGGGACTGCTTGACAGCAATACTACCTACGTGCTCGGCATCCTCGGTTCCATCAAGGATCTGCACGGGCTGCCCTTGGAAAGCCCGTTGCAATTGGCCTTCGGGACGGGGCCACGGCTCGACTCGGGCAAACTCGCCGGCCGGCAGGCCGCGTTCCAGGGAAAATCGTCGGCAGGGACCTTCGCGGCCCTGTATCCGCGCGGAGCCGAACTGCGCGCCCGTTTCCAGCATCTCACCCATCGCAACGACAGCGTGGTCGTGCCGCCGCCGCAGCCCGATCCTTTCAAGGAACGCCCGGCCTATATCGCGCCCACCGACTCACTCGGCCGCTTCGAAGTCAAGCGCATGCGCCCCGGCCGCTATGGCGTGCTGGGATTCCAGGACATCAACGGCGATCTCGCGCCCAACGTCGGAAGCGAAGCGCTGGCCATCGGCCCCTCGGTGGACATCGTCGCGGGGCCCACCGGGGGCAATCCCGCCCAGGACTTCCAGTCCCTGACCCTTTTCCAATACGACACCGTTCCCGTTCGCCTAGTCGAGGCGCGATGGGCCGGCGAAGGCTGGAAGGACGGGAAGCGGGGACTCGCGACCGGAACCGTGCGCCTCAAGTTCACCCGGTTCCCCCATCCCACCCAATTCCTCCGCAGGGAATCCTATGTGATCAGGAAGCTGGGACCAATGCAGGCCCGGGATTCCGGCGCGGTCGTCCCCATCCAGGATGTGGGCCTGGATCCGGCCACGGGCGAAATCGAACTGGCGACCCCGCCCTTGGAAGCGGACAGCCAATATACCGCCGCCTACCGCGACCTACGCGACCTCTACGGTAACCTGGCCGATACGGCCCGGAACAGGGCAGCGTTCAAGGTCGGCCGGGACGCCGATACGGCTAAACCGATGATGGTCTTCCTGGGTCCGCGCCGTGTCTCGGGCGATACGCCCAAGCTGCCTTTGGACGGACTGATCCCGGCCCGAGGCCTCTATGCGCATTACAACCGCCTGCTCTCGGATTCCACCCTGGCCTGGCTCCGCGCCCACCTCATCGTCAAGCTGGATACGACGCCGGTGGCCTTTACCCTCGCGCGCCAGAGCGCCCATGGTTTCGACCTCGGCTTCGCGCCGGGCATTCCCCTCAAGGGCCAACGCCTTAGCGTCGCCCTCAAGGCGGACACCTCATCCAAGGCCGCGGCCCCGGCATCGCCCGCCGGGGCGCCGAAAGCTTCTTCATCGGGCAAGGATTCCGCCGCCGGACCGGCGGCAAAACCGGCGGCTGCCCAATCCCTGCCGGTCGCGGCTTTTTCCCTGGCCGACGCAGCCAAACTGGGTTCCCTGAAATTCCGGCAGTTGCCTTCCGCTTTCGGTTCCCGCCTGGTGATTCGCGGCCTGACCTCGCCGATGGAATACAGCCGCATCACCCCGACATCCCCGGAGTTCACCGTGGACAGCCTCCCGGAGGGGTTCTACGCCGTGGATTACTTCCGCGACTCCAACGGCGACGGGGTCTGGCATCCCGGCAGCCTTGCGCCCTGGGCCGTTCAGGAACCCTACGTACAATGGGCCGATTCGGTCGAGGTCAAAGCCGGCGGAGTGAGCCGCGGGGACGGCGACCGCCGGCCTAATCCCGCCTCCGGCCCGGCAGGATCCGCCATTCCCTCCACACCCGGGCCAAGCGCAGGATCTCCCGGGGCTGCGGTACCGGCGGAAAAACCAGGCTCGCAAGCCGCGCCCGCGCAGGTTTCCGCGACCGAACGTAGGCTTTCCTGGCCCCCTGACCGGTAAGGGTCTTTCGGTAAGATCGGTCGCGTTTTAT
>JBDSIO010000275.1:0-2154 GCA_039917895.1 Fibrobacteria bacterium | reverse complement strand
CCCGTTCCACACTTCCCCTTTTCACTTCCTCTTGCCATATTTGCCTTGGGAATTTTCTGTTGGCGAATTCGCCCATTTTTTCCGGAAGTTTGGAAAAAACGGGTGTGACCAGGGATTAAATAGGCATTGAAAGGTATAAATGGCTAAGAAAATCAAAATCGGAATAGTCGGCTTGGGATTCGGTTCGGAATTCATTCCCATTTACCAACGGCATCCGGATGCCATCATGCATTCCATTTGCCAACGCAATCCTGAAAAGCTCAAGCAGGTAGGCGACGCCTTCAAAATCGAAAAGCGGTTCACCAAGTTCGAGGACATGCTCAAGGATCCGGAACTGGATGCGGTGCATATCAATTCGCCCATTCCCGATCATGCCCCGATGACGCTGGCCGCGCTTAAGGCCGGCAAGCATGTTTCCTGCACGGTGCCCATGGCCACCAGCGTGGAAGATTGCAATAAAATCGTGGACCTGGTCCGGCAAACCGGCCTGAAGTACATGATGGCGGAAACCGTGGTCTACTCGCGGGAATTCCTATTCGTGAAAGAGCTTTACGAAAAAGGCGAGCTGGGCAAAATCCAATATCTGCAAGCCAGCCACCAACAGGACATGGACGGTTGGCCCAATTACTGGCCGGGCCTGCCGCCCATGCATTATGCCACCCATTGCGTAGGCCCATGCCTGGCGCTGACCCGCGCCGATGCGGAAACCGTATCCTGCTTCGGATCCGGGACCATCCGCAAAGAACTCATCGGCCAGTACAACTCCCCTTTCGCGGTGGAAACCGCCCACGTGAAGTTCCGCGATTCGGACATCACCGCGCGTGTCATTCGTTCACTGTTCGATACCGCCCGGCAATACCGGGAAAGCTTCGATGTGTACGGCGACAAGAAATCCTTCGAATGGCCTTTGGTCGAGGGCGAGGATCCGGTCATCCACACGGCCAAGAAGCCGGAACACGAAATCACCGCGCGCGTCAAGGTGCCGGATTATGCACGCCTGCTGCCCAAGGAAATCCAAAGCTTCACCACCAAGGGCGTGTACGATGCGGACGATCATGCGCATCTGTCCTTCATCCAGGGCGGCGGCCACGGCGGTTCCCACCCGCACCTGGTTCATGAATTCGTTTCCGCTTTGGTCCAGGGCCGGGATCCGTATCCCAACCAAATCCAGGCCGCGAACTGGACCTGTACGGGCATCCTGGCGCATGAATCCGCCTTGCGCGGGGGGGAACGGATGCGGTTGCCGGAGTGGACTTACACGTGGTGAAATTCAACGGCACGCGGCTTTATACCGAATTATTGCCCCCCAATCGACGGAAGCGCGATCGGGAAGAAAGGCATTCAGCATGAATAAAGCGGGGCTCCTGTTCGGGGTGGCGGCTATCCTTGCAGGCCAGGCCGCCGGCGGCGAGTTGGTACGGCAGCCCACGTCTTTCGGTTCTTCGATCGACGTGGGTCAGATCGTCAAGGGACGCCTTATTGGCACTTCCATTGCCGATACGGTCACTGGCGATGGCCAGTTCCTCACCCGGGCCGGTGTGTATTTGACCAAGTCCGCGACCTACAATCAGCGGCTCAATATCCAATTGAGCCTGGGCGGATTGTTCTGGTACGCCTTACCCGAGCAGATGAAGCCGGAATACCGCACCGTGCAATTCGGTCCCGGCGTTGGCCAGGCCCAGGCGTCCTACCTCTTCGGCTCACCGGAAAATCCGGACGGCAAATTCCAATTCGGTTTGTTTCCCATCAAGTACAATCCGGACTCGAAGAACCTCGGCGAATACCTGTATCGCAGCGGAACCTACCCCCCCTTGCGATATACCGGCGGTTGGTCCTACGTCAATTCCTCCGGATATCTGGCACAGGGGGCTCGTTTCAGTTGGAACATGTGGGGCGGAAAGCTGGTCCATGATTTCACATTGACCATGGAGCGGGAACTCGAACCCAACTATGACCCGTCTCCCGCATATCTCCTGACCTTCAAACCCGTCCCATTTTTAGAACTGGGGGCGGGCGCGCAATGGGCCCATGGGCTTTCCTTCCAGCCTGAAAAGCTTACACCCAAAAGCATCGAGAATGCCTACGACACGAGGACGGGTCTTCCCCTTGGCTATCGGGACACCACTGCCGGCGCCTGGAAAACCCAGCCCCATT
>JBDSIO010000274.1:0-10036 GCA_039917895.1 Fibrobacteria bacterium | reverse complement strand
AGCGCGTTCACGCAGGAGACTCCCACGCCGTGGAGGCCGGCGGAGACCTTATAGCTGTCGTGGTTGAACTTTCCGCCCGCATGGAGTTTGGTCATGACCAGCTCGACGGTACCGATGCCTTCGGTGGGGTGGATGTCCGTGGGGATGCCGCGGCCGTTGTCCTGGACGCTCACGCCGTTGGTGGCGGTGATGACCACGTCGATCTGGGTGCAATACCCGGCCAGGGCCTCGTCCACGGAATTGTCGACCACTTCGTAAACGAGGTGGTGGAGGCCGCGCCCGTCGGTCGTTCCGATGTACATGGCGGGGCGCTTGCGGACCGCCTCCAGGCCTTCGAGGACCTTGATGTCGCTGGCCTGGTACTTGCGTTCAGGGGCTTTTTCCTGCACCTTGTTCTCTTCCACGTTCACATCCTTCGCAAAACCGGAATACCGTTGCACAAAATGGGCGTCCCGCCCTTAAACCACCGGCGCGCTTTCGATCCCGCGCGCCGCCGTCCCCGCCCGTCCCCTCGCCCGTCCCCTTAAAGCAACTGGATCTCTTTCACCAGATCCGCGCCGAGAATCTCATTCGCGCGCTTGCGGATCGCATCGCGCTGAAAGTGGAGCTCATTGCGCCAGGTGGAACTTTCCACCCGCACCCGCATGGTCCAACCTTTGAGGCTATCCAGCTTGGCGATCGCCGCCGCCTTGGGACCGAGCAAATCCACCCATTTTCCCCGGAGCTTTTCCTCGTAGAGGAGATGCCCCATTCCGGCGCGATCCAACATGCCGCCGAGAACCTCGGAAATGCCCGACAGATTCCGGCTTTTGGACCCCATCGACCTCTCCGTTTTCAGGCCTCGATCCAGGCCGGAATTAGCGTTCCAATACCGGTTGCAAAGGTAGAAAATTCGCGCTTTCCGGGCTATTGTGCGCGGGGTCGAGTAGGGGGATCGGAAAGGTTGGGAAGCCCGGGAACCGGGGGTTGCGAGTGGGCTTCCGGACCCGTAAAAGCGATGGCTTTAATGACGAATGCAACGGCGCGCACAGGGGATTTGGCGCACCCAAGCTCGACCCGGAAAACCATGCGCGTCGCCTGCGCGCTGAATGGGTTTCACACCACGCGCCCGTGCAATAACTGAATGGTTTTATCGGCCTCGAAGGGCAGGTCCGCGGCGCGGGGATTGGCGATGAATACCTGGCCTTTGCCCCGGATCAGGTCGCCGATGCGTTTGCGTCGCGCTTCGTCCAGTTCCGCGAACACGTCGTCGAGCAGCAGAATGGGCGGACGGCCGTTCTTGGCCTCGAGCAATCGGGCCGAAGCCAGCTTGATTGAGAGCGCCGTAGACCGTTTCTGACCTTGCGACCCGTAGTCGCGCACGACCTTGCCGCCCAGGAACAGGCTCAAATCCTCACGATGGGGTCCAGCCAGGGTAAGCCCGGCCTCGCGCTCGGCGAGGCGCAGAGAGGCCAGTTTACGGCCGAAATCCTCCCGGACCGTGGCCTCGTCGGCGGCTTCGGAAACGCAACCGGTTAGATCCAGGGTCAAATCCTCGCTGCCGCCGGAAATGGCCTGGTAGTCCGCTGCCGCCAGGGGCGCCAGGTCTGCCAGGGCGCGCCGACGCATCACGGTGATACGTGCGCCGGAATCGATGAGGGAGGCATCGTAAGCCGCCAGCACGTCCGGGGCGGAGCCTTCCTGGCGCAATAGGCTGTTGCGTTGCTTGAGGGCCTGGTTGTAGCGGCGCAGGGTGTCGAGATAGTCGAGCGAGAACTGGCACAGCAGGACGTCCAGGAAGCGCCGGCGGAGTTGGGGCCCGGAGCGGATCAAATCCAGATCCTCGGGGCTGAAGGAAACCACCGAGAAATGACCGATCAGGTCCGAAAGCCGCTTGCTCTCGCTTCCGTCCACCTTGACCCGCTTGGCGCCCGTGGCCGTGTACTCGACTGATTGGGCATGCTCGCGATCCTCCACGCGGCCGCGCAGGCGCAGCACGAAGGCATCTGCGTTCCAGGCGATCAGCTCCTTGTCCTTCCGCGTGCGCTGGGAATGCGCCAGGCAGGCGTAGTGGACGGCCTCGAGCAGATTGGTCTTGCCGTGGCCGTTGGGGCCGGTGAGCAGGTTCAGGCCCGGGCAGAAGGCGATCTCGGCGCTCTGGTAATTGCGTAAGCGCGTGAGGGCGATGGATTCGATATGCATCAGGCCGCGCGGCGTTCCATGTCGGGGATGGCGGCGGCGGTATTGAGGAGTACCATGCCGGCTCCTTTGGGAAAGCAGCCGCGGCGAGATTCGGCAGCCTGCGGGTAGCTGCGGGCGGGCGATTTTGACTGGACCTGCATGGGCTAAACGTAGCAAGCTTGCGGAATCCGATCGGTTTCGGTCGCCGGGATCGGGATTGGGGGAACAAAGGTTGGGAATATCCGTTTAGGAATCGGAAACATTGCGTTCCAATTCCCGTTTTGCGGTAACTTTTCCGGGCGGAGAGGGACCCAACCCTGAATCTATCCCGAGGCAATTGCTAAATTCGGAACCGGAATGTCTATGAACGCACGCCGAATCGCTTTATCCCTGCCGCGCCTGCTGGGCTTGGTCTATGCTGCGTGCTTTTCCGTTTGGTTTTCCGTCTGCCTTTCCGTCAGCTTAAGCGCCTGCAACGGCTGGGTCGAAGATCCGGCGGACCTCACGGCCCGGTCCGCCGTCCAGGCGGCGGGACCGGACTGCGCCAGTTGCCACGGTTATCCGCTCAAGGATCTGAATCACGAGTATCATTTGGTGGAAGCGGTCGGAAACCGCGACCTAAACGGCGCCATCACCTGTCTGGACTGCCACAGCCAATCCGTCCGCGCAGCCGCCGTCGTCCTTATCGACTCGCTGTACGAGACCCCGGAAGGCGAAAAGTACGGTACAGTGGACTTCCCCAACGCCAACGACACCACCAAAGGCAAACCCAGCTTCGTCATCCGCAGCCTCCCCCTGGTCGACATCGACACCCTGCACCAGAATCATCCCGTGTCGCTGGGGGTGCGCCCGGGGCCTAAGCCCCTGTTCCAGGAATACGTGACGGCCTTGGCGCACATGAATCGGGTAGTCGACGTGAGCTTCGATTCCCGCAATTCCGATACGATCCGCTTCCTCGGTCAAAAAGCCGCGTACAACCCGGCCCAGGAAACCTGTTCCGCCGTGGCCTGCCACCCCGGCAACAAACCGTATAGCTTCGGATCCGTCGCCAAGGGCCTGCCTGAACTGAAAGATTTGGAGGAATGATCTTGCGGATAACCTCGATCCAACAAGACCCGTCGATCTGGCCTATTGAAGCCTCTCCCGGCCGCGCCGGCCCCATCCCTCTGCTGCTCGCTGGTATCCTGCTCGTTACGGGCATGTTGCTGACGGGCTGCGCCAACGTCCATCAGAAGGACAGGGAATTCCTTAGCGACCCTATCCTGCAGCTCACGCCCGATCCCCAGGGCGCAGGCCTGGAAAGCCACAACCTGCCCCGCCGCGAAGGCTCCGCGGGCGGAAGCTCCGGATCCGGGGGCGGCTGCGGATGCTGACTCCTTCCAGCGCCCTCCGTGGCGCTTCCACCCGGGTGCGCGCCGCCTTGGCGTTCCGATTCCTCCCCTTTCTAAAAGCGGTCGTCGCGCTCGGCGCAATCGGGATTGCCGTCGCGCCGCCCAGCGCCGTTGCATCCGCTGCCGAATCCGACCAGGGAGTGGACCTCAAGTACATGTATTACTGGGACAGGAACGGGGTGTGGAACCACACGCCCGCCCTCGCCTATTTCCGCAAGTTCGCATCGGTCTGGAAATTCCAATGGGATCAGGAGGTGGACGCGGTTTCCGGCGCCTCGCGCCGCCTGGGCCTCCGCAATATCGGGCGTCTCGCCGACAACGATTTGAAGGTGGATGCCATCACCGGCGCCTCGCAACAAGAGTTCCGCCATTCCGAACAGGCCACCGCCTCCTACTCCAACGCCGGACGCAATGCTTCCGCGTCCCTGTACTTCAGCGACGAGAACGACTATCGATCTTATTCGCCGTCGGTGTCGGGATCGTGGGACTTCAACGAACGCAACACTACCTTGGGCGGCTCGTTAGCGCTGTTCCTGGACGACATGCATCCTACCGGCAGGTTTTCGGGCGAAGGGGGATCGCGCGAAATCGTTTCCCTGACCGCCTCCCTGGCGCAAGTGCTTTCACCCCTCACGCTGGGCAGCCTAACCGCCAACGTCATCCGCAGCACCGGCTTCCTGGGGCACCCGTATAATCCGGCTGTGACGGCCGACGGCCGCATGTTCACCGAGAATCTTCCGAACCACAAGACCAGCGTGGCCATTTCAGGATTGATCATCCAGGGTTTTCACCTGGGCGAACGGCTCGGCTCGCTGCGCCTGGAAGCGCGGCATTACCGCGACGACTGGAAAATGATCTCCAACACCGCCGATTTGCAATGGTACCAGTACCTTATGGACGGGACCTACGTGCGCCTGCGGGCGCGCGGCTACCAACAAGGCACCGCCGCGTTCGCCAACGAGTACTACCGGGGCGACGAGGTCTACCGCACCCCGGACATCCGTTTCTACGGATTCTCTTCCCTGACCCTGGGAATGAAGATCGGATCCGGGTTTCCGGAAAGCTGGGGCGAATCCGCCTTGCTGCCCGACCGTTGGGACCTGAGCTACGATCACGGCATGCGCAACACCAAGGGGGAATTGGGGGGCCCGGGCCCTATGAAGCATTACCAGTTATTCTCCAAGGATGAGTCATACATCCAGGGGACTTTTATGGTGGGACTGGCATTCGACCTCTGAGCCAAGGGGGTCCCATGCCGGCCTTCCCGGCGCGAACCCCTAAACATCCCGGGCTTTCACCGTAAATCCCGGCAAGGGGAAAATGAAACGGGGCGCTTGAGCGCCCCTTTTCATTACGAATTTTTCAGATACGTTTCAGATACTCTTCTGATACTTTCAGATAAGAACGGGTCCGCCGGATCCGAATGCTTTCCCGATCTTCGTCGTTTTAGCGGACCGACATCCAGGTATGGGTCTTGGCCTGATCCCCGACCTTGAGCTTGAACACCAGCGAACCGCCGTTGGCCGTCAGACCGTTGGAGAATACGGACAAGGCATGCGAACCGGCAGCGTAGTCGCCGTCGATCAAGGTGGTGGCCAGCCGGCCCTGGGCGTCGAATGCCTGGAGCAGGACGACCTCCGAACGGGCGAGGGAGAAGGACACTTCCACGTTACGGGTGGAGGGGTTGAAATCCATGTCAACGCCCGAGGCGGACTGCGGACCCAGAATGCCCGACGCGGTCGGCGAGATGGTCACCGCGCCACTCACCAGGTACCAAGGTCCGCCGTTACCGGTCGCGCGGGACACCTTCTGATTCGTGCAAGGGCCGCTTTGGCATACGCGGAAGAGCCCGTTCTGGGTCTCGGCATCGGCCGTTACCACCCACTTAAAGGTGTTTCCGAGCTTAACGTTGTCGTTTAACCCGGTCTTGAGGTCCTTCCAGGTCGTGCCGCCGTCCTTGGAAAGGGCGATGTCAATCCCTTCATTGTGATTCGTTTGCGTGTCCCATGAGATGGAGATGTTATCCCCGACCTTGAGGGTTTCGCCACCCTTGGGCAAAAGCGAGGTGGCCACCAGATGGGCGTGGGTGAGGCCCGCCCCGAGAAGGGTCAAACCGATGAGATTCTTCCAGTTCATGTCAAGCTCCTTTTCCACTTCAGAATTTCAACCACTACCCTGTTTAGAGAGACTGGTTCCACAATCGATTAATATACGGTTGTCGGGCGTCTTCCGCCTGTACAACCAGACTATTCGCTCTGATTGGTGGAACCCCAGTGCGGACACCAGTTTTACCACCTTGCCATACGATTGGGACCAGGCTTCGCCTTTGGAAATGGATTTTGGTCCGGATCCGGCCGCGGGCTGCATTCGCTGAGTCGATTAGCGCGCCGAACTCCAGATCCGCGACTGCACCTGATTTCCCGCTTTGAACTGGAACAACAAGGAAGTTTCCGTAGCATCCAGACGGTTCGAGAACAGAGACAGCTTGTGGCTGCCGGCGGCATAGTCACCTTCCATCAGGGTCGCCACCAGGCGGCCGCGGGCGTCGAAGGCTTGCAGCAGCACGGGTCCGCTTTCCGCCAGGGCAAAGGAAACGTTAACGTTACGGGTGGCGGAAATGAAGTCGATGGCGAACGCACCCTGGGAGGCCGAAGCATGGCCAAGGCCGGTGGCTGCGGCGATGGTGAATGCCGGGCTGACCAGGATGTAATTGCCATCCTTGGTGGTACCGGACGGGTTGCTGGTTACCTCGCTGTCTTTGCAACCGGGGGTCGACGTGCTCTGGTGCTGGCAGATGCGGATTCTCGCCGTCTGCGTTGCCGTAGCGGGCACGGTCCACTTGAAGGAGTTCGAGTTCTTAACTTCCTTGAAGTCCTCTTTGAGGGTGGTCCATGAGGTGCCGCCATTCAGGGAGAGATCGATATCACATCCCGCATGGAGAACGCCGACACCCCAGGAGATGGTTACGGATTGATTGGGCGTAAAGGTTTCGCCGCCTTTGATGGAAAGGCTTTTGTCCGACAAATGTGCACTGGCCAATCCGGTCGCAGCCAAAATAAGTAAACCCGCCTTCAACCTGTTCATCTGCAACATATCCCTGTCTCCGTTTTCCCTGAGTTTACCTTGCGTGCCGACCATCGAATCTAACCACATAACGCCTATCCCGCGCGTGATATGGCTTAAGGGTTCATGGAACCCCGTAACCAAAAATGGGCCCATTCGACCTGACCGCACCCCTATGGTCCTTCCCATCCGAAAAGCGTTACAACATATTCGCAGCATCGACAGGATTGGGGATTTAGGGGAAGGGCGGTTTCCGTTTACGGTCCAACTTCCTCCCTGGAATGTGTATTATATGCCGTGCACCCCTACTTCAAGGAAGCCCATGCGCCCCAACTTATCCATGCTGCTGGCCTCGGCCTGGATCGCCGCGCCGCTTTCCGCCGCAGTTACAACCGCACCATCGGCCTCATCCGCTGCATCCGCTACACCCCCATCATCGGCCTCATCTGCCGCATCCGTACCCTCATTGAAATCCCTACCTGCCTTCGTGCTGCCCGACCTCGAAGGCAAGTCCCACGACAGCAAGGAGTGGAAGGGCAAGGTGGTGGTGATCGATTTCTGGGCCACCTGGTGCACGGGCTGCCGCGAAACCATTCCGGTGTTGCAGCGTCTTAGGGCCAAGTTCGGTGCCAAGGGCCTGATGGTCGCCGGCATAACGGTGGATAAAGGCCCTAAGGAGAAAATCGCCAGGTTCACGCGAAAAGTGAAGATGGATTACCAGGTGCTTTGGGACGCAGAAGAGTCGTTGTCACCGGTATTCGGCTACGAAGGCCTGCCCTCGGTCTACGTGTTCGGCCGCGATGGAGCCCTGCTCAAGGCCATGCCGCAATACACGGCCGCCCTGGAGAAGGAGATGGAAGCCTTGGTCGAAGGCCAGTTCCAGGGCCGTTGAACCTTGCCCTAATTGATGCTAACGCGTCGAGGCGGTTAGCGATCCAGGAGGGGCGTTATCCCCGATTACGGAATGGTCGGAGCGCAGCCGGAAGGTCATGTGGCCTTTATAGCCTTGCATTTGGTTGGAGAAGAGGGATAGGTGATGGAAGCCTGCGCCCTGGTTCCGGTCCAGCAGAATCGCCAGCAGCTTGCCCTGGACGTCGTAGGCTTCCAGCGTGATGCGGGCTCCCTGGTCGATTCCGAAGGTCACGTCCAGGTTACCTGCGGCGGCGTCGAAGCGCATAAAGGGGGCGAAGTACGCTCCTTGATCGGGAACGGGAGAAACGGCTGGCGCCGCCGCAAACGCCGGGTTCCCGCTCGGAGTCTGCTGTCCATTGCCGGCGAAGGCGAATGTGGACAAGCACAAGAGGGAGAGCATAATGATCAGCGAGTGGCGCAGCGACATGTTGTAACCTCCCTAAACAGCCCCAGGCATTCCGGAGCGCCTGTTTCAACGTTTGGGAATATATCGCTAAACCGCTGATTTCTCAGGACATTTGGGAAGTTGGTTCACAAATATCCGCTTAAAAGCGGAATAAATGGGGAATTTGAGGAATCAGGGGTAGGAATGGGTGTCGGCTGGGACAATTTCAATCAATTGCCAGGCCGTGGCCGCCCGGTTTCCCGCCAAATCGGCCGCGTCCAGGCGAAACGTGTAGAAACCTTTGGGTAGTGGATGGCCGGAATTGTCGGACCCATCCCAGCGAATAGCCCGGGGCGGTAAGTCCCGGCCATGGAAGGAGCGGACCTCGTGTCCATCCAGGCCGTCCGGCCGAACCGTGTGGATGACCAGGTTCCAGTCCAATATGCGCCCCTCGCTCAAGGCCAACCCCTCTTCCAGCGGCGCTTTGCGGCCTGCCCACAGGTCCGTGCCATCCGGCTTCTCGACCTCCGTTGCCACCCCGGCCTCGGCTTGCTGCAGAGCATAGGTCTTGTCGCGGGCCACCAACCGGAAATTCACCTGGCCGGCCCCGGCGGTATCGCCCGGTACCAGCAGCATCCTGTCGGCGCGCACTTCGACGCTGGGAGGCAACGGATCGTGGCGCCGCCCCAACCGGAAATTCAGCGAAAAGGAATGGGATGGCCCCGCTTCGCCCGTTTCCGCGAAGCCGCCGGAATGGAAGGTATAGGCGAACGACAAGGCCGATCGCTTGAAAGGAAGGGTAAGCAGGGTGCCTAGTGCAAACCCCGGATTCCCTTCGGGAGTCATCGCCAGGGTCCCGCGAAAACCGAGCCGCCCGCCCGGGGTGAAGCCCGATGCCAGGGAGACCGCATGGGTGAAAAGACCTTCCGGAAGCGGACCCGCGCTGCGCAGTTCATAATACGCGTCCGGTTCGTGGAAGATGAGGCGGGCGACGCGGATGCTCCCCAGGCCCGTGCCCATGGAGAGTACGTAACTCCTACGTGTCCGGTAACCTTCGGGTTCCTGGCCTACTCCGGACTCCTGCAGATTGCGGACGGCCACTCCCGTCCAGAACGCGCTGCCGGGGCGGAACAACGCCCCCAAATCCTCGTCGATGCCGAAGCCGTCCCGGCCGATGCCCTCTCCGGTGCCGAGGCTGCGCATGGAGGCCCCCAGCACGGCCCAGGGCATGGCGTCGCACGAAACCCCCGCGACCATCCCTTGGCGCGCGGGCACGGCCCCGACCGGTTGGCTGCCGCGCGCGTCGTAAAAGTATCCGACCGCATAGGAAGACTTGTCCCCGCCCCGCGATCCCGCCAGAACGTACGGCGACAGCCCCGCGGCCAGACCCATCAAACCCGCCTCCGCCTGGAAGGCATCCCGCACGGAAAGGGCGGCGGGATTGTCGAACACGGAATTGAGCCCCGAAGCATGGGCCGCTCCGCCTCCGGCGAACGAGGCGGACGCCGTTCCCAGGGGATAGTCGGGAACGAAGGGACGATCGGCGAATACGGAGGAGATGGCCAGCGAGGCAGCGAGCGCAAGGGCGTGCGGGCCGGAAAGGACGGCTTTGCGGGGAGCGGAGTTCACCCAGGGATTATAGGGTGTTGGGTATCAGAGGTGCAATGGGGAGGTCAGCGCAAGAAGAGAGAGTTCAAATTTATAAGTGAAAAGTGAAAAGTGCAAATTGCGGGATCAGGTGGTCCAGACTGCGGCGGTCTGAACGGTCTCTGCGCAATCTATGGCACCATGGAAGCACCAGCCGAACGCTCTGCCGTTAGACCCAGGCGCCCCTCTTCATTTCTTAAACTTTAAACTTTGCACTTTTCACTTATAAATTTTCACTCTCCCGCGGCTTCCGCGGGTCCGCACTCTCCCGCGCCCCGCGCGGGCTATTGACCGTCCTTAAGGATTCTCAACGGCATTACGATGAAGAAGTAGTTGGGCTTGTCCATTACGGGCTCGACGATGATGGCGCCGAGCGGGTTGTTGAACTTGAACTGCACCTCTTCGGTGTGGATCAGGCGGAACACTTCCAGGACGTAGTTGGCGTTGATGCCAACGTCCACGGCATCGCCGGTGTATT
>JBDSIO010000273.1:0-1979 GCA_039917895.1 Fibrobacteria bacterium | reverse complement strand
CTCGGCTACCAGGGCATCTCGGCCAAGAACTGCAAAGGCGTGTTCCGCACCTTGAACAGCTTCCGGTTGATCAAGGAAATGGAAGCCGCCGGCAAGATCAGCCCCATCCTCTCCAGCGAAGATCTCACCAACGCGCCCATCTTTCCCCTGCACCAGGATTTGTGCGTAGCCGCCGCCCTGGGCATCCGCCACAGCGAACGCAACGGCCACCACTATATCATCGGATTCGACTTCCTTTCCCCCCGCGAGCGCGAAGACGCCCTCCGGGAATTCCCTTCCCTATACCGAGCCCGCGAGCAAGGCTCGCCCGTGGTGCGCATCGAGGACGGTTTCCTCTCCCTGAAGGAACTCAATCAGAACGGCTTCGGCACCGCTTCTGAACCGGATTGGGAAAGCCTGGAGCCCGTGCGCCTCCCGGAAATCCCAGAAGATGTCATTGCAGAGCGAGGACCCCTGCCGGGCTCCGAGACAACCTAAAAGAGGAGCGATCCATGATCGATCAGACCGACAACGCCGCCACCGTCGAACAGGAAGTCGCCGAGGACGCACCCGTCCAGAAGCCCGCCAAGACTCATCCTTACGACTTCTCCATTCTGCGCAACCTGCGCAAGGCCCAGGGCTTCACGATCGCTGACATCGCCCAGGCTTCCGGCATCTCCACGGCCGTGATCTCGCGCATCGAGCGCAACCAGGCCGTCCCGGAGCTGGACACCCTTTCGCGACTGGGCAAGGCTTTCGGCATCTCGGCCACGGATCTGCTCGGCCTCGCCGAGTTCCGCACCGCCCAGATCACCACTTCCCAACATTACGTTTCCGGCGGCTTCCAGTTCCAGCACATCAACTTCATGAACATCCAATGCTTCCTGGGCTCGGCCCTCGCCGGAGGCACCGTCAACCGCCCCGAAGTGCACCACAACGATCACGAGATCTGCTGGGTATTGCAGGGCAGCATCGAAATGGTCCTCAACGAAGAGCGACACGTGCTCAAGGAAGGCGACGCCATCCAGTTCGACGCCGTGCTCTCGCACACCTACCGCGCCCTCTCCGATTGCCGCATCCTGACCCTGCACATCCGCAAGGGCAAGCAGATCTAAGTCCGGTTTACCGGACCCACGCCGTCGCATGCCTCGACGGAACCCAGCACATCCATCAAACGGGAATCGCACGCACATGATCGAGATTAAGAACTCCCTGAAGCCCCAGGACCTCTCCGCCAAGCTCGATCGCCTGTGGGCCCTATCCGGCGAGAAAATCAAATCCATCGAAAAGCACTGGGACGCCGCGCAAGGCTCGCCCGTCTTCACCATCAAAGGCAAATACACCTCCAAGGGCTGGACCGAATGGACCCAGGGGTTCGTCTACGGATCCGCCCTGCTCCAATACGATGCGACCAACGACGCGTCCTTTCTGGAAATCGGCCGCAACCACACCTTCAAGGACATGGCCGGGCACATCACCCACATGGGCGTGCACGACCACGGCTTCAACAACGTCAGCACCTACGGCAACCTTTGGCGCCTGATGAACGAAGGCCGCATCGAAGCCAATGGCCGCGAAAAGGACTTCTACGAACTCGCCCTCAAATGCTCCGGCGCCGTGCAGGCCATGCGCTGGACCCCGATCAACAACGGCAAGGGTTATATCCATTCCTTCAACGGACCCCACTCGCTGTTCGCGGATACCATCCGCTCCCTGCGCGCGCTTGCGGTCTCGCACAAATTGGGCCATACCCTGCTGGGCGAAAAGGACGCGAAGATCAACCTGCTGCAGCGCCTGATCGACCACGCCGCCGTTACCTCCGAGTTCACGGTGTTCTACGGCGAAGGCCGGGACAGCTATGACGTGCCCGCCCTGCGCGGACGCGCCGCCCATGAGATCATCTTCAACACTACCGACGGCAGCTACCGTTGCCCCAACTCCCAGCAGGGCTACGCCCCATTCACGACCTGGACGCGCGGCCTGGCCTGGGTCATGCTCGG
>JBDSIO010000272.1:0-3912 GCA_039917895.1 Fibrobacteria bacterium | reverse complement strand
CCCTTGCGGATGAGATGCACGATGTCGTCGGCGACGAGGCGGTGGCCGCGTTCGACCAGATCCAGCACGCATTCGGATTTGCCGACGCCGCTTTCGCCAACATAGAGCATGCCCACTCCGTAGACGTCGACCAGCGAGGCGTGTACGGAGCAATAGGGAGCGAACCAATCCTCGAGAATGTCCTGGACTTCGGTGCAGAAATCCAAGGTTTCGCGCGAGGTGGTGATGATGGGAACGTTCTGGGTCAGGCACATCTGCAGGAGCTCTTCATGGAGCCCGGCGTTATGGGTAAGGACCCAAAGGGGGGAGCGGTAATCCTGCAAACGGGCGAAGATCTCGCGACGCTTCTCCGCACCGACCGATTCCAGGTAGGACCATTCGGTGGTGCCGATGATCTGTACGCGCTGGTAGGAATAGACGCCGGTGAAGCCCGCCAGGGCGAGGCCCGGACGGTGCAGGTTCGCCTCGATGATTTCAGTGCAAAGGGAGGATTCGGGCGTTTTGAGGTTCAAGGACAATTCGTCCTTGAACTGATAATAGAAATCCCTCACGGGGAGGGATCTCTTTCGGTTTATTTCGAGCCTGTTGAATTCGATGCTGTCGGGCAAATTGGGTTTATTACCTCATTCCGCAACGAGGGCGGACGTCGGGACTGACTTGTGGATCTTCAATTTTTCGTTTTCCTTCTTCAGCTGGCGCTCGACCTTGTCCAACATGCTTTCGATGGCCTTGTACATGTTGTCTTCTTCCGCGTGCGCGCAGATGGTCTTTTCCAGGACCTTGACAATGATTTCCGCGCGGCGGACGCCGCTTTTCTCCGCATCCAGGATCACGTGCGCCCCGGTGATGGAATCATTGAACTTCTCGATCTTGTCCAAACTGTCCTTTATGCTGGCATGAAGTTGGGGGGAGGCATGGAAGTGCCGCGCGGTGATCTGAATCTTCATGTTTTTCTCCTTTGAAGAAGAGCCTTCGGCGTTGGGCGCGAAGGCGGGGTTACCCGATCCTTAATCTACATAATTGGTCCGCGCGGAGGTGAACACATATCATCGCTGTTTTTGCATGGTCGGTGCGGCCCAAACCGATATGTGTCCTGTAGTCCTTCTCCTCGCAAAAACCGTCATTCCCAGAGCAGGATAAGAGGCACATGATCGTATCTTACCCGCCCGGTCCGAAGCTTGTCAAGGCGTTCTTTCGCTCATTTTGGCCCCGGGATGGGCGAGTGGACCCGGGCGCCGTACTACCGGATATATCATCCATTTTCCAAGACTTCCGCGGAATTTGTGGCAAGCTGTTTGCCCCGAGTACCACTGGACGTATCCAGGAAGCATCCGGTTCCCGAAAGTGACGGTCTGCCGGCGCGTCGGAAGGGTGACAAAACCTCAATTTTGATCGGGCAAGCAGGGAGACTGCGTAGCGATTCAATATTGCTTACGAAGCCGGGCCGGCAAGATCTCCAACTGGTCCCGGTACTTCGCCACCGTGCGGCGGGCGACCTCCAGGCCTTTTGCCTTCAGAATCTCCACGATTTTCTGATCGCTGAGGGGACGTTTGGCGTCCTCGGATTCGATGAGTTTCTTGATCTCGTCCTTGGTCGTAACCGAAGAGACTTCCCGCCCATCGGCTTGGGTGACGCCGGCGGTGAAGAAGTATTTAAGTTCGAAAATGCCGTGGCTGGTCTGCACATACTTGCCGTTGGTGACCCGGCTGACCGTGGAGATGTGCATTCCGATCTTGTCCGCCACATCTTGCAGGATGAGGGGGCGCAGATGGGTCGGCCCCACCTTGAAGAAGTCCGGTTGGCTCTCGATGATGGCCTGCATCACCTTGAGCATGGTGGATTTCCGCTGTTCGATGGCGCGGATCAGCCCGGTGGCCGAGTTCAGCTTCTCGCGCACGTATTTCTTCTCATCCGTGGAGGCGCGGCTCCCCTTCTTCAGCAGCTCGGCGTAAGCGCGCGAGATCTTGAGGGACGGCACCGTGCGGTCATTGAGCATCAGAACCAATTCGCCTTCCACATCCTCCACGAGGAGATCGGGGGTGATGGGATTGGACAGGGTGACGCTTACGAGACGGCCGGGATGCGGCTCCAGGGATCCAATCTCCTTCATGGCGGCCTGGATCTGCTCCGGAGGCACGTCGAACTTCTTGCCGATGGCCGCGACCTTCAGCTTCTCGAGCAGCTCGAATTCCTCTTCCACGATGCGCTTGGCCAGGGGGGTCACACGCCCGTACCGGTAGATCTGGAGTAATAGGCATTCGCGCAGGTTGCGCGCGCCGATGCCGGCCGGGTCCATCGATTGCAGGACATGGAAGGCCTCGCGCACGATGGGCGAAGCGGTGTCCAGGGCCGCGGAACCGTCGATGATCAGCTGGATCTCCTTGACCAGGGGGTTGCTGGCGGCCTGGGCGGCCCGCGAGGCGGCGGCGTCCGCGGCGGCGTTGGCGTTGTCGGCGGTGGGATCGGGTGGGATGGGCTTTGCCTGGGACTTGCCATCGCCGTCCTTCACCCCGGCGTCCCCGTTCTCGTCCTCTTCGTCGTCGTCGAGCAGCAGATGTTCCGGAACCAGGTAACCCCGTTCATCCAGGCTATTGATCAGGTATTCAACGAGGGCGGAAACGTCCGTGGCCAAGGTGCGATCCTGCAATTGTCCCAGCAGGTGATCCTGCAGGGTTTTGGAATAGACCGGGATCTTTTCGTAGCGTTCATCCGGGCTTTCCAGTTCCTCGGTGCGCTTGTTGCCGAAATCGAAGCCTTCTTCCAGGTAGCTCTCCCAATCGATTTCCTGCTTCTCCTTGGGATCGTCCGAAAGCACGCGGTCGGGATCGGCCTCCGTCGGGGCCGGAGCCTCGATATTATTGTCGTTGGAAGCGGATTCCATGCGATCGTTATCGTTCGGCTCCGTGGAGCCTGGGCCGTCCTGTCCGGCTTCCAACTGGGCCGGCTCCTGATCTTCTTCGCCTTCCTCGAGGGTTTCGAGGAGAGGGTTGGTTTCCAGTTCCTGTTTGACGACCAGCTCCAGCTCCAGCGAATTCATCTGAAGGAGCTTGAGGGATTGGATCATCTGCGGCGAGAGCTTCTGCTCCATGCCTACGTGAAGATTCAGATCGAGACCGAAATTCATTGCTATGCCATCCTGATCAACATTACCCGGGCGTCGTCACCCGAGCGAGAACGATTTTCCGAGGTAAATACGCCTGGCTTCCTCGTCCTGCGCGAGGTGCGCCGCCGTGCCTTCGACAAGCACCTTGCCTTCGAACATGATATACGCCCGATTGGTGGTCGCCAAAGTCTCCCGCACACTGTGATCCGTGATAAGGATCCCCATGCCCTTGTCCCGGAGGTTAAATATAACCGATTGGATGTCCTCGACGGCGATCGGATCGATGCCGGCGAAGGGTTCGTCCAGGAGCAGGAACTTGGGATTGGTGGTGAGCGCGCGCGCGATTTCCAAGCGCCGCCGTTCGCCGCCGCTCAGGGTGTTGGCCTTGTGCTTCCGCAGATGGGAAATCTTGAACTCCTCCATCAAACGATCGCATTCCTGGCGGCATTCCGCACGCGAAAGTTTGCGGGTCTGCAGGATGGCCAGGATGTTCTGCTCCACGGAGAGCTTGCGGAACACCGAGGTCTCTTGGGCCAGATAGCCGAGACCGAGGCGCGCGCGTTTGAACATGGGCATGGAGGAAACGTCCCGGTCGCCCATGTGGATGGCCCCGGAATTGGCCCGGATCATGCCGACGATCATGTAGAACGAAGTGGTCTTGCCGGCGCCGTTCGGGCCCAACAGCCCCACCACCTCGCCCTGGTTCACGTTGAAGCTGACCCCGTCCACGACCCTGCGGCCGTTATAGACCTTGACCAGGGACTCCGCCTTGATCTGCACTATTTGACCCTCCAGGGGATATTGGGCG
>JBDSIO010000271.1:0-26683 GCA_039917895.1 Fibrobacteria bacterium | reverse complement strand
GCGGGGAAGGGGAAGCGGGGGCCTACAGCATCTGCTTTCACCCGCAATATGCCCTGAACCATAAGTTTTACATCTTCTATTACAAGAACAATGCGGCATGGGCCGCGTCTCTGCCCATTCCCAATCCTGCTCCGGCCGGCTTGGATCCCTCCCCAACGCCTTTTCGCGGCGAGGACGATTTCGGCAACCCCGCCGGAGATTTGGTTTTGGATGAATACCAGGTCGATGCAAATGATGTGAGCAAAGTCACCCGTGTCCGGACGGGGGTTTTCGTGTATCATCATCAGCCTTCCATCGGCCAGGGCAATGCCAAGTTCGGTCCCGACGGGTATTTATACCTGATCATTTCGGACTTCGACGAGGGCGGCCGCGATTTGCATACCGTCGCGAGAAAAGTTTTGCGCATCGACGTCACAACTCCGCCGCCGACGGGTGCTACTTATGTGATTCCTCCCGATAATCCTTATGCGAACGATCCCGACACCGCGGTCAAAAAAGAAATCTGGGCCATGGGCTTCAGGGGGCCATGGTCCTCGGCTTTCGATTGGGACACCGGAGACCTGTGGTTAGGAGACGTAGACCAAAGCACCTATGAAGAAATCAATCTCATCACTAAAAAAGGGAACTATGGCTGGGATAAGGGGGGCGATCTCGGAGTGAACGGCAACCAGGGCAATAGCTTCAGCGGCCCTTGCGCCTCCGCCGCTGCACCTAATATCAAACCCTCCGATTGCACACCTTTCACCGACCCGAGTTTTTCTTTCCCGCGTTCGGGCACTTTGGGGATGACCTGCGTCATCGTGGGAACGGTTTTTCGCGGCGCGCAGTCCTCCCCGTTTTACGGATCCTTGATCAGCGCCGACAATTCCAGCAATAAGATAATCGCCACCAAGAAAGGCGCCGCAGCCCAAATGGTGGGTAGCGCGTCAGTCCAGTTCGGCGCCGCCGGGCATCGCGGCATCGCATCCATGGCCTCCGGAGCAGGCGGAGTGGTGTACGTTACCGCCACCGATTGGTTCGATCCCGCGAACCGCAAATACAAGGGCCCTTCGATTTCTTACGAGATCTACCGGTTGACCAGTCCGGACCTGGTGCTTAAACCCTTCACCGAGGTGACTGCCATCGAAAAACAAAATTGGGCCAGGATGAATCCCTCCCGCCCGAGGTTGGTCGTGAACCTGGGCTTTTCGCCCGTCAAAACCGTAGCCGGTACGGCTTATGATCTCTCGGGAAAATTGACGCAGGGACGGCGCGGAGCCGGGATTTATTATTTGAAATCGCAGCCGAAGCATCCGGCGTCCACGTCGGACTCCTCTGCGCCCAAGTAGGAGCTTTCAGGGTACCGAAAGGGTACCGAAATTCTTGCCTTCATTGTGGGTAACCTATGGACCATTCAAAAAAAATGCTTGGACAAGAGCAAATCGATTTCTACCGGGAGCAAGGCTATTTGATAGCCGATGTGTTGTCGCCGGATGAAATCAAAAATGCAAGGGAAAAAATTGATTCCCTGATTTCGCTTTCGTATAAGGCCGACAAGAACGGACGGGACTTCCCAAAAAAAACATCCTCCTCCTTCCAACATTTTGGTGATTCCCTCGATGAGTATGGCCGTGAGGCACGGCATTATTATTTCCATATTATGACGGCGACAGGCACTCAGGCCCTGCACACTCTTTTGTTACACCAAAAAATTCAGGGCTTGGTGGAAGAGCTATTGGGCCCTGATTTGATTTTGAATAATTTTTCGCTATTGGCTGCCGAGCCCGGAATCAAGTATAAATTGGGATGGCACCGCGATATCATTCAGATTCCCGAACAGGAAATCGATGAAAGAATCTTTTCCCCGGCCTGGTTCCACAATAACCTGCAATTCAATCTCGCTTTGAACGATGATGACTGTCTCTGGGCCGTTCCCGGCAGTCACATCCGGCCCAATACGCCGGATGAAAATGCGGCCTTTAACGGCTCCCGCCATTATGCCCCCATGGATGCTGAAATGCCGGGAGGCATCCCCATCCCCCTTCGTCCAGGACAAGCCGCTTTTTACAACAATAACCTGATTCACCGCGGTTATGCCCCAAAGCTTACCACCCTCCGCCGGACCATACACATGGGGTTTCATTCGGGAGTCCGGCCGCCCACTTGGCATTTTTACTTACTGGACGAGAAGCGCCTAACGCCAGGCTATCTGGACACTTTGGCCCCTGATATTCGCAGGATGATGATCCGTTACTTGGAACTAAAAAAGAAATACCCCCGCATGGAAGACACCTGGCCTAAAGCAGACCGACCTTTGAGCGAAGTCCTCAGCCGCTAATCCATCGCGCTTCTCTGACGGACATGAGAGTATTATTCATCGGCGGAACGGGAATCATCAGCTCCGGCTGTACGCAAGCCGCACTCGAAAAAGGCTGGGACGTTACCCTTTTCAACCGAGGTTCCGGAAAGACGCCCCAGGGGGCGACCCAATTACATGGAGACGTGAATGATCGCGTGAAAAGCGCTTCTCAACTCAAAGCGCTTTCCTTTGATGCCGTGGTCGATTTTGTGGCCTATCAACCCGAGGATATCGAGAGGGACATCGAACTTTTCAGGGATAAGACCGGCCACTATATTTTTATCAGCTCGGCCTCCGCATACTTCACCCCGGCCCCGTCCATGCCCATCCAAGAAAATTCGCCCCTTGGGAATCCAGTCTGGAAATATTCCAGGGATAAAATCGCCTGTGAAGCCCGTCTGCTCCAAGCGGTCAAAGAAGAGGACTTTCCGGGAACAATTGTTCGTCCCTCCCACACCTACAACGAGACATATATACCGCTTCACGGCGGTTATACCGTGATCGATCGCATGCTTAAAGGTCTGCCCATTGTGGTCCACGGGGATGGAACGGCCCTTTGGACCCTAACCCACAACCGTGATTTCGCAAAGGGATTGTTGGGACTGATGGGGAAAACCCAAGCCATTGGCGAGGCCTACCATATCACCTCCGATGAGTGGCTCACCTGGGACCAAATCCACCTGACCTTCGCCGATCTCTTAAATGTCCGCCCTGAAATCCTCCACATTCCCTCCGAAATCATCGCCCGCTATCACTCCGAGTGGGGAGAAAGCCTTTTGGGCGACAAGGCTTTTTGCGGAATATTCGACAACCGGAAAATAAAGGACCTGGTCCCGGACTTTAAGGCCGAAATTCCCTTTTCACAGGGGGCCCGGGAAATAATTGACTGGCACCAACGCCACTCGGAGTTCCAAATTATCGATCCCTCATGGAACCAGGTAATGGATTCCATAGCCAGGGATTGGAAAAAATTTACCGATACCCTGAATAAATAGGGTACGGCGCCTTTTCACCGACACGATTCGTGCCTGGTATTGCAGTTATCACCACGTCAGCATGACCGGTTCGGTCAAGGTCATCCAGCGCCCGACGCCTCATCGGCCTCCTCCGACTGCGCCTCAACCCGCACTTCCACACCCTGTTCCTGGACGGTGCGCATGTGCCCACGCAGCCACCCGGGACGACGGCTCCGCTGGAGAGGGCGAAACCGGAGCCGAGCACGACTGAACCGCTGGAACTCGAGTGGAGCGGACAGGGTGAAAGTGCGGATTGGCCGGAGTATCCGGACCGATGGGGGCCATACCGGAAACGTTCCACAGGAGCGTTTTGAAACCTGGGGAAAGGGTCGGGTGGGTTTTGGCGAGAATGGGGCCTAGGATTTTTACCTATACGCCAAGGAATGCAACTAATCTTGCGATGGTATATAGATGGAAACCATCAATTGCTGTACATTTATTCGTCCTTAATTTCAACTGGAGGGAAAATGACTTCTACACGTGATTCAAGTTCGGCTGCCCCGGACATGAAACTTTTCTGGACCTGTTTCATCGCCCTGATCTCGACTTCGTTCGGGTTCATCGTGCGTGCCTTCTCCATCGGCGATTGGGGCAAGGAATTCGGATTGTCCGCGACCCAGCAGGGCGAGATCTTCGGCGTGGGCCTCTGGCCGTTCGCGATTTCCATCGTGCTTTTCTCCCTCGTGATCGACCGCATCGGTTACAAGCCCGCCCTGTACTTCGCGCTGTTCTGCCACGCCTCGTCCGCCATCCTCACCTTCATTGCCAAGGGATACTGGTCGCTGTGGTTCGCGACCTTTATGTTCGCCCTGGGTTCCGGTACGGTCGAAGCCGTCATCAACCCGGTGGTGGTCACCATGTTCAAGAAGGATAAGGCCAAGTGGCTGAACATCCTGCATGCGGGCTGGCCCGGGGGACTCGTGCTCGCGGGTCTCCTCTACATCGCCCTGTCCGGGACAACCTGGCATTTGAAGGTCGGCATGATTTTCATCCCCCTTGCCATCTACGGCGTCATGATGACCAACGTCAAGTTTCCCATCAACGAACGCGTGGCCGCGGGCGTGCCCTTCAAGGACATGCTCAAGGAAGCCGGCGCGCTGGGCGCCCTCATCGTGTCGTACCTGATGTTCAAGGAAGTCGGGCGCGTGTTTTCCTTCCCGGACCTGCTTACCTACAGCCTCGTCGCGGTCGCGACCCTAGGCTACGGCTTCTACGTGAAGTCGCTGGGACGTCCCATGTTCGTGTTCCTGCTGCTGGTCATGATTCCGCTCGCGACCACCGAATTGGGCACCGATGGCTGGGTGACCGCCCTGATGGGCCCGGCCATGGCCAAGATCGGCCTGAATGCCGGCTGGATCATCGTCTACACTTCGGCCATCATGGCCGTACTGCGGTTATTCGCTGGCCCGCTGGTGCATAAATTCTCGCCCCTAGGCCTGCTCGCCATCTGCTCCGTGATCGCCGCCGTAGGCCTTTTCGCCCTGTCCAAGGCCACCGGCATCGGGATCCTGGTCGCCGCCACATTGTACGGAGTCGGGAAGAGCTTCTTCTGGCCCACCATGCTGGCCTTGGTCTCGGAGCGTTTCCCCCGCGGCGGCGCCCTGACCTTGAACACCATCGGCGGCGTAGGCATGCTCGGCGTGGGCGTGGTCGGAGCCGTCTTCATGGGCGCCATCCAGGACAAGTCGATCGACAAGGGTCTGGCCGCCTATGACGCGAAGAACAGCACCGCCATCCACAGCACCTACGTGACCGTGGAGAAGAGTTCGGTTCTCGGTCCCTACAAGGCCATCGACCAGGGCAAGGTCGACGCCGCCCCGGAGGCCGACAAGGCCGCCATCAGCGACGCCACCGCCGCTTCGAAACTGGACGCCTTCAAGGCGGTCACTGCTTTCCCGATCCTGATGTTCTTCTGCTATCTGGGATTGATCCTGTACTTCCGCGCCAAAGGCGGTTACCGTCCGGTGGATCTGGAGTCGGAACAGCGGACCGCCGCCAATCCGAAGCCTACCTACACCAACGCCTAACCGGAGTTGATCATCACAGATCGGTAACCGCGGCGCTCCCGCGGAAGCCCGGCCTTCAGAACCTCGTCGCATCCTTGCGGCGGGGTTTTTTTTTGATACGCCCATGGCGGACCGAAATTCCGGTCCGAAACGGAGGTTTTCGGACCCGATCGGCCGGTCTGGAAGGGGTAAAATTCGGGTTTAGATCCTGTCAAGGGATTTTCAAGGCTACAGAATTATTACGCATAGCAACCTAAAATTGTGCTTCGACGTTAGTTTCCCTTATTGGGTTTTGGAACAAAACATTGTAGGAGAAACGTAATGGAAGCAAGGAAACTCAACCATGCGATTTTGGGTTTTTATCCGGGCAAGGCTGAGGCGGGAAAAGCCTCCTGGAGGAAAATAATCGCCGCAGGCTTCGGCGTCCTGGGCCTGGCCGCATCCACCTTCGCCGCTACACCGGCCAATCCCAGCGCCTCCATCGAAGCCCGGCAAGTCCTCAACTACATCTATTCCATTTACGGCAAACAAATGTTGACCGCGCAAATGGATGCTCCGTTCGGAGGGAAGGAAACCGAATACATCTTCTCCACCACCGGAAAATACGAGGCGATAATAGGGATCGATCTCATCAATGAAAACCAAAACAACGGGGAAGTCACCAAGGCCATCAATTATTGGAAAGCGGGCGGCCTGGTCACGGTGATGTGGCATTGGGGCGCGCCGACGGTAGGCGAGGGTTACGACGCCAGCAAAGGCACGGTCGCGAACTTCAACAACCTCTTTGTGCAGGGGTCTAATGAAAACAAGGAGATGATGTTAGACCTGGATCGGATCGCCGGGCACTTGGCGAAATTGCGGGACGCGCATGTTCCGGTGATCTTCCGCCCGATGCACGAATGCAGCGGCGGCTGGTTCTGGTGGGATAAAAGCGGGGGAGCCGGCTTCGTCAAAGTATGGAAATTCATGTTCGATTATTTCACCAAAACCAAGGGACTGGACAATCTCATCTGGTTCCTGGGCTATGACGGCAGCCCCTCGGTGGACTACAATCCCGGGGCCGGTTATTTCGATATGGTGGGCGCGGACACCTACGGCCCCGGAGGGCCCTACGCCGCCCAATTCAGCGGCCCCAAAAAAATCCACGGGAGCGAAATCCCTATCGCGCTCCACGAATGCGGCGTGGCGCCCGTTCCCGAAACCAACCTGGCCCAGAATTGCATGTTCGCCTGGTTCATGGTCTGGCATACCAGCTATATCCATAATATGAACACCACCCTGCTGAAATCGATCTATACCAGCCCCTTGGCCATCACCCGCGATAAATTACCCAAGGATTGGTCGCAATACACAAGCTCGATCCCGATCTTGCAGGTTTCCCGCAATTCCAACTCCGGACTCAGGCTCGTGAGCGACCCCCAAGGCTTCGCCTTCACCACGGATTTACCGGGTGTGAATCGGGTCGGGATCTTCTCCACCGACGGCAGGTCCCAGGATTGGATTCCGTTCCGGCGCGGGCCGGGAAATTTCTACTCGGTTGAGCTGCCGCTGCAATCGCGGGGGATGCGGATCCTTAAAATCCAAGGCGCCGGAAAATCCCAGGAATTGCCGGTTCTCCTCGGCAGGTAAATCCGTTTTGGGACTAATCACTAATCGTTAGGCTTGGCCGGGCGCCGTCGCCTTGGAGACCCGGACGGGAATGAACTTCGACGTGGGGGTATTGCTCCGTTCCGCTACGCTGTCGAGCGGCACCAGCACATTGGTTTCCGGGAAATACGCCGCCGCACAGCCTGCGGGAATCCCATAGGCCACGGCCCGGAAGTCCTTCGCCACGCGGATTTCTCCCCCGCCGTCTTCTCCGATCAAATCCACCCGATCGCCATCGGCCAATCCCCGCGCCTCAAGGTCGCGCGCGTTCAGGAAAACCACCCTGCGTTCGCCGCTTACGCCGCGGTAGCGATCTTCCAAACCGTAGATCGTGGTGTTGTATTGATCGTGGGAACGGATGGTCATGAGCCTCAATTCCCCATCCCGCAACGTGATGCGCTCCAAGGCATGGGTGGTGAAACGGGCCTTGCCGCCCGAAGTCTTCCACTCCCGCCTGCCGGCGCTGTTCCCCAGGTAGAATCCTCCCGGTGCATCGATTTTCCGGTTGAAGTCCGCGAAACCCGGGACCACCTCGGCGATTTTATCGCGGATGCGATCATAATCGGCGGCCATGGACTCCCAGGGCACGGGCGAATCGGGCAAGGTGGCGCGGGCCATGGCGGCGACCAATGCCGGCTCGGAAAGCAGATGGGGAGAGGCCGGCGGCTTCTTCCCCGACGAAGCATGCACCATGCTCATACTGTCCTCCACCGTAACACGTTGGTTACTGCCGCCCCGCATGTCGATCTCGGAGCGGCCCAGGCAGGGCAGGATGAGGGCCTGCCGGCCGGTGACGAGGTGGCTGCGGTTGAGCTTGGTGCTTACGTGCACGGTGAGCTCGCAGGAGCGCAAGACCCGTTCCGTAAGATCCCGATCGGGAGTGGCCGCCGCGAAGTTGCCGCCTAACGCCACCAACACCCTTATCTTCCCGGCCGCCATGCCCTTGAGGGTTTGCACCACATCGGCCCCATGCCCGCGGGGCGGATCGAATCCGAAGGCATGGCCCAGCCGATCCAGGAATTCCGCCGCGGGCTTCTCGGTGATGCCCATGGTACGGTCTCCCTGGACATTGCTATGGCCCCGCACCGGGCACGCCCCCGCGCCCGGACGTCCCAGGTTCCCCCGCAGCATCAGCAAGTTGAGCACGTGCTGGATGGTAGGCACGGCCTTCCTATGCTGGGTAAGGCCCATGGCCCAGCAGGCGATCACCCGTTCGCTCCGGCGATACACCTCCGCCGCCTCCTCGATCTCAAGGCGGGAGACCCCGCCTTCCCGCTCGATGGCCTCCCAACTCTCGTTCCGGATCTCAGCGGCGAAAGTCTCGAATCCCTCGGTATGCGCGCGGATGAAAGCGAGGTCGATTACTTTTCCGGGCGCGGCCGCTTCCGCCGCCAGCACGCATTTGCAGAGCCCCTTGAGCACGGCCAGGTCCCCTCCGACCAACGGGGTGAGGTACAAAGTGGCGATGGCCGTAGGACTATGGGAGAGCATGGCCACGGTATCCTTGGGATGGATGAAGCGCATCAATCCGGCTTCGCGGAGCGGGTTGACCGCGATGATCTGCGCTCCGCGCTTGCGCGCGTGCTCCAAGACGGCCAGCATGCGCGGATGGTTGGTACCCGGGTTCTGCCCTAGGATGAGGATGCAATCGCTCTCGTCGAAATCGGCCAGGGTAACCGTGCCCTTGCCGGTCCCGATGCTTTCCCCCAATGCCACTCCGCTGCTTTCATGGCACATGTTGGAGCAGTCGGGCAGATTATTGGTCCCGAATTCCCGCGCGAAAAGCTGATAGAGGAACGCCGCCTCATTGCTGGTGCGCCCCGAAGTATAGAAGGCGGCGCGGTCCGGATCCCCCAGCCCACGCAGGGTTTCCCCGATGAGGGCGAAGGCGCGGTCCCACCCGATGGGAGCATACTGGTCCCTTTCGGGCATATAGATCATGGGATGGGTGAGGCGGCCCTGCTGCTCCAGCCAGAAGTCGTCCCGGGCCGACAATTCCGCCACCGTATGCGCGGCGAAGAATGCCGGATCGGCGCGCTTGGAAGTCGTCTCGGCCGCGACGGCCTTGAGCCCGTTCTCGCAGAAGTCGAAGCGGATCCGCTTTCCGCCTTCGGGCCACGCGCAACCCGGGCAATCGAAACCGCCGGGCTGATTGACCCGCAGCAAAGCGGCCGTGCCGGGAATCACGGCCCGCTCGCGCAGCAGCACTTTGGCGCTCGCGGCCAAGGCGCCCAGGCCGCCGGCAATAGGTTCGTGTGGTTCGCGTCCAGGCTTCATGATCGCCTTACTCCGGGCGTAGCGCGGACGCGCCTTCCGCGTTCCAATAAACGCGTTCCGGATTGGTATAGACCGTGGCCTTCCCGCCCCGGACGAACGCGAGCAGGGTGACGCCGGCCTCGCGGCACAACTTCACCGCCAGGGAGGATGGGGCCGATACCGCCAGCAGAAAAGGGATACCAGCCTTTGAGGCCTTAGTCACGATTTCATAGGATACCCGCCCGCTGATGAAAAGCAAAGCCGGTTTTCCCGGCAGGCCAAGCAGAAGAAGATGTCCCACCGCCTTGTCCACCGCGTTGTGACGGCCCACGTCTTCCTTGAGCACGAGCAAATTGCCATGGAGGTCGAAAAGGGCGGCCGCGTGGCAGCCGCCCGTGCGGCTGAACAAGGCCTGGGCCGAGCGCATTCTGCCTTCCAGGCTGGGGAGCAAGCCAAGGTCCAGCCGGGTGAGGAGCGCCTCCGGGGCCAGGCGGGAAGGGGCTTGCAGGTCGTCGGCAGAAACCTTGCCGCACACGCCGCAGGAGGCGTTGGAGAGGAGGCGACGCTCGGAAAGCTTGCCGCCGGCAAGCGCCGCGTCGGCCACGGCGAGGTCCACGGTATCGGCTTCGCCTTCCACGGCGGCCGGAATCTCCTCCCAAGCCAGGATCTCCTGCCGGGTGCGGATGGTTCCTTCAGTGAAGAGCAGGCCCACAGCAAGCATAACATCGTCACCCGGGGTCCGCATGGTCACGGAATAGGCTGCGCCATTGACCCTGATCTGCAAGGCGCCTTCGGCCACGAGCAAGTCTTCCACGGATGAGCCCTCGCCGGCGTGGATGCGGAGGGCGGACACCGTTTCGGCGCCCAAGGCAGGCAGGGTTTCCAAGTTCGGCCTCCGGCTAGTGAACCAAGGGAAAACTAGTAAGAAACCTCTTTGCCCTGGAATTGGTCGGAAGCGGGATCGATCTCAGCGGATCGAGGGAATCAGGAAGGCGGGTAGCATGCGCGGAGTGCGGCCCCTCCAAGCCGCGGGGGACGGGCGCCCCAGCGCATCGACGCCCGGGTCCGCCGAGGTAAGGATGGAAAGCTTCGGTCCAATGCGGTCGCGGCGGAAGGTGCTGGTGGGATAATAAGTGTTCAGGTTCTGCCACACGCCTTCATAAGCGGGCTTGGGATTGTAGTTCCGGTCGAGGAGCAGGGGCGCGCTCCAACCGGGATAGTACCCGTCGATCCAGGTAAAGGCATCGGTTACTCCCCACAAGACGAAAGTTTTGCAATTGGGATTTTCCATGCATACGCGCAACGTGCCTTCGTATACCTCGCGCTGCTTGGCCAATTTGGCCTCGGTGAGGGGAAGATCCACCCGGTAGTCAACCTCGGTGAAGGCGACCTGGAGGCCCAAGCGCCCCAAGCGCTTGATATTGGCATCCATTTCGGCGAAGGTCGGGAGGGAATCATAACGGAAATGGCATTGCAATCCGACGCCGTCGATGGGAACGTTTCTCTCCTTGAGACCCTTGACAAACGCATAGACCTTGTCGGATTTGATCCCCATGCCTTCGTTCCAATAATCGTTGTAATAGAGCGGTACTTCGGGGTCGGCTTGGCGAGCCCAACGGAAGCAAGAATCCACGAAATCGATGCCCATGGTGCGGAACAGGAAGGTATCGCGGTAGGTGCTGTCGGGATTGTTCGAAATGACCTCGTTGGCCACGTCCCATTGGACCACTTTGCCTTGGTAACGCCCGACCGCTTTCAGGGCGTAATCCTTGAGGGCCGCCAGCATCTCGGCCCTCGTCATGCGGGTGGTCTCTAGGAACGAGGCTTCCTTATGCCAGGCCAGGCAATGGCCGCGCACCTTCAATTTATTCTGCTGGGCGAAGTCGACGAGCTTGTCTCCGGGTCCCCAGTTATAGGTGCCGCGCGCGGGGACGACCTGTCCGAACTTCATGCTGTATTCCGAAACCACGGTATTGAATTCCCGTGCCAAGGCCGCCTTCAACGCCGCGTTGTCGTTATTGAAAGCTTCGCCTGCGGCGGCCCCGAAAAGCATGCCGCGCTTATCGGCGAGCTGGCGCAGGGACTCCTTGGCCGGTTGCGCGATAGCCACCGACGCGCAAAGGCATCCTGCCAAAGCCGCAACCGCGGCGGTTTTGGAAATCCTGGCCAGAAGACCGGTCCAAAAGCTGGAAGAGACGCGCGGCCATAGGGGAGGGCCGCACAAACGGAAATGGCCGGGATTACTGCAACCAGGAGGACAATGGACGAAGGACCGTTGGGCAAGGTTGCAATTCACGCTATTCTCCGGATTGGAAAAGCTAATCTAGAATCTGCCTTCCCTGGACGGCCGGACCGTGGTCAATGCCGAAATGCCGGCCCCCGAATGGCGGGGGATGGCTTTTTATCGCTGTTTTTCAGGGCCTTGCCAATCTCGCTGCTCTGGACCGCAATCGCCCGGGAACCAAATGTCCTGATGCCCTCAGGGTCCGTTAGGAAATAACTGCGTATCTGAGGGCGGGGATCCGCCTGCCTGGCAAGGCGAGAGGAGCGCGCATACTGGTGGTATGTAAGCGACGAGCAACGCAGCCAGGCAGGCGGAGGCCCGGCCGAAGGGCGCTCAACCCGCGAATAGCGCCGTGGGCAACCCTTTGACGCCGGGTTTGCACGCAAACAAACTGCCGGCCAAGGGATACGTGGAAAGGTTATCCTCAGACATGCCATAACGCGCTGTAGTGATGAACAGGGTGTCGAGATCTTTACCGCCGAAAGTGCAACTCGTTACATTGGGAACCGGCATGGTCAGGGTTAGCAAAAGGTCGCCTTTGGATGAATACCGGGTGAGCCGCCCGCCGCCGAAGTGGCAAACCCACAGGCAATTTTCGCTGTCTACGGTCATGCCGTCGCAACCCCCTTCACCGTCTTTGAGCTTCACGAAAGAGCGCTTGTTGCTGATTTCGCCGGCCTCGTCAAAATCAAAGGCGTAGACCAAACCCTTCATGGTCTCGCTGTGGTAAAAGGTTTTATGGTCCGCGCTGAAGGCGGGTCCATTGCTGCAGATATACGGACCGTCCTTTTTTTCCACCGACAAATCCGCGTTCAACCGATATAGGCTTCCGGTTTCCGCTTTCCATCCGGCTTCGTCCACGGAACCGGCCCAGAAGCGTCCATGCCTATCGGCCTTTCCATCATTGAAACGGTTGCCGGGAATATCGGATTCCAACGAGGCGAAGATTTCCGGTTGCGGATCCGCGGAGGTGAAATCGATGAAAGCGAATCCATGCCGGGTAGTCGCGACCATGCCTCCTTGTTTGCGGGGCGCGAGGCTGGTTATTTCAGTAGGAAAATTCCAAGACTTGCGCGAATCATCGGCTAGGCCAAGACGATGGACTTGTTTACCCACCACGTCCACCCAGTAGAGGGCGTTTTCACGTTCCACCCAAAGCGGACCCTCGCCGAGAATGGCGGGAGTTTTCCAGACGCATTTCAAATCCATCTTATCGCACTCCTTCCACGAACCCGCCTGGAGGGCGGGTTTACGCGCATCAGTCCCCGCCAACCCGGCAGCGCAGGGGTTTTCCGGCCAAGGCGCGCTCCACCTCATCGGCCGCGAAACGCTGCAAGCGTACAATGCTGGCCGCGCTGTAATAGGCGATATGCGGAGTCAACAAGGCATTCTTGCAATTCCTGAGCGGATGGTCCGCTTCCATGGGTTCATTTTCGAAAACGTCGATGCCGGCGTGGCCGATCACGTTCTCGTCCAAGGCTTCGGCCAAAGCGGCCGTGTCAATGAGGCCGCCTCGGGAGGTATTGATGAGGATGGCATGCCGCTTCATGGCGCGCAAGCGATCCCGGTTCACAAGGTGATGCGTCTCGCGCGTCAACGGCAAATGCAGGGAAATCACGTCGGCTTCGGCGAAGAGAGTATCCAGCGACAATTTCTCGGCGCCCATGGCCTGCATGTCCTGGGCGGAAACGAAAGGATCGAAGGCGCCGAGCCGGAAACCGAAGGCGCGCATGCGCTCCAAGGTAGCGCGTCCGATACGTCCTGCGCCGGCTACGGCGAAAAGCATCCCCCGGCAGGACAGCATGGGCGAGGGAGCGGTCGCAGGCCACAATCCCTTGCGGATTGATCCGTCGAAGAAGGGGAGTTGGCGCAACAGGGACAGGATCAGGGCGGAAGCGTGGTCGGCCACTTCGTCGATGCCGTAATCGGGGACATTGCAGACGGGGATACCGTATTTTTTGGCCGCGGCCAAATCGATATTGTCGAGCCCGATGCCATAGCGGACGATCACCTTGCACTGCTTCAGATTGGCCAGCACCGCCGCCGTAATGGGGACGTATTGGACGAACAAAGCGTCGGCGTCCGCCGTCACCGCTATCACCTCTTCCGGCGTTTTGCATTGGTGGACGACGAGTTGGTGACCGGCCCGCCCGCACATGGCCTGCTCTTCCGAGAAGGAGGCGAAATTGCAATCGGTGATGACGGCTTTCATCCGGCGCGGCCTAAAGCGGATCCCGGGAGAGTTTGCCGTTCACCTTGCGGTAGATGCCGTAGGCGTTTTCATTCTTCAGCGCTTCCGGCAACAAACCGTTAGGCGCGTCCTGATAGGCTACAAAGCGGGAGAAGCGGTTGATCGCATCGGCGCCGACACTGGTGGAGGAGGCAACGGACGTGGCGGGATAAGGCCCCCCGTGTTGCTGGGAAGGAACCACTTCGACCCCGGTAGGATAGCCGTTGAAAACCACACGGCCGACTTTTTGTTCCAGGATTTCCAACAACTTCCCTGCTTCCGAATCCGCCTCGGTAGCGTGCAGCGTCGCGGTCAGATTACCTGACAAATGGTTCGCGACTTCCCGCATTTGGGCCGCATCCCGGCAGGCCACCATCAAGATCGCGGGTCCGAACATTTCCTCCGACAGCTTCGGATCGGCAAGGAAGGCCGCGGCGCTCGTCTTCATCAAAATGTTCGGAGGCGTCATCTTATCGTCCAGGGCAGTGGCTTCGACCCGGTTGAGCCAGTTGACATCGCCGTGCTTCATGGTTTCGGAAACGGCCTCAGCGAAGCCGGAAGCAATCCGGGCATGCAACATGACCCCACGCGGCTTTTCGGCGAACATTCCCGCGAGCATTTTCTCGAATTCCGGATTCTCCCGGATGACGACTATTCCGGGAGAGGTGCAGAATTGGCCCGTGCCCATGCACACGGATGCGCTGAGGCCGGCGGCGATCGTCTCAGCCTTGGTTTTTAGGGCATCATCGCAAATGAAAACCGGATTGATGCTTCCCATTTCGGTGTATACGGGAATGGGCGCTTCCCGGCTGGCCGCCAAATCCATGAGGATGCGGCCACCTCTCAGGGAACCCGTGAATCCAACCGCCTGCGTATAGGGATGGGTTACCAATGATGCTCCCAAGGCGTGATTATCGCCGAGCAGCAGCGAAAAAATTCCTTCCGGGAGGCCGCAGGATTCCGCGGCCTTGGCTACCGCATGGCAAAACAATTCCGAAGTGGCAGGGTGGAAGGAATGCCCTTTCACAACCACGGGATTACCAGCGGCCAGGGCCGAAGCCGTGTCCCCGCCGACGGCGCCGAAGGCAAAAGGAAAATTGGACGCGCCGAAAACCACTACCGGACCGATTGGCCGCAGCATGCGGCGGATATCCGGCCTACGCAAAGGTTGCCGGTCGGGCTGCGCGGTATCGATGCTGGCTTGGACCCATTGGCCCTCGGAAACCAATTGCGCGAAGGCCCTGAGCTGCCCGCAAGTGCGGGCGCGCTCGCCGGTCAATCTCGGAATCCCCAAGCCGGTTTCGCGATCCGCAGTATCCAGCAATTGATCGCCCAAAGCTTCGATCTCGCCTGCAATGGCGCCCAGGAATTTCGCGATGGCATCCTTATCGAGGGAGCGATACCGCTGGTAGGCCTGGTGAGCCATGCTTAAGGCGCGTTCCGCTTCGGCCGCCCCGCAACTCGCATAGGTTGCCACGATTTCCCGCGTGCGGGGATTTACCGATGAAAACGGTTTTCCACCGGGTGTCGTCCAATGGCCGCCGACGTAGGATTGGTATTTCAAGGTGATCACGAATAGGAGTCCTTGGCTGTTTTAATATCCAGAAGGCCGCGTTGGCTCAAATTCCGCATCAACGCCGAAATGCCGAATTCCCAGGCGGGTATTTGATCGCAATAGGCTACCGTATTTCGCAGCACGCCCAGCATTTCCGAGTGGATGTCGACGACATCGCCGATTTTATGGGTGAAGCCTTGCCCTTTTCCATCGCGATCCTGGGTGGGAGCGAACATGGTCCCGGTGAAGAGGGCCATTCCATCCGGATATTGGTGGTTCGCGTTCATGGCCTGGGCGACCAGTTCCAGAACATCCCGGCTAATCTTCGTCATCCGACTGGCTTCGGAAAGCCGGAAGCCATCCTGACCTGTTATGGTGAGGCCCACATCCTGGGTGCGGACATTTTCAAGGTTGAAGCTGCCGTCGAATAGCCGTATGAACGGGCCGATGGCGCAGGAAGCATTGTTGTCCTTGGCCTTACCGAGCAGCAAGGCGCTGCGGCCCTCGATATCGCGCAGGTTTACGTCATTGCCCAAGGTGGCTCCCAACACCTTGGCTTTACCGTTGACTATCAAAACCGTTTCCGGTTCCGGATTATTCCAGGCGGAGACGGACAAAATGCCGACCTGGCTTCCGATTCCAACCGACGAAAGCGGCTGGGATTTGGTGAAGACTTCGGCATAAGGCCCAATCCCGACTTCCAGGTATTGCGACCATATCCCCTGGGACTTCAGCGCCTGCTTTAAATCTTCCGCTTGTGCGGAACCGGGTTTGACGCTGGAAATATCGGTCCCGATTCGCTCCCGGATCAAGCTGCGGATAGCTTCCGCCTTCTTGGCATCTCCCTCCGCGCGTTCTTCGATAACGCGTTCGACCATGCTCACCGCGAAGGTGACGCCACAGGCCTTGATGGCTTGGATATCCACCGGAGAGAGGAAATGCGGGACCTCGGCGCTTCGCCTAGAAGCCAGGGTATTGGCCATGATAGCGTCGAAGCTTCCCAGGTTTTTCAACCCGGAAAGTTCCAAGCCCTGGGTGGAAAACTCCTGATTGAGAAGATCGGAGCAGGTAGGGGCGATGTCCGTGAGATCGAGCACGCCATTTTCCGTGACCAGAACGGGACTCGGCCCCGCGACGTTCCCGGAGAGGGCGGTGGGTACCCAAACCCGACCGATCAGCGTTCCCTTGAAGCCGTCCTTGGGCAAGTACTTTCTGGAGTTTTCCTGAATCGTCATAATGAGGAAGGATAGCCCTTGGCGGGCTTACCTCTTTCCGTTGTACTCGCTCATGCAAGCCATGATATTCGCGAAAAACTTGGGATGATCCGCCCAGACTTTCGCGGACACGATTTTCCCGTCGATATGCGAAGACTCATCGATGAATGTGCCCCCGCAGCTTTCAATCTCGAACTTCAAGTGCTCATAGCAGGTGACTGTTTTGCCCTTGATTATGCCGGCGGCGATTGCGATTTGGATACCATGGCAAATGATGAAAATATATTTCCCCTGCTTCTCGAATTGCCGGGTGATGTCCAGGACCAACGGGTCATTGCGGAGGTATTCCGGAGCGCGCCCGCCGATGAGGATGGTCGCGTCAAAGTCGGAAACTTTAACGTCTTTATAGGCGATATCGGAATTCATTTCGTAGCCGGGGCGCTCCTTGTAGGTATCCCAGCCCGGTTCGTCATCATGGATGACCAAGTGGAGCCTTTTGACGGAGCGCGCGCCGATCACCGGCACGAAGCCCGCTTCCCTTAGTCGATGTACGGCGTACAGGACCTCGTAGCACTCTCCACCGTCTCCCGTCATAAGTAGGATTTTTCCGGCCATCTTCGCTCCCTTGTAATAATGGATCAGATATCAAGATCAGGGACGGAACCGCCCCTGGGTTAGCCTCAGCAAATTCACCCTGGAAGAATATAGTTGGAAAGTGTAAAAGTGTACGGGTAAGTGATCGGCAAAGGTGTGTACAATTTCGACAGTATTGAATCCGGATGATGTCACCGGAGATATTTTCATGGGGTGGCCGATTTTTGCGATTTGCCATCGGAAAGCATAGGAAACGAGAGCGGTTATGAGGAATGAATCGGGAATGGACGCGGCGGGATTGAAACGCAAGTTCCTGAAACGCCTTGTCAGCCAGCCGGCTTTGGAATTGCTCGAATATCTGGGCGACACCTATTTCTTCGTTAAAGATCGCGAAGGGCGATTCATAGCGGCCAATGCTTACTTCGTCAAAGCCTGCGGGATGGAAAACGAATTCATACTGATCGGGAAAACGGATTTCGAGGTTTGGCCCAGGAATTTGGCGGAGATCTATCGCCGCGATGATCTCTGGGTGATGGAGCATGGCAAGCCGATTGTCAACAAGTTGGAGCTGAGCCGCGCCCCCGATGGCGGATCGAACTGGTTCAGCACCACCAAGGTACCTCTCTATGACAGTAAGGGCTCGGTCCAAGGCATAGCGGGATTCTCCCGGGACGTGAAAAGATCCCACTCGACTTTCAAGCCTTACATGGAAATGTCCAATGTGATTGAGCATATCCTTTCCCATTACTCCTCGCCCATCAGCCTCGAGACCTTGGCCAAACTGGCCGCCATGTCTCCGAGTCAATTCGAGCGCCGGTTCAAGAAACATTTCGGCACCACGCCCACGGCCTATATCGTCTCCACGCGCATCCAAGCGGCTTGCCAGTTCCTGGCGGAAAGCTCCCTCTCCATCAATCAAATCGCCGTGAAGACGGGTTATTATGATCATAGCCATTTCAATCGCTATTTCTCGAAGCTCATGGGCCAATCTGCGACCCAGTACCGGAATACCCACCCCGGCCACCCGGCCGTGAAGAATCAGAATCCACCCAAAATCAGGGGAATCTAATGACCTGGAATATGCTTGAACTCGGTCCTGAAAAGGTTTATGTGGAGCAATCTGGCCAAGGCCAGGTTTTGGTCTGCGCGCATGGCTTGGGTGGCGGCGCCTGGTTTTTCGGGGGACTCGGGAAAAAATTGGAAGCCGGATTCCGAACCGTCTCGATGGATTTGCCAGGCACAGGGAGGAGCTGGATTCCCAATTCCCCGTTTTCCCTGCGTCGCTGCGCCGATGCCCTGATTCAAATCCTGCTTTTGGAAAAAGCCATCTCCCCTGGCAAGACCATCTGCGTTCTTGGGCATTCCATGGGCAGTATCATCGCGCTGCAGGTTTTCGCCGAGCGTCCGGATTTGATAGATTCCCTGATATTCGTGGGGGGATTACCCCGGGTCACCGCGACGGTTTATGAGCGGCTTTCCGGCCGGGCGGAAAGGATTCGGAACCAAGGCATGAATGGAATCGGAACCCAGGCCGCACCCCCTTTATTTTCAAAATCGTTCTTGGCCGAATCCCCGGAGGCCGTGGCCATGTTCGCCCGCTTGTTGGAAGCCAATGAACCGCAATCCTATATCGAAGGAATCCATGCCTTGATCAGCGCGGACGCAACGGAACTGGTTGCCGATGTCACCTGCCCCAGTCTTTTCCTTTCAGGAACCGAGGACCAATACGCAACGCCGGAAAACATTCGGAAATTCTCGGCCTTGGTTAAAGGGAATACTCGCATGCGTCTTATCGAAGATTGCGGGCATATGCCCTTTCTGGAACGGCCCGATTCCTTCGCGAAAGAGATTTCAAAATTTCTGGATGGGGCGCCAATCAGGGATATACCGACATGACGGTTGGGTGGGAGGAACCAGCCCAGCCGCAGTCCGGGTTGCGCCTATTCCCGTGAAGGCACGAATAAGCGGCCTTGTACGGCGCCCAGGGGCTTCCTCCCCGCTGAACCTTGTCCCGGCGGCGACGCGATAACCGCCCGCGTCGGGTAATCCCGTTATGGGAACCTGAAGGATTCTCACGCCGGGGTTGGCCGGGGTAAAGGAAATCAAAAAAATTCCATCCCGGAAATCCTGGCCACCTGAAAACACTACCAATGTACTTGTGGACTTTCTCCGGCCCGGATTTTCGGGTCGAAGGTATCTTGGTTGCGGGACCGTCCCCAAGGGAGCAAAATGCGTAGACCATTAATCTGGGTTAACCTGAGCATAATCCTGTCCTTTTTCCATTCCATGGCCCATGCACAAGCGCAGCCTCCCGGCTTCCGGGTGGAGGGCCGTTACCTGGTCGATCGCTGTGGCCAGCGGGTCGTCCTGCGCGGGATCAACGAGATGACCACTTGGTCCAGTCGTTCTGGCGCGAGTCTCGCCGAGATCGCCAAGACCGGGGCCAATTGCGTGCGCATCGTGGCCGTGGTCGCGGACAAAGCCGCCGACCTCGACAACTGGATGAATCTCAGCGTGAAGGCGGGAATGATCCCCATGCCCGAACTGCACGACGCCACCGGTCTTTTGAACAAGCTCCCAAGCTTGTTTGATTACTGGTTGAAACCGGAGATCGTGGCCGTGCTCAAGAAACACGAGTCCCACCTCCTCCTCAATATCGGGAATGAGGTCGGCGACAACAACGTGACGGCGGTGGAGTGGAAGACCGCGTACGCTGCGGGTATCAAAAGGATGCGGGATGCCGGTATCAAGGCCACCATCGTGGTGGACGCTCCGGGATATGGGCAGAAGCTCTCGGTGATCCGCGAGGCCGGGCTGGACCTGCTCGCCGCCGATCCCGAAAAGAACCTGCTCTTCTCAGTCCATACCTATTGGCCGGTCATGTGGGGGTGGACCGACCAGAAGGTAAAGGATGAGCTGCAGTCCACCGTGGATAAGGGCATTCCCTTCATAATCGGCGAATTCGGCAATGAATGGGAACAAAACGCTGCCGGCGCCATTCCCTATAAGCTGATCTTGGAGGAATGCCAGCGACTTGGCCTGGGGTGGTTGGCTTGGAGCTGGGGCCCCGGAAACAACCCTCAAACCTGGCTCGACATGACCACGGACGGCAAATTCTCGAGCCTCAGGGGTTGGGGCCTGGAAGTGGCCCAAACCCTACCGACCTCGATAAAGAATACCAGCGTGCGGCCTGCGTCCCTGGGGAGCGGGGTCTGCGCAGCCGGAATCGCGAAAAAGCCCGAAATCCGGTCCGTGACGGGACGGGGTAACCGGGAAATGTCCGGGGCCGGCTGGATATACCGGTACAATCCCGCAGAGGACGCCGGACGGGATGCCCGGGGCCGTCGAAAGGAACCTCAAGCGAAAGATCACTCTGATCCCTCGCGCTAATTTGCCGATGGGGTGTTACCCCTTTTTCATTTTTCCCCGGACGCGATCATCGGCTATTCCCGGTGCGGGGAGCCAAGGGGAACGTTACATTACGGAAATACCACCATTCCATTGGATAGAATCATGAAACGGATTTTTGCTTTAGGATTAATCGTTGCTCTTGGATCAACTCTCCGTGCGCAGACCATTAATGTGCGGGGAAAAGTTTCCAATGGCGCCGGGCAGCCGGTGGCCAATGCGGTGGTGGAATTAGTTCAACAAGGGATGAGGGACACTTCGGGCTCGGATGGAACTTACTCCATCATCAAGCCCGGCGTATCGATAGCAACCGTTTCCGGGACGCTTTCGGAAAGCTTTAGGCTGGACAGAGGCGTTTTGGAAATCACGGTGGGAAAACCCTCATTCGTGAAGTTTGAGGTTTTCGATGTGAGAGGCAATCTTAAGGAGAAGGGATCGTTACCGAAAGCACAACCGGGTGTATACCATGTGAATATCGCAGGCGCTTCACATTCCGATAATATCCTGGTAGTTCGGGCATCAATTGGCCGGCTTGTGGAAACCTTCCGTTACTTTCCATTGCGGAATGGTCCTTCCGAGGAGTATTTCACGGGTGCGGGCACCGGCCCTTCCGGCGGGAGACTGGCGAAAATAGCGGCTTCGGTCGATACGCTTCAGGTGACAGCCACCGGTTTTGCATCGAAAAAGCTCCCGCTTTCATCCTACGATACCACCCTGAACGTAACGCTTGTGGCCGATGCAACGACCGTGTACAATCCGTGCCCGACCAACGGCACTGCCTGCAAGCTCCTGCCCTTCGGGGATTCGATCACCCGAGGCGCCAAATCCTCTGACAACGGCGGCTACCGTGCGCCGCTTTACAAATTGATCCTGGCTGCCAAACAGAAGGCCACATTCACGGGCACCCAGGCGCATGGACCGTCGAGCGTGTCGGGCCAGCCCTTCCCGCGTAATCACGAGGGATACGCCGGCTGGACCATCGATCCCGGTTTCAACATGATCTCCAGCAGCTACAGCGGGATATCGAAACTGGTGCCGAGCCCCGCGTTGAACGGCAATCCCAACATCATCCTGCTCATGATCGGGACCAATGACGTTTTCGCCAGGGAAACCGCCAACATGGCGACGCGTCTCGAAGCGCTTTTGGACAAAATCGTACAGAACGCCCCGAACGCGCTCATCGTGCTTTCGCAGATCACTCCCCTCGCCAACGTCAGTGCGGCGTTGACGGCCTCGTTGACGGCCTACAACGCCAAGATCCCGGGGATCGTTCAAACCCGCGCCGCGAAAGGCCAGCACATCGTCGGCGTCGACATGAGCAAGATGGCCCTGGCCGACCTCAGCGATGGCACGCATCCCAACGATCGCGGGTACGCGTACATGGCTGATATTTGGTACGCGGCAATCAAGGATTTTCTGCCCAAGTGATTTGTATCCGGAAAAATGGCGCCCTGGAACACCGAGTAGCCGTGCGGCTCCTTCAATCCGGCTACCGGACACCTTCGTAACGGGGATGTTCATGAATTCAAGGATTTGGCTGATGTGGATCGCGGTTTGCATGGCAGGGCCGGCCGGGGCGGCGGAATATTTCGTGGACAGCAAGACCGGCGCGGACGACAATACCGGACAATCAGCCGCCACTGCCTGGAAATCCCTGGCGCCGGTGAAGTCGCACGCCTTCGCTCCGGGCGACATCGTGAATTTCATGCCCGGTTCCCAGTTCACCGAAGCCCTCACCCTCGACGACAATGGGACACAGGAGGCGCCCATCACCTTCCGGATCTCCGGCACAGGCGAAAAGCCCCTCTTCACCGGGCAGTCCATACGCATATCCGGCGATTGGAACATCGTCGACGGTCTGATGGTCAAGGGCACCCTGAGAGAGGGTGTCGCCATCTCGAGCACGGCCAACCATAACGTGGTCCGTAACTGCGAGATGACTGAATGCGGCTCTGGTTTATCCGTGCAAGGGTCGGACAACCTGATCACCAAGAACTATATCCATGATCTCAAGATGGTGACCAACACCCAAGACAACAAGGACGACGACAATGGGGCCACGGGGATCTGGATGCACAATTCGCGGATAGAAATCTCCTACAACCGCTTCGTGAATTGCAAGGCTCCCAGCTACGATTACAAGTTCGACGGCGGCGCCGTGGAATGGTGGGCTGAAAAGACCCTCGACAGCTGCTATATCCACCATAATTTCGCCACGGGTTGCGAGGGGTTCCTGGAAGCCGGGGGCCGGAGTTCGGGGGTCGTCTCGAATTCCCGCGTCGAGTACAACGTCTCGGTGAACAACGGTTGGTTCGGACTGCTCAATTCCAACGGCCAATACGCCGTGACGCTCCAGAACTTCGTCATCCAGAACAACACCGTGGTTCAGACCGTGCCGCATGGCGGCTGGGGCGCCACGCGCATGATTTTCTTCAACAATACCACTCCCAAGTCCCTAACCATCCGCAACAACATCTTTTCCCTGGTCAATTGGTACGTCTGCGACGCTTCCACCATCACTCATGAAAACAACCTCTTCAACCTGCGGGGGGGCGGACTGGGATTCACCATCGGGGCCAAGGAAAAGAACGGCGATCCGCTGTTCGTGGACGCGGCGACGGGGGATTACCGGCTCAAAGCCGTCAGCCCCGCCATCGACATGGGCGCGGCCATCACTACGAAATTGGATCAAGACGGACATCCCGTGCCCGTGGGTGGCGCTCCCGACGCAGGTGCTTACGAATACCAGGGCGCATCTTCCATCCTTGCTGGCGAGGACATGCGTATAAGGGCCGAGGCCGCTCACCTGGTTCGATTGCAACGCGGGCGTGTCCTGTATCGAGCCTCGAACAGGAACCGATCCGGCGCATCCCTGGCCATGCCTGTTTCCCCGATGTTCATCGATGCAGTAGGCAAGGTCGCTCCGGCACCCTCCGGCTATTGACCGGACTCGGCCTGGCTTAACGATTTCCGCTTTGCCGCCGCCCTGCGTACTTGGATGATTAAAAGGTCATTTTTTAGTCGGAAATGCGCCTTTCCTGCGCTTTATAAGCAAGGAAAGGTCTCTGCACTGGGGGCCTCGATACTCCTTCATTCCAACAATTAACTGCATGGCGCAAAGGTCAATCCGGCCTATATTTGAGTTGGCGTGGGGCATGGTACCTTTATAAGTCACAGCTGAGGTAGGATATGCACACTCACGCCATTTACGGTCTCGCCGTATGCTTGGTTTCCATCGGGTTCGCCCAATCCATCAAGGTCAGCGGGACCGTCAAGGATGCCGCCAATAAGCCGGTCGCGAACGCCATCGTTGAACTCCTACATGCGAAAGGGAAGGATACGACCGGCGCCGATGGCATGTATTCCCTGAACGTCACCCCGAACTCCGTGCGGCGTTCAGCTGTTGCCATAACCTCAGAGATGAGCCTGAGGCAGGGCATCCTCGAATTGGCGACGGCCCAAACGGCGCCGATCCGGATCGAAATCCTCGACGTGAAAGGCCATCTCTTGGATCGGATGGCCATGGAAATGGCTTCCCCGGGCACCTACCGCTTGAATCTGGCGGGAAGGATCCTATCGCAAAACCTGGTCCTCGTCAAGGCTACCGTCGGGCGCACGACCAAAGCCTTCCCTTACCTCCCCACGGGTTTCACTTCCAGGACCGCGGCCGCGACCGAGATCCTTTCCCCGGAGTTTTCAGCCCAGGCAGGAGCCTCCTTGGCGAAGGTGGCGGCAGCGGTGGATACCCTGCAGGTCAGCGCGTCCGGTTTCGTCACGAAGAGGGTTGAACTTACCGTAGCCGAAGCGACCGTCGATGTGACCCTGGAAGTCTCTATGGACATCTGGGGCGGCCTCAAGAATCCCCCGGCCAAGAGCACCGGCTGCGGTAAGCCCGCGACACTCACGAACGGCGCCAAGACCATCATGGCCGGCGGCACGAGTCGGAATTACGTTATCGAAATTCCCGCCAACTACGACCCGGCCACCCCGTACCGGCTTTTCTTTGTCGGACATGGTATGCCCGGCGCGGCCGCCGACGTGCCCCGGGGGGGGTGGTGGGGATTCAAGGCCCAGGCGACAGCAGCGAACGTCCCCGCGATTTGGATCGCGCCGGGAGGCATCGGCGGTAGCTGGAGTGCAACGGACGATAAGGATCACGTCCTTTTCGATGTCATCATAGCTGCCGCAAAAGAGGGCCTTTGCATCGATACGACGCGTATCTTCGCAATGGGAATGAGCGGGGGGGGCATGCTTTCCTTTTCGCTCTCCACGAGTCGCCAGAAAGTAATCCGGGCAGGCGTGGCCATGGCTCCTGTCAACTACCGCATCTATAACCCCACCTCCAAGCCCAAGGATCCGATTGCCTGGATGCAGACAACCGGCATGGGCGACCGTACCTGCCCCTGGGTCAACAACGAAGCGACGAAGCAAGGGGCGAAATTCATCGCCTTCGAGAAGGCCGCCGACAATGGCTGCACCATCCCGGCGGAAATTCCCACCTGGAAGTCGGGCAATCACGTCTGCTACGATTTCGCCGGATGCAAACCCGGATATCCGACCAAGATCTGCACCTTCAACGGCCCTCACACCCACGTGGCTATGGACCCCGGCTCCAACGTGAATTGGATCGCCAAAGAGGGCTGGGATTTCTTCATGCAGTTCTGAAAGCATTAAAGGAGATACTATGATTCGGTATTGCATTATCGCGGCGGCACTCATCTTGTCGCTTACGGCGTCCGCATTCGCCCAGAATTCATTCATCTTGAACCTGCAAGTCGGCGGAGCGAAACGGGCCGCGCTCATACGCGTGCCCACCGGGCTGGGAGAGAAGCCGCCGGTGGTCTTCTACGTCCATGGCGCCACCGACAGCGGCGGCTGGTTCCAGAAAATGGGCAGCACCGATGCCACCGCCGACCGGGAAAAGTATATCTGCATTTATGCCTGCGCTGGGCCCAATTGCGGCAGCGCGATCTGGCAAAACATGCAAAGCACCGAGAACTTCCCGTATTTCTTCGCCTTGCTCGATTCGGTTGACGCGCGTTACAAGATTGACCGGAACCGCGTCTACATGACTGGATTCTCCCAGGGGGGGTTCATCAGCTTCGCGGCCGCCTGCTTCTATCCCGACATATTTGCCGCGGTCGCTCCCGAATCCGGGCACATCAACGCGAGCGCGTCCTGCAAGAACACGCGCCCGGTCCCGATTCTCCTCACTTGGGGCGCTTCGGAAGGCGCGTCCTCTTTTCTGAAGGACCGCGATTATTGGCTGAACAAGAACAAATGCCCCACCACCGGAACCATGACCAAACCGTATCCAGCCTCTAAGCCGAACTCCAAATCGGTGCGTGTAGTCTACGGTCCCTGCGAGGGAAACACCCAGGTGATTATCGACTCCATCATCGGGCAGGGTCACAAATGGCCGAGCTTGAATGACATTTACCAATCGGACGAGGTATGGAACTTCTTCAAGCAATATTCCCTCAGCAATGGGACAGACGTGCATCCGCAGGTTTCCGCCAAGCCCCGCGATCCTATTATGGTCTCCTACGCGTCCGGCATGATCCGGTTGGGCGGCCTCAAGGAGGAAGCCGAAGTGGAGGTGACCGACACCAAGGGCAAGCTGATTGTCACCGCGAACACGCGCCAACACCAGTTCGCTTTCAAAGGCGAAACCGGGGCCGTTTATATGGTGACTTTGCGCGGAAGCGGCGGCACGGCCGCGCAAAAAATCATCATTCCCTGATCCGCAATCGGAATAGGCCGGGTATTCCGGACACGAAAGGAATCATGGAAGGATCGAGGAGGGTTAATTGTTCGAAAATCGCCTAAGGTCGCCTCTTGAAACGAACACCACGGGAATTGGGGTAAGTTCCCGTTGCTCAAGAGCAAACCTCCGTATTTTCATCGTGTTCTTTTGTTGCACCCTTATTCTTGTTACGTCCTCGGCACTTGCGGCCGTAACCTCCATCAAGTCCGGGACCACCTGGCTGGATAACAATGGAGAGCCGGTCAACGCCCATGGAGGCGGAATCTGGTTCGAAAATGGAAAATATTATCTCTATGGGGAACATTTCTCCGGCGGCACCAATGATTTCAAAGCCATGGCCATGTATTCTTCCACCGATCTGATGAACT
>JBDSIO010000270.1:0-3726 GCA_039917895.1 Fibrobacteria bacterium | reverse complement strand
CGGGATCTTTCAGGTAGTCCGCGTAAAGGGCTTCGACGAAACCCAGGCTCAAATGATTCGGTTCGATAATGCCCATTTTACCACTACAATCCCTTGCGAGAACCGGAAAACCGAGGTTCTTGTCGGTACCTAATGAAAATACCTTGTTGCGGTTATGCCACTGCCGCCGATTTGAGGCCATGGATCACCGGTACGGGACCAAGAGCCCGTCCCAAAACCCCGTCCCAAAACCCCACTTCGGCGTAAAAATAACTCACCCCCTTCGAAAAGGCACGTCCTTCGGATAAAAATGGCGGTATCTGGCCCATTTTCCGGGGAAACCCCGTTCAGCAACCGGAATAATTGCTCTCTTTTCAAGCGATGGACCGCATTGTACTCCCCGAATCCGATGAAGACCTGCTGGACGAATGCGAGGTTGATACCTTCCGCTCCGGAGGCAAGGGGGGTCAACACGTGAACAAGACCGAAAGCGCCGTCCGCCTGCATCATTTGCCCACCGGCCTGGTGGTTATGTGCCAGGAAGAGCGCAGCCAATTCATGAACAAGCAAATCGCCCTCGGCAAATTGCGGGAAAAGGCGGCGAAGCTCAACGAGCGCCCTGCAATCCGTAAAACCACCAAGGTTCCCCGTTCCGCCAAGCGAAGCAATAAAAAAGCGAAATCGCTCCACTCCAAGAAAAAGCAGCAACGGAAGGGTGGTAAAGGGGATTGGTCGGGTGCGGAAGAGTAATCAGGCTTTCCCCTAGCTTTTCCCCATAGTCCCTCGGTTTCAACAGGTTATCCACGAAATTCGGGCGAAACACGGATCCGTCCTGTTGATAGATCAGGGATAACCATAATTTCTACCGTTCCAGCATGCCCGACCCACTTCATTCTTCCGAAACCCTGCCCTTCGCCACTTTGCTCCGTGACTTTACCAACCTGCGGGCTTTCAACCTGAAGTTCCTGGCGAACATCGGGGAGGATGAAGCACTTCTGGTTCCCCGTTTTCCGGAAACCTTTCGCAACAGCCTGCACTGGCAACTGGGCCATCTGCTGTTCACCCAGGGCATTACCCTGTACGAGTGGTGCGGCGTGGCGTCGCCCATCCCCAAGGGCTTTCAGGCCTACTTCGGCCTGGGGACCAGTCCGGAGGATTACGATCCCCTGGTTCCCGATTGGGACGAATTGCTTTCACTGGCGGCCGTCCAGGTCCGCGCCTTGCCCCAGGACGTGGCTGGACGCTTGCAGGCGCCTTTGCGGAAGCCGTACAAGCTGATGAACATTACCATGACCACCGCGGGGGAAACGCTTCCGTTTCTGCTCGCGCACGAAGGCGAGCACCTCGCCCATATCAAGCGGCTGCGCAAGGCCGTGCGACCCTAGTCGATTCCGGGCAAAGTCATTTGGGTCGTTCGCGACCCTAGTCGATCCCGGGCAAAGTCATTTGGGTCGTTCGCGACCCTAATCGATCCAAGTCCCAAGGGTCGTTCCCGGGCTCAAGCCCAGACTTGACCTAGGCGTTGGCCTTGGCAGGCGCCGGCTTCAGAAGGCGAAGCGGAGCCGGGTCTCGAACAGGTCTGCGCTGAAGTTCTCCGGAACCATGTCGTTGAAGTAGTGGAAGTATTCCGCCGACACCGCGGTGTTGTTTAGGAATTCCCAGGCCGGATGCTTGCGGCCGAAAGCCCGCAGGAAACACGCCACCTTGAGGCCGGCGCCGTTCGATCCGAAGATCTTCAATTTGTAGTCCTCCGTGTCGAATGCCCCCATGCCTCCGCCCAGGTATTCTCCGTAGGTGACTCCGGCCTGATCGTAATACCGGTAGGAAGGGCTGACGATCCAATCCTTGGTGATGTATTTGTTGAACTGGAAATGGGCGGTGTTGGAGGCCAGACCCCAGTCATCCCAATAATATTTGTAATCGATACTGAAGGCCCCGTCGATGTCGCGCAGGTATTTGTTGACCCCGAGGCCTACCACCTGCCGCCAACGCATGTCGGGATGGCGCTCGATAATGGTGTCGGGCGCCGAGGGGTTTGCGGTGGCGATCTCGACCTTGCGGTAAGGATCGCTTTGGAATCCATGGATACGCGTGATTCCCACACAGCCGTGGACGAACGCGGTTGGAGAGACGACCTGGGTCAGATTGAGGGTGCCCAGGTGGGTCTCCTTGAATCGGTTGAGGATGGAACCGTTCGCCAGGATTTCCCCGACCGAGTCCACGATGTACTGTCCCCGCAAATCCACGATGAAATTCTTCTGCGCGAAATCCTGGGAGATGCCGCCGATGAAGGAAAGCGATTGGTAATCCACTTCCTGGCTGAAATAGGCTTTCCCCATCACGCGGGTGTTCTCGCCCAGGGTCTGCTCCAGTCCTCCGATGATCTGGCCGCGGTTTTTGCGGAAGGCGGATTTGCTCTGGCGCGCGGGCCGGGAGGCTCCGGTGACGCCGTCCAGCAAGGGAGGAACGGTGGTCTGATCCATCTCGATGTTGAGCGAGATCAGGGTTTTTTCATAGAGGGTCTTGGCCAGGGAGAAGGCGCTGGTGGCGACGGTGTTCTCATTATTGTCCCGGAAATAATAGACGGAATATTCGATTTCGTCGGCCCGGGCGGGGCGGGCGCATAAGAGGGATAAGAGGGAGAAGAGGGCGATACCGGCCGCTGCGATCGCCGCTGCTCTGGCCATCCTGGTCCGGCGCACGGGCTTCATTTGGAGCAACCGCAGCCTCCGCCCACCGAAGTGCCGCACCCGATGCTGCCCTCGCGGGTGGTGAAGAACTTATCGACCAGGCCTTGGTTGCCGAATCCCAGGTTGGCGTCCATGATGGGGTCGGCGAGCATCTCCCGCTCGAAGGGCTTGACGGTGGCGCAGCCGCCCAGGACCAGCGCGGCCAGCGCGGTCAGCACGGTCAGCACGGTCAGCAAGGAAAGGGTCATGCGCGGCTTCAGCGTCATGGTTCCTCCATGAGTTTCCGGACTTCCTCTTCAATGGCCTTGGCGTCGCTTTCGGTGTAACCGTCATGGCGGTAGCGAAGCACGCCTTTGCGGTCGATAAGGACCAGGGAGGGCATGCCGCCCAGATCGTATCGGGTGGCCACCGCGCGCTTCGCGTCGTGCAGGAAGACCATGGACGTGTCGCGCGGCTTCAGGAAATCCAAGGCCTTGGCGCGGTGCTCATCGATGCTCACGGCCAGAAGTACCAGGGAAGGATGGCGGTCGCGCATGCGCCCGAGCTGGGGCAGGGTCTTGCGGCAGGGCGGGCACCAGCTGGCCCAGAAATCCATCATGACCACCTTCCCGTGCAGGGAATTGAGGGTGACATCGACGTTACCGCCGATCAGATCCGGCAGGCTGAAGTCGGGAGCGGGGCTGCCGGCTTTGGGGGCTACGCCGCCGAGAGCGGTGGAAAGCCCCAGCAGCAGGGCGATCGCTCCGGCGCGGGCGTCGGATAGGAAGGAAAATCTCGGGGTCATGGCTTTATTTTTTCGGAATCGAGTTCATGAATTGAACGCCCATGTCCATCCATTCGATAAGCGTGAGCAGGTCCGCGTTCTCTTTGGCGAACACATTCAGCGTGCCGCTGGCCGAATCCTTGGCCCAAATGCCGGAGTGATCATATGAGGGCGCCTTGAACTGGCCCTTGTTCCCGCCCAATTGCTTGTTGAGCATCACCCAGGCCAAGGGGCTCTGGCGCGCGCCGTTGTCGGTCGCGTAGTTGATCTTCTGGTTGGCGACGGCGGTGACGT
>JBDSIO010000269.1:0-51363 GCA_039917895.1 Fibrobacteria bacterium | reverse complement strand
GGCGGGAAAACAAGGGTTTCAGCATAACCAGCTTCCTGAGCCATCCCCGACGGCTGAAACCGTTCACAGAGTGGGCGGAAGACATAGGATCCCAAACCAGCGGTTCCACGATGAAATTTTTTTCCTTGAGTCCCAAGGAGACCAGGTAATCGCGCCACCAAGTTGACGTGTGCCTGTGATAGTCATGCGGAGATCCGTGAGCCTGGTACAGGAACGGGATCACGAAATGGAATTTGCCGCTGGGTTTGAGCACCCGGAAGGCTTCTTTAATGGCCAGTTCGTCATTGCAAATATGCTCCCAGGTGTTCAAGCTTATCACGGTGTCATAGGAGTCCGAGGGGAGATCCAGGGGATGGTTCAAATCCGCAATGTAAGTGGAGCGCATGGTCGGGTCGATATTGACGCTTTCCACGGTGCCCCGGATATCAAGGAGGCCGTAATACCCGCTCCGTTCCCCGCCGCCGATATCGAGAACCTTGCCATCGAGCCGCAGGCCCTGGATGGCTTCGTATTGAAGGGTGCGAAGCAACGTAAACTTCATGCTGGAAAGGCTTTTCCATCGTTTATAGGTTGGGCGCTTGGGGCTCAAGATGCAACTAGGGCTTTGAGCGGCTTCGGTTCCGGTATTTACCATGATGTTAACCCATTCCTTGATCAATTTGCGGGGATTGAAAATGTCATCCACACGGACGCTTCCGTTACGTCCCATTTCCCGTCGCTTCTCTTCGTTCCGGAGCAGCAGCAGTATGCTTTCGGCCATAGCTTGGACATCCTCGCTGGCATGCAGATAACCCGTGGATTCGTCTTCCACGATTTCATCGACGCCGGAAATCCTCGAGGCCACGACCGGGAGGTCGAAATGCTGCGCTTCCACCACCACGCGCGGCAATCCCTCGTAGCTGGAAGTGAGCAGGAAAACCTTGGCGGAGGCATAGAGCGCGGGCAATTTATCGTATGCCACCAATCCGGAGAAGCGCAAGCGATCGAGTCCAAGGCTCCGGGCTTGGCGGGTCAGGGTGTCTTTGAGTTCCCCTTCCCCCGCAATCTCGAAAATGACCTCAGGATCCTGCTTGGCAACCTCGGCCGCCACCTTGAGCCAAACGTCCAGGCGCTTCTGGGAAGCCAATCTCCCCACAAAAAGCACCTTGTGTTCGCGTTCGACCTCGGGCGCCGGGATCTCCAACATGGGCACGGCGACGGGAGACAGGTGGATGCGTTGCGAGGGGGCGGCGAGCTTCAGCAGATTCTGCTTAGTCGTGAGGCCGACGGGACGCAACGCGGAATACTCGGGCAGGGCGCGGAATACCAGGCGCTTGAGAATCCAGGACCAGGGAAATTTGCCGAGATTCTCTTTCTGCGCGATGGGAGCGAAAAGCTCGAAATGGATCTGGCCGACCACGGGCACCCCGCTGTCCTTTTTGAAGGCCAAAGCCCCCAGGCCATCCTCAAGCACGGATTGCGAAGACACCACCGTGATGGGATCATGGCGATGCAATTCGCGAAGGGCGTTGCCGACAACCCCAGGTATTTGAAACCGCCTGCGGTAGCAGAGGGGAAGGAAGGACACATTGCCCAAGTGGACCTTTTCGACACCTTGGAGTTGGGTCAAAATGAGCAGCGTCATCCGGCTGCCGGGAGCCCTTTCGGACAAAGCCGCGCCGTAACGCCGTTGCCTTTCCGGAAAATCCGAGCGGCTCTCCGGACGGAAAACCGAGTCATCGCTCCCGACCTGAACGATGTGCAGCCCATGCAACCCGGGTGAAGCCTTTGAAATGGAACCTTTTGATTCGGATTCCGGAAGAGTCATGGAAAGAGCCATCCTATTTCTTTGCTTTACCGGGTCCGCCGAATGGAACCATTTCCGAAAACCTCCGATATACGAGTACGCCCAAAAGGGTTATCAGAAGAACATAGTGCCCAACATAACCGCTAGGGAAAGCCTCAAGGCGTTGGAAAATCCCAAAACCCAGAATTCCCACCGCGTATTGGGCGAGAACGGCCAGCACGCTGAAGACCGTGAAACGGCCCGCCAGATTATGGTGCAGTACCAAAGGCCACATCCAAATATACATGCCGGTCACGAAAAAGAAAGGGATGGTCATTATCATAATGATGGGTTCCACGCCCGCGAATTTGCCCTTCAGGACCAGGGTCATGAAATAGGGCAGCCCCAGGTATTCCACGCCGAGGATGGCCAGGGTGAAAACCAGCGTGGCGACCAGAATGCGGGTGGCCATGCGCCGGTACGCCGCCGCAGCCCCCTGGCTCAGCATCTGCATGAAGGTAGGGAAATACACTTGGTTCATAGCGTCGAAAAGCATGTAGAACTTGTCCGTCAGGGTCCGCGCAAACTTGTATAGGCCGGTTACGCTGTCGTTGTAGAAATAGCCCACGAGTAGCACGTCGGCGGACCGGTGCCCCAGCTTGATATAGCCCAGGAAGTTCCCCCACATCAGGAATCGCGAGTGCTCGCGCATGACCTTCAAGGCGGACAGGTCCACGCGGCCAAGGATGGGAAGCCCATCGAGGCGAATCCACGCATAAAGGGCCAGGCCGACCGCAAGAGCGGCCCCGCAGAAATTTGCCAACAGGAAGCCCAGGTAGTACCCATCGAGGCTCTTTTGCAGGAATACGCATAGGACCATCATGCCCGAAGAGAGAATGCTCCCCGCCATGGTCTGCCAGCCTAGCAAACGGAACCTTCCAGTGAGCCTTTGCATATAGCCGATGGGATTGACGAAGTAGGTGATGGACGATCCCGCGGCGCTGCATAGCGCCCAGGTCCAATGCACGGGCTGGGAGGTGAAAAAACGGGGAAGGAACAGGTTGGCGATGAGGCCCAGGAAGAAGAAGAACGCGGAGAGGCCGCCATAGCACAGCAGGCTTGACTGGATCAGACTGGCGCGGAAACGCTTCGCCCCCTCGCCTTCCGCCAGATCCTTGCGGAAATACATCTTGGCCATAACATCACTGAGGCGCAGGTCGACGAAGTTGAGCGCAGTGCCGTTGATGGCGGAAATGATCCCCATCACGCCATATGCCCCGGCTCCCAGCCAGCGGGCCGTGAGCATGCCAGAAACAAACCCCACCGCGGCGCTGAACAGGTTGGCGACCGTCAGGAAGAAGACGGGCGATTGGAGCTTGGCTTTGAGTTTAGCGATCATGGATTGCCAGGACCGTACCTGCGGAACCGACGGGATGCCGCTTCCGTCCGGAAAGGACGGGAGTGGGTGAAACGAAAGGGATCACTTGCTCAGCTGGATGGTCAGCAGGATGAGGGTAACGCTCGCGGTCAGGGTGCCCAGAAGGATGTTGGTTCCCGAGACCCAATCGATGGGCTTAGGTTCCGGTCCCTGCGGCACGTAGATGACACTACCCGCATCAGGCTTGCGGTTGAAGTACCCGTCCCGGCTGGTTTCGCCGTTGGCGTACTGGACCACCACCTTGTCCTTTTCGCTGCGGCGGGTGAAGCCTCCGGCACGTTCCACGTAGTACTGCACCGATGCGCCTTCCTGGAATAGTACGCTGGTCTCAAAGCCCACTTCGCCGATCACCTTGACCGTATTCAGGCGCTCCGGGATGAAGATGCTGTCGCCGCCGACCAGGGGGATGTTGATTTTGGCCTTGGGGTGATCAAGGGCGCTCTTGATGCTGACGCCCACGCGGCCGACGCTGTCCTTGGAGCGGAAGAAACGGCCGCCTTCGATATAGGCGTTCTGCTTGAAGCCTCCCGCGCGCCCGATCACTGCGGCCAGCTTTTCCCCGGGGTACAGCAAGGCGTATTTGCCGGGATGCAGGAACAGGCCGTCCAGGATCACGACCTCCTTGAGGTACCAGCGGGGATCAACGGGTACCTGGACCAGGTCGTGCCGGTGCAGGGCGAAATTCTCGCCCGTCTTCGAAAGGCCTTCCTTGATGCTGAGGTCGATCTGTTCGATCTTGCGATCCTCGGCCTCGTCGCGGAAGACGAGGAGCTTGCCGTGTTCGTGCTCGGGGAGGAATCCACCGGCCTGCATGACCAGATCCTTCGCCGTCATGCCCTCCCGGAACTCATAGCGTCCCGGATTGAACACCGCTCCCGCGATTTCCACGGAGTCGGGCAGGTACATGTCCTTGACGCTGTACAGGATCACGTTGTCCCGCGGGGCGAGTTGGACGTGCTCCATTTCCGAGGAGTCGAGGGCGCTGGCGAACAGCTGGCTGGATCCGTTCGGATTGAAGCGGACCACGTGCGCGCGACCCAAGAATGCGTCCTCGCGCAGGCCGCCGGCCTTGACGATGAGATCCTTGACGGTGGCCAAGCCTTCGATGGAATAGGTTCCGGGATATTTCACCGGACCGGTTACGGTCACGAAGTTGAGGCTGAGTTCGGTCGATTTCTCCACCAGCACGCGATCGCCGTCCTGCAGGTTCAGCTTGGCTTTGCCGCTCAGGTAGTCCTGGGGCGAGGCCAAATCCACATAGTCGATCTTGCCTCCGGGGAAGATCCGCTGCAGGGTCATCTTATGGGCGGCCGCGGTGGCGTTCAGGCGGCCGGCGAACTCGAGCAGCTCTTTGATGCCTTCGCCATTCTTCAATTCATAGGTGGCGGGCCGGCCCACATCCCCGTCGATTTCCACCAGATTCTCGGCGCGGGCCGCGAATACGACGTCGCCGTCCTGCAGCAAATCTGGATTCAGAGTCTGGCCGTAAATCAGATACTGGTACAAATCGAGGGGGAATTTCTTGCCTGCGCGGTTCAGTTGCAGATTGCGGACGGTGCCGATGTCGGTGGGACCCTGGGCGAAATAAAGCGCCGAGAGGATGCTGGTGCTGCCGGTGAATACGTATCCGCCCGGAACCTTGACCTCGCCAAGCACGAACACCTTTATGGGACCGGCCTTGCCCAGGGAAATGTCCACATGGGCGGTACCGCGGGCGATACCGGAGTTGATCCGGGAGAGCCGCGTCTTCAATACCTCCTGAGCCTCGTTGAGGTTGAGTCCACCCAAGGTGACCAGGCCCACGCCTTCCAGGAAGACCTTGCCTTCCGGATTCAGGACCAGGCCGTATTCCTTTTCCTTGTCTCCCCAGAGCGATACCGTGACGCCGTCTCCAGGCCCTAGGACGTATCCGCGGCCCGCGGCCCCACGCGCGCTTCCGAAGGCGCTACGGTCCACGCTGCGGAAAATCCGCTGTTCGTAACGCTTGGGCAGGGGCGCCTTGCCCCTAAGGGTTCTCAGGGGTCGACGTTTCTCCTTCACCGTATCCTCCCGATCCATTTCCAGGGATTCCTTGTAGAGGGAGTCCGGATTCAAGGATCCTTCGGGGCCAGATATCAGCGAATCCAGCACTTGGGAGTCGGGATCATAGTTTTCGGGGGCCGTGCCGATTTTGGCTCTCCTGGCGCGTTCCTTAAGTGTGGCATCCAAGCTTTGTTCGTCGGTGCCGAGCAGGGATTGCGCTTGGAGTTTCCGGGCCTGGGAAACCTTGTCTTCGAGGCTTTGCGCGGAAGCCAAGCAGGCGATGCTAAGGAGAACGAGTGGGAATTTCATTACGTAAGTGGTTGTCATGACAGCGATTATATTAAAAAAAACGCCGGAATCCTCCAACCCTCACGGGAAAAGCTTACATCCGGACTTTGCCCGTGAGGAAGTCCTTATAGGCCAAGGCGATCCCCTGTTCCAGGTTCACCTTCGGCTGCCATCCCAACTCCTTCAATCTCGTGACATCCAGCAATTTGCGTGGGGTACCGTCGGGCTTGGACGCATCGAAGACCAGTTCGCCTTCATAGCCCACCGCCGCCTTGATCCGCAGCGCCAGTTCCTTGATGGTCACCTCCTGGCCGCTTCCCACATTGATGGTCTCGTCGTGCAGGTATTCCTTCATGAGAAAGACGCAGGCCTCGGCCAAATCGTCGACGTACAGGAACTCGCGCTTGGGCGACCCTGTGCCCCAGACCACGAAGGAGGGCTGCTTGTTGATCTTGGCCTCATGGACCTTGCGGATGAGGGCGGGAAGCACGTGCGCGTTCATCAGATCATAGTTGTCACTGGGCCCGAAAAGGTTGGTGGGCATGCAGGAGATGAAACTGGTGTGGTACTGCCGGTTATAGGCCTGGCACATCTTTATGCCTGCGATCTTCGCCAGCGCGTAGGGTTCGTTGGTCGGCTCCAACTCTCCAGTCAGGAGGGCGGACTCCTTCATGGGCTGGTCGGCGAACTTGGGGTAGATGCAGGAACTGCCCAGGAACAGCAGCTTTCTCACCCGGAAGATATAGGAGGCATGGATGATATTGGTCTGGATGCAGATGTTGCTGTAGATGAAGTCGGCCGGATAGGTGTTGTTGGCGTAAATGCCGCCGACCTTGGCCGCGGCCAGGAACACGTAGTCCGGCTTCTCTGCCTTGAAGAAATCGAAGACCGCCTGTTGCGAGGTCAGATCGAGTTCCTTGGACGAGTGGCCGAGGAGGTTGGAATACCCTTGGGCGCGCAGGCTTCGCGCGATGGCGGATCCGACCATGCCGTACATTCCGGCGATGAAAATCTTGGCGTTCTTTTCCATTTGGGATCCTTCGTAATCGTGGAAGATTATACGTTATCACGGGGAAAACGCCCAGGACAGCCCCAAATTCATCCGAACACGATCCGCATCGTTGCCGCGGATATGCCCCTCATCGCGAACGTCCTGCCAGCCGAGTCCTCCATGGATGGTGAGTCCGTAGGGAATCCGGTATGCACCATCCAAACGGGCGCGAACCTCCTTTTCCGCCAGGCCCGTCGGAGAGTCGTGCTCACTGGTGTAGTAGTTCTGATACGGAGTAGACAATTCAATCTCACCCCTTTGGAGCACGGCCAGCGTCAGCGACACCCGCCCCCGCCCCCGCCACGCTTCCACCCGATACCAGAAATCGAAAGCATCTCCGCCGCGCAGGTACCCGATGGGATAGTCCACCACGTAACGGTCGACGAAGGGGGTTTCTCCGTCTTTCTGGTTGTTGCTGGCCAGGATGTGCCGGGAGGCCATGGTGCTGAGGGGTTGCAGGTATCCATACAGGAAGGGATCGGTGCGGATGGCGTGGAGACTCTGCGATACAACCCAGCCGCGCGCGGAGAAGCCGTGTCGGATAGCCGCCAGGTAACCCAGCAGTGACGCGGTGTTCCCTTCGCCCTCGGTGTCCGCGTATTGCACGTCATCGAGGTACAACTCTCCCGCCAGGGAGAAACCGGCCGGAAGTCTCAGCGTGCCGTCCAGGCTCAATGCGCCGTTGGTATACCCGTCCTTGAAGTCGTTGTGGAAGAAGACGAACGGCCCCGCGTCCCTAAGGTCCGGCACCTTTCCGCCGATCACCTGGGTCTCCGTGATGCCGATCCCGACCGGTCCCCAATCCCCTTCCAGGCGATGGGCGAACAAGGTCTTGATGCGCTCGGCGTACACGCGCTTGTGGAAATTTCCGGCTCCGTGATCGGTGCCGTAATGGCGCTGCAGGTATTCCTCGGACCCGGGAGGGTAGTTCTCGCTTGAAGAGTCCCCGAGAGGCGTCCCTTCCAGCCACGGGTTGAGGCTGGAAACCAGGAACCGGTAGCGCGCTCGGGGCATTTTAAAGGTGAACTCGGCGGCGTTATGGTAGGGAACGGCGTTGCTCAGGGCCAGGCCGAAGTCCGGGGAGGGGGACCAATGCACGGGGAAGCGGCCTACCGTGAAAGCGAAATGGTCTGACTCGAAATGGAAATAGCCCAAACTGGGCTCATTGAGGTCCACTTCTTGTGATGAAAGGGGAAGGTTCAAGCCAATGGCGTCCTGGTGCCAGGCGGAGAGGTCGCGGCGGAGGCCGAGTCGGAGATGCAGGTAGCTGTGCGGTGAGATCGGGTAACCCAGTTCCACTTTTAAGGCAGAAGGTAAGTTGGTCCAGGATTTACCGATTTCGGGATTGATGCGTTGTGAAGCCCATCGTTCCGTGAAGGATTCGAAGGGATGGCCTAAGGGGTAGCGCCGTTCCAGGGGATACGCGCCCAGGTCAACGCTGGCCGAAAAAGGGGAACCGCTCCTGATTTCGGTGCATTCGGTGGTGAGAGGATGGCCGATGCCCAGGTCGGGACCGTCCTTTTCATTGGAACTATCGCGTAAAGTTGTGCAAATTTCCCCTATGCTTTTCGGCCAATGCCCTCCCGTTTCCTTTATATTCCTAGATAGTGCAAAGATGGACCACAGTTTCCCGGCATTTTCGTCGGGCCAGACCAGGCGATTGTCTTTCATGGTCGCGGCCTGGTTGGTTTCCAGGCCATAAGCGGTGGAAAAAACCAGTGTCAAACCAAAGTAAAATGCGCTTGCTTTCACCATCGCCGAAGGAAATAATAGCTCTTGTGCAATTGAGAAATCAGCGATAGGGCCGGTATGTTTCATTTGCTCGTCTTTAGCATCGCATATTTCGCATCGGCTGTCGGCCTATGGCTGATCCTGAACAGCCCCGTCGCGAAGTATTTCGGGGATGCGCCTAACCATCGGAAAGTCCATCAGTATGTGATTCCACGTTTGGGCGGGCTGGGTATGATCCTGGGATTTCTGATCATACTTGGATTGCGGAGTTTCGTGCCAGGTGATTTTTGGCCCCGGTCGGGAAACTATTTCTCCGGGGCCTTGCTCTTTGTCGCGCTGTTTCTGGCGGTTACCGGTACGGTAGATGACGTACGCCCATTGAATTTCAAGGTCAAGTTCCTTTTCCAATTCGTCATGGCTTCCGGTATCGTATTCTTGCTGGGCCACCGCTTCGACAACGTGTCCGCATTTGGCCATAATTTCCAATTGGGCTCATTCGGCTACCTCATCACCGTATTCTGGATCGTCGCAGTCATGAACGCCTTCAATATCATTGATGGAATTGATGGGTTGGCCGGCGCAGTCGCCGTTTGCGGTTTTGCCGCGGTGGCCTGGATGGCTTATTCGAACGGGGCCATGTATATGCTGGCCATGGCCACGGCCTTCATCGGCCTGACGCTCGGTTTCCTGCGGTTCAATCTTTCAAGCAAGCATAAGGTTTTTCTGGGGGATTCCGGATCGCAATTCCTGGGGGCCGTGCTCGCCTTGTTCGCCATCGAGGTGCAAATCCTTCCTCAGGCCAACCACAGTATTTTCGTGCCCTTGTTCATCCTGGGTTACCCCTTGCTGGATATTTCCGTGGCCATGATCCGGCGCTATATCAAAGGGAGTTCGCGCAGTCCGGCGAAACGGTTCATCCGCATGTTCGCGGCGGACAATGAGCACATGCACCATCGCCTTGTCTACTTGGGTCTCTCCCATATCCAATCCACTTTCTTGCTGATCCTTGTCGCGGGCACCCTGTCGGCGACCGCCGTCTTGATTTCAATGCTGGGGATCTCCGGACGCATCGCCGTGATGGCCTATCTTGCCACCGCGTTATTCCTGATCCTGAACCGTTTGGGTTATATCGGGATACGCCCCTGGCTCACCTTCCCGCGTAACAAGGCCATGCCCGACCGGATCGTAGGCGTGATCGAGCCGGACGAGGTTTTCTTCCACTCCCTCCAGAGTTTCAAGCAGGACAGGTTCGAATTTCTTAGCATGCCGGCGAAACTCACAAAATTCATCGGCGATGAATTGGTGGCCGTGATGCTCTATAATGCCAGCGGGGAGAAATTCGAGGAGCAATGGGCCATGGCCCTGCGTGCCACGGAGTACCACGACCGGCCCGCGATCATGATCGCGGATCAGCAGGATATCGATCGGGTCCGTTCGCACAATCCGGAGGGATTCAAGTCCGTCCATTTCATGGCCAAGCCGATCCGCGTCCCGGAGCTCATTCGTGAGCTGGAGCGATTCACAATCAGCGTAAAGACCCCCCGCGTCAGCAGGCGCGAGCGCAAATTCTCCCTGGCGGAACTTGCATTGAGGAACAATGCCCGACGCTAACCGCCATAGAGTTCTCGTAATCAGCAGCAACAACGACGTCAGCAACGAGCTCGTGACCCTGTTGAGCGGGTACGGATACTTCGTCGAGTATTGCCAGAATCGCATCGAGGGGATGCGGAAATTCCGCGCGCACAAGCAGCCGATCGTGATCGTCGATTCCAATGTGCTTCGATTGTTCCCGAAGCGTTTGTTCGGTTTCATCCGGCGCGTTCGCAAGAACACCATCGTTCTCATCGCGGCGGGGAAAAAGGACGAGTCCGATGCGGTTGAAAATCTGGCCCTCGGCGCCTACGACCTTTTGCACTTGCCCCTGAAGACGGATCTCCTGCGGGTCACCTTGAACCGGGCGATCGCCCATCACCGTCTGACCCTGGAAAACCTGTTCGTCAAAAATTTCGTTTTCTTCGGCTTGTTGATGATGCCGGTCTGGCTCATGCTCCTGTACTGCATCTTGAGGCGCTAGCTCTTCGTAGGCCCACTCATGCGGCGGCTTGAGCCTTCAGTAATTCAAGGTACCCAGCCGCGAGCGCGTCGCGGTCGAACTTCTTCTCGACATACTTCCGTCCCGCATCGCGGAACGCCTCCGGGCCTTGCGCCAATACCCGATCGCAGCCTTGGATCAGGCTTTCGGGATCCTCTTGCTCTACGGCCACGCCCGCCCCGGATTCCAGCACCAATCCGCGCGCTTCCCCGTCTACGCCCATGAGGATGGGGATGCCCATACCCATGGCCTCGAACATCTTGGAGGGGATAACGGTGGCGAATAAGGGGGACCGGCTCAAATGGATGAGGCACGCGTCCAGCACGGACCAGGCCGCCGGCATTTCCTCTTTGGAGAGCCGGCCGGTAAAGACGAGGTTCTTGATTCCGCTCCGTTCCGCTTCGCTCCGCAGGCTGTCGAGCCTGGCGCCATCGCCGACGATTAGAAAAATCCATCCGCGATCCGAGGTCTTGACGGCGGCGCGCAACATGATCTCCAGCGCATGCGCCATGCCCACGGTTCCGATGTAGCCGCATACGAAACGGCCCGTCAATCCATGGCGCGCCAGAAAGCCCGGATCCTTGGGCATAATGCGGAAGCGATCCAGATCCACGCCGTTGTAGATGACGGAGATTTTCCAGGCCGGTACCCCTTTGGCGATCAGATTGTCCTTGTAACCCTGACCAACCGTCACGATGTGGCGCGCGGAACGGTACATGGCGCGTTCCATCGATTCCAGAACGCGAATGGCCCGCCCTTTTTTCATGGCTCCCACGGCCGTGATGGACTCGGGCCAGATGTCGCGGATCTCGAGGATGAACGGCCAATGCGTCAGCCGATGCACCAGTACTCCCGCCCACGCACAGAAAAATTGGGGCGAGGTGGCGACCAACACGTCAGGCCTGGATTCGAAGAGGGCGGCCAGGGTCGCGGTGAACATGTAGCTGCCGAAGTTGAGGATGCGGCGGACGGTACCCTTGTTGGCCGCAATCCATGTCCATACCCGCACTACGCGGATGCCGTCGACGTGTTCCACCTGGCGCAAGCGGTTGCGATAGCCGGGGAAGACTTCGCCGCGCGGGGCGTTGGGCGCGCAAGTGATGACCGTGACCTGGTGTCCGGCCCGTACCCAACGCTTTGCGTTCTCGTGGGTGCGAGAAGCCGGGGCGTTCACTTCGGGGTGGAAGTAGTGGCAGAGGAATAGGATCTTCATGGGACTTTCGTCCCGAAATAGTACATTTTGGCCCAACACATGCGTCAAGAACATCTCAAGTACCTGGTCTGTCCCGAAAGCCGAGAGCCGCTCGAAATCGTCGATGAGACATCCGGACCGGACGGCCGGATCATGACCGGTTTCCTTGCCGCCAAAAGCGGCAAGCGGTACCCCATCGTCAAGGGCATTCCCCGCTTTGTACCCGCGGACAATTACACTGCGTCCTTCGGGTTCCAATGGAACCTTTACAAGGACACGCAGATCGACGCCCATTCCGGTTTCGACCAATCGCGCCGCCGGTTTTTCGAAGAGACCAGATGGCCTGAGGACATGCGCGGCAAACTGATCCTGGAAGCGGGCAGCGGCGCGGGCCGGTTCACGGCCCATGCGGTGGGCACTGGAGCCATGGTAGTTTCCTTCGACTATTCGAACGCCGTGGAAGCGAATTTCCAGACCAACAGTGCGAACGACAATCTGCTCCTCGTGCAAGGCGACATCTTCAATCCCCCATTCCCCCAAGGGATATTCGACGCTGTGATGTGCCTGGGCGTGCTTCAGCATACGCCCGATCCCAAGCGCGCCTTCCAATCTCTGACCCGGTTTCCCAAGGCGGGCGGACGAATCGCCACAGACATCTACTTCAAGTCCTGGGCACTGCTTTTCCATATCAAGACCTACATGCGGCCTTTGCTGCGGGGCAAGACTCCCGAGAAGGTCCACGCCTTTACGGAGCGCTATGTCGCAGCGATCTGGCCGCTGGTGCGCCTGATGCGCAAGACGCCTCCCACACGCCGCGTAATCAGCCGCTTCGTCGCGGAGATGTCGCTGCAACTGCCGGGCGCTACCGATCCCGTGCTCAAGGAATGGGCCGTACTCGACACCTTCGACTGGTTCTCGCCCGCTTACGACAATCCCCAGACCCGGCGCGAATTCCGCGCCTGGCACGAAGAGGCGAAACTCGCCGAGGTCGATGTCAAGCGGGGGTGGAACGGGTTGGAGGGGCGGGGGCGCAAAAGTGAAGCTTGATCATCGGCGCTAGAATACCGGGTCCGCATGCGGTCGACTTGGGTTGCGAATGGGCCTGATTGTCGGCATCGACGCTTCGCGCAACCGTTCCGGGGGGGCCAAGGTCCATATGGTAGGCCTGCTCAAAGAAGGCGATCCCGCCCGGTTCGGCATCGATATGGTCCATGTCTGGTCCTACGCCTCCCTGCTCGCCTCCCTACCCGACGCCCCCTGGCTGATCAAGCACAATCCTCCGGAACTGGAGCGATCCTTGCCACATCAGGTTTGGTGGCAATACCGCTCGCTGCCACGGGAAGCCCGCCGACTGGGCTGCCGGGTTCTGCTCAACACGGACGCGGGATCGGTCTGCCCGTTCGAGCCTGCCGTGGTCATGAGCCGGGACATGCTTTCATATGAGGATGGCGAAATGGACCGCTTCCGGTTCACCCGGGCTTGGGTTCGACTATGGCTGCTCAAATACATCCAGGCCTATTCCATGCGGAGGGCCAAAGGGGTGGTTTTCCTCACCGATCACGCTGCCAAGGTCATCCAACGGACCACCGGTCCGCTTTCCAATATTCGCATGATACCCCACGGCGTGGGCGAATCGTTTCGGTTGCCCGTCGGCGGAGCGCAACGCGAACGGCCGGCCGGAAGCGCAGTCCGGTGCCTGTACGTTTCCAATGCCGCTCTGCATAAGCATCAATGGCACGTGGTCCGCGCCTTCGGAATATTGCGCCGGCAAGGCCGCTTAGTGCGCCTGGTGCTGGCGGGCGGAGGCAAAGGTGCGCCGCTCGAAAGAATGGAGGAGGCCATCAGGGAAACCGATCCCCGGGGTGAATTCATCGAGGTCCACCCAGCCATACCGCATGGCGACATTCCCGGCTGTCTCGCGCAAGCGGACATTTTCCTGTTCGCCTCCAGTTGCGAAAACATGCCGAACACCTTGGTCGAGGCGATGGCGGCCGGACTGCCCATCGCATGCTCGAATCGCGGCCCGATGCCCGAAGTGTTGCGGGACGGCGGCGTGTATTTCGATCCAGAGGATCCGGTGTCCATCGCCGGAGCCATAGACGGCCTGATCGAAAACACGGATTTGCGCGATCGGATCGCCAGGCGGGCCAGGGAGTTGTCGGATGCTTATTCGTGGAACCGCTGTGCGGCGGAAACGTGGGGATATCTTGCGGAGTTCCGCGCAGGTGGCTGAGTAGCTTCCGGAGCATATCGGTCGGCAGGATCGGACCGGCCGGCCGATATGATCAGCGCTTGCCGCCCCGTTCCATGCTCAGCTTCCGCATGACCCAGGCGCCCGTTTCGTAGATCCATTGCTGGTTACGGTAGTCCCGGTAAGTCTTGTTGGGTGCGTCCATATAGCCCTGCAATTCCGCCACGGAGATTCCCAGCTTGGTCGCGATGTATTCGAAATCGTGACTGATGCTGTCTTCGTCATAAGCCGGTTTGGCGAGTTTCGCCAGGGCTTCGTCGCGGGTCATCTGTCCGGTAAGGATCAGGCTCGAGAACTGCACTTTCCGCGTATCGAACCCGAACTTCTTGGGAAGCCAATAGCCTTCATAGAATTGGGTGAATCGCGATTCGAAATGCTTCTGCGCGTACCGCTGGTATTGGAAGTCGCGTTCCAGAAAGGCGGTCGCCTCTTCCTTGTTATACACCAGGTAATCCAGCGGCCGGATCAAACGCACGCGCCTCAGGTAGGGCAGGTACACCTTGTGCCACAGGATATTCGTGACAGGAAAGGTCTTGAGGGGGCGCGAGCCGAACCGCTGGTGGATGTCCCGCAGCTGCGCGGAATCGGACTGGTAGTACATCCACTCCAGGGGATTGCGGACGCATTCCGTGGAATAGTTGCCTCCCGTAAGGATGTACCGGACTTTGTGCTTCGCCGCGAAATGGTACATGGTCGCGAAAAAGGCGTGATCCTGGGGCGTATCGATGTGGGGTACGCCGGATTTGAAGAAAGCCAGTTGCAGATCCTTCATCTCCTCCCAGTCGATCACCTCGGTGTACAGATCCAGGCCGAGTTTGTCCACGATGCGTTCGATGTTGTTCACCGCGATTTGGGAATTCCACCCCGCGTCCACATGGAAAACCAGGGGCCTTAAGCCCAGCTTTTCCTTGGCGAAATAGGTAAGGTAGGTGCTGTCGACACCGCCGCTCATGCCGATGATGCAATTGAAATCCTTGCCGCGGCCTTCCAAGACGATCCTGTCGCGCAAAGCCTCGAGCATCCGCTCCCGGCCTTTTCCGCCATTCCAATCCGGTTGGATGGATTCACGGAAGACGCGGCAATGATCGCAGATTCCCCGGGCGTCGAAAACGATCTTGGCGTCGGAGGAGTCCATGACGCACTGCGCGCAAACCCGGTAGGGCCGACCGGTCTTCTTGGCGTTTCCGGCAATCATGGTTGGTATGAGGTGCTCCGGTGAGATTCCGGCCATAAATATGCTAAACTTGGGGAGGGTATTTCAAACATAACCAGGGGTATTACCAAACCGGCGTGGCCGGGGCGGGAGGACCCAGCCAAGCGAAAGTACGCCCGGGGCGCAGAATGGTTTCCACGATCGTCACAAACCTTCCCGGCTATCTCCGGATCCGACGATGGATTTTCAATCAAAAGCAATCCAGGCTCGATAGGATCGCGGACAGGATTTTCCGGATGCGGCCGATTCCGGTTCCGAAATCCTCCTCGGACGGGATCTCCGTCCACTTGCTCACTAATCGTAAGGATTGGCGGATGGCGGCCTGGTCCATCGCTTCGTTCCTCAAGGCCTGCGGTCGGACCTTTCCCGTGGTGGTCCATGACGATGGAAGCCTGCAGCCCGGACAAGCCGCCAAGCTGGAACGGCTTTTCCCGGGTCTGCGAATCATTTGGAGGCCGGAGGCCGATCGGGCGGTGGTGGAGGCGCTTGCGGGCAGGCCGCAAAGCCTGGAGTTCCGGTCCCGGTACAACAACAGCATCAAGCTCTTCGACCCTTGGCTGGTAGCCGGCGCCCGGGACGTCATCGCCCTGGACAGCGATCTGATCTTCTTTCGCAAACCGGAGGAGATTCTGGCCTGGGTCGACGGCCCCCGTTCTGTCAACCGATGGAACGAGGATGTGGAATCGGCTTATACCCTGACGCATGACGAAATCCGGGATCATCTCGGGGTGGAAATGATCCCCAGGATCAACAGCGGGTTGGGCGTGATTTCGGGCAAAAGCATGGATTGGGACCTGGTGGAAAAGGCCTTGGAGCATCCCGCGGCCCGCTCCCACCACTGGCGGATTGAGCAGACTCTGTTCGCGATCCTGAGCTGCAGGTTCGGGGTGGAATTGCTGTCTCCGAAACACCGCATCGATATTTCCAGGGACTTCAAGATCGACGATACTCTCGTGAACCGCCACTATGTCGGCGCCGTCCGCGACCTGATGTACACGCAAGGGATGAAACGGTTGCTCGCCCGGGGGATATTGGATCGGGCCTGAGGATTTTACGGCTCGCGCAACCCGGATCCGGCGCCTGGATATTCCTATTTTTTCCAAAGGAACCAAGATGCAGAGTACTCGCACGCAAGCATTCCCTCTCCACGGGATGGCCCCGAAATCCAAACCCGGGTTGCGCTGAGGTGGGCGGCGTACTTGCGCTCATTCCAGCGCGCGCGGGATCCAAGGGTTTGAAGGGGAAAAACCGTCTGCCGTTGGGGGGGGCGCCCCTGCTCGCATACTCCATCGCCGCCGCGAAGCAATCGCGGCGCATAGACCGCGTGGTTTTCACCACAGACGGCGAGGAACTGGCCGGAATCGCGAGGAGCTACGGCGCGGAAGTTCCTTTTCTCCGTCCGGCGGAACTGGCACAGGATGACACGCGCGACCTACCCGTGTTCCAGCATGCATTGCGCTGGCTAGAAGAGAGGGAAAACTGGATTCCGGACATCGTGGTGCAGTTGCGACCGACCTCGCCCCTGAGAAAACCCGGACAGATCGACCGTGCGGTGGAGCTGCTGGAGGGGAATCCGAACGCCACGGGAGTGCGGACTGTCTGCATCGCGCCCTCCAATCCCTTCAAAATGTGGAAATGGCCGGTCGAAGGTTCGCCCTTCATGAAGAATCTCCTGGACGTGGACGGGGTCAAGGAGCCTTTCAACGAACCGCGGCAGAGCCTGCCCCGGATCTGGTGGCAGACGGGAACCATCGACGTGGTCCGGGCCCCGTTGATCCTCGCGGGATCGATGACCGGCGACCGCCTGCTGCCTTTGGAAATAGACGCCGAACAGGCCGAAGACATCGACAATGAGCTGAACCTGATCTATGCCGGCCTGATCCTGGAAAAAGGCGGGTTCATCCGGCCAGAACCCCTGCATGCGGGCTGATTTCCGCGTCCTGGTTTGCGGGATGGGTTCCATCGGGGAGCGTCATGTCCGCAACCTGATCGCGCTGGGAGTGGAGCGGATCGCCGTCGTGCGGCGATCCGCCGGTGCCGGCTACCGGACGCTCGATCGCGAGCTCCCCTGCCACTCATCCTTGGACGAGGCCTTGCGGACCTTCCGGCCGCAGTTGACTCTCATCTGCAATCCTACCTCCCTGCATATGGATTATGCCTTGCGCGCGGCGAAGGCGCGCAGCCATCTGCTGGTGGAGAAGCCTCTAGGCAGGGACCTCTCCGGAATCACGGAACTGGAAAACGTCCTTGCGGAAAACGGGTGCAAGGCCATGGTGGCCTATATGCAGCGATTCCATCCATTGAATATCTTAGTCCGGGACTGGATACGGAAAGGCGAGAACGGCCCTCTAGGGCGCCCGCTCCATTATCACGCTTCCTGGGGGGAATACCTGCCGGACTGGCATCCCTGGGAGGACTACACCCAATCCTACGCCGCCCGCCGGGATCTGGGCGGCGGCCCGGCGCTGACGCTCTCCCATGAGTTCGACATGCTGCTCTGGTTTTTCGGGAAGCCGGAAAGATGCGTGGGCCTACCCGGATCGGGTTCGGATTTGCGGTTGCAATGCGAGCATTCCGTCGATGCGCTGGCGGGTTATGCGGGCGGGCTGGTCGCCCATGTGCATCTGGATTATTTCCAACGCCCGCCCCGCCACCGGTACGAACTGATCGGCACCCGGGGCCGGGCGACCATGGACTATCTTTCCGGTGAGCTGATCCTGGAACGGAATCCCGGCGGGGACGAAGTGACGCCGCAAGGCATGCAGCGGGGCGATGCCGAGGTCCATCGGGTTCCCGAAGGCTTCGATCGCAACGCCATGTTCGTGGATGAGTTGAAATACATGTTCGAGTGCATCGAGAAAGACCTGGATCCGCACCCATCCATCGCGGAAGCCGGGGAAAGCATCCGTCTCGCGCTGCGGAGCCTGGAAGGAAGTGAGCATGGCTGATCGCGAATTCGATTTGACCGGCAAGGCCATCCTCGTGACCGGTGCGGCGGGTTTGATCGGCGTCGAAGCGGCGGATGCCTTCGCATGCTACGGGGCCGATCTGATCCTTACCGACCTGCATTCGGGCGGCAGGCTCGAAGCCTCGGCCCGTTCCCTGCGCGAGCGCTTTCCGCAACGGAACATCCAGGCGATCGAGGCCGACGTCACTTCCCAAGCTTCGGTGGACCATCTGTTCGCGCGCATTGAAGAGGGTTTCGGCAAGCTGGATGTGCTGCTGAACCTCGCGGCCCTGGACGCCAAATTCGATCAGGGGAAGTCGGAAATCAACCCCACCCGGTTCGAGTCGTTTCCCATGGAGCTTTGGGAGAAGTCCCTGAACGTGAATTGCACCGGCCTGATCCGCATGACCCAGGCGGCCGTCCGGATCATGCTCCGGCAGGGAAGGGGCAACATCATCAACGCCGCCTCCACCTACGCCCTGGTAGCGCCCAACCACGAGTTGTACCGGGTTCCAGGGCAATCCGATCAGCTCTTCAAGCCGGTGGACTATGTCGCCACCAAGTCCATGGTACCCAATTTCACGCGCTACCTCGCCACCCTGTACGGCCGGGAAGGCATCCGCGCGAACGCCATCGCCCCCGCCGGCGTCTTCAACGGCCACGACGCCCAGTTCCAGGAAAACTTCGCGCGGATGGCCCCGCTGGGGCGGATGTGCAAACGGGAGGAACTCCGCGGACCTCTAGTCCTGTTGGCTTCCGACGCATCTTCGTACATGACCGGCGCCACCCTGGTCGTGGACGGGGGCTGGACCGCATGGTAACGGCCGTATTCCTTTGAAGATCGGCATCGTCAGTGGATTCGTGGACTTCCGCAACGATTTGCGGGAGTTCGTCCGGGAGCTGGGCGGATTCGCGGATTGCGTCATGTTCGTTCCCGCGCATGGGCAAGCGGATTGGGGGCCGCGGCTGAAGGAGGCGGGCTTCGAAGCGCGTGCCATCGAGGAGCGGACCGACGGCTTCCGAAACCGCGTGGTCAAGAAGCTGTTCAGCCTTTTCATGCGGCTACCGGCCTCGCGGAACAACTACTACCTGATGGAACTGTTCAAGGTCGCCCAGATCAAGGAAGCAGATCAGCGCCTGGAGGCCAAGGCCATCCTGGACCGGAGGATGCGGCTCCCGCATTTCTTCCGGTACGACCGGTTCCTGCGGATGCTCCGACCGGCGGGAAACACGCGTTGCGACGACATCGACTGCTTTCTGTTCATTACCGAGGTCTGTTCGGACGGGTTCCTGGCCAAGGTCCTCCGGGGAGGCAAGCCGTGCCATGCCTATCTCTACAGCTGGGATCATGCGTTCAAGCATTGCCGCTTCACCCTCCGCACCCGTTACCTGGCCTGGAACGACGGCGCGGTCGAGGATCTCCGCGAGATGCACGGCATCCGCCCGGAGCAGGTCGCCGTCATCGGTTCGACGCAACTCGGATTCATGGAGCGGTTCCGATCCCTGGGACCTTCGGAAAGGCCGTTCGCGTTCCGCTACATCTGCTTCGGCTGCGCCATCGCCCTGCCGCAACTCATCGCGGAGGAAATGAAGATCGTCCGGGAAATCGCGCGCCTCCTCGAGGCATGCGCGCCGGAAATGAAGCTGGTGGTCAGGCCGTATCCCATCCTGGGCGATTGGGGGGTCTATCAGGGCCTGAGAGAGTTGCCCAATGTCGTCATGGACGATGGATTCAGGAAACAAGGCAACGCGGTGAGCAACCAGGACATCAACAGCAAGTTCGTGACCATCGAACACTCCGAGGGGTTTTTCCACCTGGGGACCACCCTGGGGTTGGAATCCGCGTTGACCGGAGCGCCGTCCTTCCTTATCGATTACGGATTCGCGGCCGAACAGGCGCCTTCGGTGGACGACTTCGTGCATCAGACCCAGAACGACAAATACATCCACGGGGTTTCCGGCCGGAACGTGATCCGCAGCGAGGGCCAATTGCGCACCCTGCTGACCGATCTCGGGATGGGCCGCAAGCAGGACTACCTGGAGGCGAACCGCGCCATCGCCGCGCGCTTCCCCGTCCGTTCCTTCCGTGAGATCGCCCAAGCCGCTTTTCTGGAAATGGAAAGGCGATAGGCCCTTCAGCCCTTCCGCATGGTATTCAAAAGCGTAGGCAACCTGTATATCCTCGGGGCGATCGGCTCGGTGTTCAGCTTTTGGTACAACATGCTGATGGCCCAGCATTTCGGAACCGGCCGGGAAGTGGAGGCGTTCTTCGCGGCGGTGGTCCTGAACGGAAGCATGGTGAAGATTTCCCAGACCGGTTACCTGATGGACATCCTGATTCCCCACTATTTCCAGATCCGCAGGGACGAAGGCCGCGAGGCCGCATTCAACCTCATAAGCGTTTTCGTCAACCTGTTCTTCCTGGCCGGTTTGGTGATTTCAGGACTGTTCCTGCTGCTCTCCCCCTTTTTCTTCAAATTGATGGTGGGCGGCTTCGACGACGCGACCCAGGCCGAGTCGATCCGGTTCTTCTATTGGATCGCGCCGTTGATGCCCATCCAGGTCGCCATGATCGTCTTCAGGCAGCTTCTGAATTCCGAAAAGCTGTTCGCAAGGATAGAGATCACGAGCGTGGTGGGGAGCATCGTATCCGTCGCCACCTTGCTGACCCTGCATTCGACCTTGGGCGTCCGCGTGCTCGTTCTCAACATCATTCTCATCGAGGCGCTCCAGGTTTTCAACGCCATCTACTATCTCAGGAAACTGAAATACCGCCACCGGTTCAGGCTGCGCTCCCCGCATATATCCATGCGAGAAATCCTGCTCAAGCTCAGCTCGACTTCCGGATATCTGGTCAGCGTCCAAATCCTCGATTTCACCTTCAACAACCTCCTTTCCAGCCTTCCCCAGGGAACCTTCGCCGTCTTCCGGTATTCGGAGCGGGTTTTCAGGCGGGCCAATTCCCTGATCCTGAGCCCGGTCACCACGGTGCTGAAGGTGGTCATCAATGAAAGCGTGATTTCGGGAAAGGTGTCGGCCAGGGAAACCGTGGGCAAAGCCGTCCATTTCGGCATCCTGACCAGCCTCGGGTTCTTGCTTGCTTTCCTCGTCTGCGGCGATGACATCATCCATTTCCTGTTCCGCGGGAACCGGTTTCCCCTGGATCAGGTGATGCAGTCCAAGATCCTGCTCTCGGTGCTTTTCGGCACCACGGTCCTGACCGTGGTCGACATCGTATTCCAGAACATCTGCATCGCTCTGGGCAAAGGCAAGACGCATTACATCCTCAGGATCGGCCAGAACATCGCCGCCGTGCTGTTGGTGGTATGGCTGATCGGCCGTTGGGACTTCGAAGGCCTATTGGCCTATCGCGTGGGCATCACGGCCATCGCCTTCGCGATTTCCATCGGCCTGGTATGGGTGACCGAGAAGGAGTATCTGGCTCCGCTTTTCTCCCTGTACACCCTGCGCGTCGTGGCTGCCGCCTCGATCGGTTTTGTCGCGCTGGCGCCCTTGCATCCCTATTTGCGGCCCATGGGCGACGGGGGGGCGTTCGCGCACCTGGTCAATGCGACCCTGCAGGCATCATTGTATTGCATGATCACCTATCCGGTGGCGCGTTGGATGCGCATCAGTGAAATCGCCCTTATCGAGGAGAAGGTGCGCAACCTCGCGGCCAAAATCCGGAAAGGCAGGACTTGATGAACACGATCGCCGGCAGCCTCGCCGCCATCGAAGCGGAAATGGCGGATGGGTTTCCGCTCGTCGCCGCGATGTTCCGGAAGAATTCCCGGCGCTATCGGGCCGTGGCCGAGTGGTTCATGGAAAAGGCCGTTCCCAAGCCCTCCGATCGCATCCTCGACTTCGGGTGCGGCCATCCGTTCATGACGCGGATCCTGCGCGACCAGGGACTCAGCGTCACCGCCTTTGAACCCTTCGCCTCGGAAGCGAACGAAATCCGGACCGCCGCGCGCCTTGGGTTGGCGGAAGGCTTCCGGACGCGGCTGGACGAGGGGGAGCGCTTCGAACATATCCTGATGGTCGACGTCATCGAGCATCTTGCCGTCATCGCTCCGATCATGAAGGCGGTGGGAGCGTTGGCCGCTCCCGGGGGCTCGTTGACGGTTTCGACGCCCAATGTCATGCGTTTGGACATGTGGCTGGCCTTCGTGGCGCGATCCACCGGCCATCCGCAGCCGTTGGAAACCTATCTGCGCTCGGAAGATCACTTCACCCACCACCAGCGGGAATTCACCCTCGCGGAGCTGAAGCGGACCGTCCGGTTTTTCGGTTTCCGGCCGGGCCCGGCCGACGTCGTGGACACGCGCCCCGGCGCGGAGGATCTGGCGCGTTACCACCGGCTGCTCGGCAAACCCGCGGCCCAGGCGGACGGCGTCATCGCCAGGCGGATCAAAAACACAGTGTCCGAGGCGTTGATCCGGAACTTTCCAGGCCGGTTCGCCAACAATCTGCTGCTTACGGCGCGCCGGGACGGCGACGCTTGAACCTGACCGGATCGGTGAACGAAGGTATTTTTCCAGTTATGAAAACGAGGGGATGACCCGGCATGCAAATCGAACGAAACATCAGCCCATACATCGTATTTTCCGAGGATAGTATACTGAATGCGCTGCGGAAGATCAGCGAAAACAAGAAGCGCACCGTTTTCACGGTCTCCTCATCCGGAGTGCTGGAAGGGGCGATCACGGACGGGGATTTCCGGCGTTGGCTGCTGGCGCAGGACAGCATCGACCTGAACAGGCCGGCCAACCTGGTTTCCAACAAGAACATCACCTTCGTGGAGGAAACCGAGGACCACGGGCTCATCCGCGGCATGTTTTCCGACAAGGTGCTGTTCATACCGATCTTAGACAAATACCGGCACCTCGTCGCCGTCGCAGCCGACAGGAAGGAACCCATCCGGATCGGCCGGTTCGAGATCGCGGAGAATTCGCCCACCTTCGTGATCGCGGAAATCGGCATCAACCATAACGGCAGTTTCGAGTTGGCGCAGAAGCTGGTGGACGACGCGGTGGACGCCGGCGCCGATTGCGCCAAGTTCCAGATGCGCCACATGAAGAGCCTGTACAGCAATTCCGGCGACCACAACGATGCCAGCGAGGATCTCGGCTCCCAGTATACCCTGGATCTGCTTTCCCGGTTCCAATTGTCCGGAGAGGACATGATCCGGATTTTCGACTATTGCAAGGCCAAAGGCGTGATCCCCCTTTGCACACCCTGGGATCTCAACAGCCTCGCAGCCCTGGAAGAGTACGGAATCGAAGCCTATAAGGTCGCTTCGGCGGATTTGACCAACCACCAGTTGCTGACCGCCATGGCCAGGACGGGAAAACCGATCATCTGTTCCACAGGCATGTCTAAGGAAAACGAAATCGTGGAAGCGGTGGAGGTGTTCCGCAAATACGGATCGCCCTATGTCCTTCTGCATTGCAACTCGACGTACCCGGCGCCGTTCAAGGACGTCAACCTGAATTACCTCGACCGCCTCAAGGAGATCGGGGATTGCCCGGTCGGCTATTCGGGGCATGAGCGGGGATTCGCCGTGGTCCTGGCGGCGGTGGCCAAGGGCGCCACGGTGGTGGAGAAGCATTTCACCGTCGATCGAGGCATGGAAGGAAACGATCACAAAGTGAGCCTGCTGCCTTCCGAGTTCAAGGATATGGTCCGCCGCATACGCGAGGTCGAGGAATCCCTGGGAAGCCGGTTGGAGCGCGAGCCCACCCAAGGCGAGCTGATGAACCGCGAGACCCTGGCCAAAAGCCTGATCATCAATAAGGCCCTCCGCAAAGGGGAGATCATCACCGAGGACATGGTGGACGTACGCAGTCCGGGAAAGGGCCTGCAGCCGAACCGGCTCAAGGACCTATTGGGCCGCAAGGCCACCCATGACTTCAAGGCGGGGGACTTTTTCTTTCCCAGCGATCTGCGCGACGACATGGTGGAAGCCCGCCCTTATAAGTTCAAGCGGCCGTGGGGGCCGCCCGTCCGCTTCCACGATTACCGCACGCTGATGGCGAAGTCCAATCCCGATTTCATCGAATTCCATCTCAGCTACAAGGACATGGAAGTCGATCTGAAGAAATTCTTCGACCGCAAGTACGATCTGGATTTCGTCGTGCACAGTCCGGATTTGTTCCCCGGCGACCATATCATGAACCTGGCCTCGGAGGATCGGGAATGGCGCAAGCGTTCGATCAAGGAACTGCAACGCGTCATCGACATCACCCGCTCCCTGAAGCCGCACTTCAAGCCCAAGGAAAAGACTCCGATTGTCGCAAGCGTCGGAGGCTTCACCAAGGACGCCCATGTCCCCGCCTCCAAGCTTCCCCTGCTCTACGAATTGATCGCCGACAGCCTGTCGCAACTCGACCAGGAGGGGGTCGAAATCCTGCCCCAGACATTGCCCCCGTTTCCCTGGTACTTCGGCGGACAGCTCTACCTTAACATCTTCGTCACCCCGGACGATACCCTGGAGTTCTGCCGCAAGTACGGCCGCAGGCTGTGTATGGACATCTCCCACAGTAAGCTCGCGTGCAACCATTACAAGCTTTCGTTCCAGGACATGGTGCGCAAGCTGGCGCCGCATACGGCCCATCTCCACATCGTCGACGCCAAGGGCATCGACGGCGAAGGGCTGCAAATCGGGGAAGGCGAGGTCGATTTCAAGGCCTTGGCAGAAGACCTGGAGCGGTTGTGCCCCAAGGCGTCCTTCATCCCGGAAATCTGGCAGGGCCACAAGAATGAAGGCGAGGGATTCTGGATCGCGCTCGAGCGCCTGGAAAAGTGGTTCTAGTCCTCCCTCCCAAGGCCGCGGGAACGGGAAGCTAGGGATCCCATTCGGGATTGTAGATTTGCATTCCCTCGTCGCCTAACAGGTATATTTTCCCACCGATCACGGCCGCGCTTTGATCGCTTGCGTCGGTCAAGCTGGGGGACTTTTGCGTCCACGAGTCCAGAGCGGGATCATAACGGTACATGAACCGATTGCACCCCACGTAAATGGCATCGCCCAGGGTGACGGCCCATGGCCTGCCGAGGTACTTCGGGAGCGAGGCCTTTTTTACCCAGGCGTTCAATCCGGGTTCGAAGACGTAATTGTCCATCATGTCTCCTTCGGACCGGCTGCCGAATATGTACGCCTTCCCGTTGCAAATCGCCAGGGCAGGATAGGTGCTCGAAACGGGAGGGGCCGGTTTCGCCGTCCAAACTTGGGCTGCGGTGGTGAATTCATAGAACTCGTTGCTTCCCGCCACCAAAAGCCGGGTGGAGTCGGACGCCACACCTACGGCTCCGATATCCTGACGACCGGGTACGTTCATAATCCGGGTCCAATCATCCGATTTCGGATCGTAAAGGTTGGTCCAGATGAACGCGCGGCCGGACTGCGAACCGAAGAGGGCGATCTTGTCGGAAATAACGCCCACATAGGTGCCTCGGGTGGGAGTGGCGATGTCGGACCAGATACCCGTCCGCGGGTCGTATACATGCGCGGGCTCCGTGTATCCGATTCCGGAATAGAGTTTCCCATCCAATGCGACGACCGGTTTTCTGCTCGGGGCCGCGCCCATCCAACCCCATTTCGATACCGCGAAGCGGACCGAACCGGAACCGACGCTTCCATCCTCGTCCGTGGCCCGGACCACCAACTTCAAATCGGACCCGCCCGCAAGCGCGGGCACGAACGCGGTATCTCCGGAGCTACGGGGTTGGAATGTCGCGCCCGAGTCCACGCTCCACTCCCATTTCACGATCCGCCCCTTGTCCACCACGGAGGCCTCGAAGGAGTACCCCGGTACTCCCGACAAGTAGGTAGAGCGCTTGGTGAGCGTGACCTGGGGAATGTCGTTGATCACCTTGGCAATCAGGGTGTCGACGACGGTGTTTCCGTCGTCGTCCGTGGCCCGGAACAGCAGGGTGTCGAACCCCGGGGTGGCGCGGACCCGGAACCCGGCTTTTCCGTCGGCGGTGCCGACGAAACTCCGGCCGGGACCGATATTCCATTCCCGCCCAACGATGAGTCCATGGCTGTCCGTCGCCCGACCCTGCAGTGAAAGGGAATCCGAGAGGGAAACGGTCGTGTCCTTACCCGCATTCACCGTAGGCGGAACCTGTATCGCTTCGACCCCGAAATAATTCACCCAATGGTCGTCGGCCCTATCGACCGCGAAGGCGCCTATTTGGAACTGACCGGCGACAAGCGGGAGGGCGAACCGCAACGTATCGGCGCCGGCTTTCCCCCGGGTGGCAATGGCCCTCAAACGCGACCCATCCTTCCTGGAAAACCACACCAGAGAATCAATCTCGCGGGTGGGATTGGCCCATCGCGCCTCCACCATTATGGTATCCCCAGGGCGTCCTTTGAAATCGTTACGGCCCAAGGGCTGGAAAAGCACCGTTGTCTTGACGGCCGCCATGGGAACGATTTCGGCCTTTACCGATCCAAAATATGGGCCTTCCTCTTCGGACTGGTTCCTGACCCGCACACGGTATTCGAACACCTTGCTGGGCCCAGTGGCCGGCCAGGAGCCGAGGGCCGAAGCGGACAACGTGTCCACGAAGAAGGCATCCTTCACGCGCGACAACGGGGACGCGGAAGGATCAAGGGCGCGTCCATCCGTCCTGTACACTACGTATTCCTTGAGAAAAGGATAAGCTACCGGCGACCAGGTCAACCGCACTCTCGCGGTCGCCGTATCGTAGTCGACGCGCAAGTCCCGGATCGCGGGAATGCCGGTATATATCAGCTTGATGGGTGCGGCCAAGGTGTCGGACGACCCCCTGCGAACCCGGAAGCTGCCGAAATACGGGGCATAATTGGGGAGGGTGGTGACGACGCGGAACGCGTAGCTCCCTTGCGCCATGCTGTTCAAGAGCAGTCTGCCTTCGAAGTCCGCGCTCGCGAAACGGTTCGTGCCGAGCACTTGCAGAAAAACCGTGCGTGGATCGTGGTTCGGCTCCACTATCACCGTTGCCGTTATCGATCCCGGACGATCAAGGGTGTCAGCGGGGATTTCCCCCGGCTCCCCGTTGACGGTGATGGAATCCAGGTATGAATAGTCGCCGTCCGACTGTCCCAGGACATTGTATTGCCCCGGCGTCACGCCTTCGGCGACGTACCTCCCATTTTCATCCGTCCGGAACGTGAAGACCAGTCCGGTATCGGCCGAGGTCTTCAGCAGGCCGTTGTTGGGAGCATAGGCGACCGGATACAGCTTGACTTCGGCATGCGCCGCCGGGCCGCCATCCGATGCAAAAAGCATCCCTGCCAGGACCTCATTTTCGACGACCGAACCCTTATTGGCCTGCTTGCCGTCGAAAATGCAGCCGCACAGGAGCAGGGCCGAAAACACGGAAGCCGGAAAGGAAATGGAAACTGAAATGCGCATGATGATACCTCAGCGGGTTACCGGAAAAATATGGAAATTGCAATGGTAGACCTTTTCGGGGGACGTGTCCGATTGCGTCAACGCCAGCAGACGGTTTCTCAACGCCCGAATCTCCTCTTTCGCTTTCTCGAAACCGGATTTGGAAAGCGGCAAGGTCATCGTGGAAATGTCGCGTTCCTCTTTGGCGATGGTTTCCAGAGATTCGGCTCCGAGCCTGATATTCGATTTGAAATAGCTGTCCAAGTGCAGGCTTTTGAAAGCGGGATCCTTCTTAAGCGTCGCGGGCAGCGACTTGTAGGTCCCCGCAGGACCTTTCCGTATGAATCCCAGCCCCTCCAGGAGGCGCAGGCTTTTCTTCGCCTCGGTGACGCTTATAGGCGGGTGCAGGATCTTCGCCAACGTGGAAGGGTCGCCGTTGAAATCGTGGAAGAAGAGCAATTCCCGGATTACCGCGTGGTACCATTCGCTGTAGAATTCGAAGCGATCCTTGCCGACCAGTTCCGGCCTCACCCCCTTGATGGCGAAGAGTTTCCGGTACAACTGGGTTTTCCCCTCTAACGTACCGGCCTGATCATATTGGACCAGGATGGTGAAGTACTCCGCTTCGGCCCCCGACAGGTCAAGCAGTTGGACGAGCTTGATGAGGTGGTTCCCGGAGATGTTCGTTCTTCCATTGACGAGGTCCGAAAACCAGCCGGTGGAAGTGGCCCGGATTTGCGAGGCGATGAACCGATGGGAAAAGCCCGGATCGAAAGCCTTACGTGATTTGTAATACTCCTTCAGGAATTGCCGGTAATCCACAAAGGAGAACACGTCCGCGAACTTTTCAGGTTTTGGCATACTGGAATAGTGACAAAAAATCCGGGCCTGAACAACCGGGATTCGGCCCAGCGCGCTCTTATTTCTTGAGCGCGCGGTCCGTGGGTCAAGTTCCCCAACCCGCTGGAAGCGGCACGATTGGGTTTCTGGGGGGCGTTATTCCGTTTCCGGGCGAACCGCGGCGTTCTTTTCCACGGCGGAGAAGATTGCGCCGAGATCGCTCTCGAAGATTCCGGCGAAGTAGACCGCGCCGGCCTGGGTCAGGTGCATGCAATCCTGACTGATGAATTTGCCGGAGGGCGTGAATACCGGAACCATGCCCTCCTTGTCGATGACCTTCGCGATGTAATTCAGGTAGGCGCTTCCCCAATCCCGCTGCAAATCCTCGTTGTGATCGAAGTAGGCCTTTTCCACCCGGGCCCGTTGCCCGAAGTAGTCGCCCGCGCGATGATTGTAGAAGAATCCGGAACTGGTCCCGAAATTCTTCGTTCCCACGATGAAGAGTTTCGCCTCATCCAGCCCGAGCTTCGCCACGTTTTCCCGCTTGCCCCTGGAGTAGAAGATGACGTCGGCCGCGTCGGCGCGTTGCCGCGCTTCCTGGTGGGCGAAGGGATCGTAGATATAGGAGATGTCCAAATCCTTTCCGAACTTCGATTCCAGCAACACGTTGACCCAGTCGCGCGCGTAGCTGTCGCCGATCACGAGCACCTTCAGGGACCCCGAGCCGTCGAACGCCCTATCAAGTGCGTAAACCCGCGTCCGGTATTTTTTATGCAGGCCCCGTTCGGCCTGATCCCTGGCGATATCCAATTCGGGGACGTCGCGGATCACGCCCCCTTTCCGGTATAGGTAGATCGCCGCGGCATCGGCGGCCAGGAATACCGAGCCGACGGTGATCAACAGGGCTTTCGTCCCGACCAGCCCTTTTTTCCGGAAGGGTTGTTCCACGAAATAATAGGTGAGGATGGAAAGCACGACGGTAAGGCCGAAGATTGACGCGAGCTGCGCCGGTCCCAGATGCTGGAACATGAAATAGCGGGCGAAGGCCAGAAGCACCTGGTGCCACATGTACATGCTGAAGCTGATTGCGCCGATCCAGACCACCGGCCGGTTCTCCAAAACGGATGCGGTAATCGCGCTCCGGCCGTTGGAAGAGACGAGCAGGCCCAGGCTCAAGAGGACCGTCGTCAACAAGAGGGCTTCATGAGGAATGAATCCCGTGTCGATGCACAACACCGCTGCGAGGCCCGCGAGGAACAACGGCGTGAATCCATGGGTCAGCAGCCTGTTTTTCAGCAGGATGGCGGCGATGCCGCCGGAAGAGAGCTCGAAGAACCGGTAGAAGATCAGGTAGAATTTCCGGGGTTCCGGCGCCGGGGAAAGGTACAGCGCCAAGGATGCGACGGTGAGCGCGGTCAACAAGGGCAGCAGCCAGGCCTTACGTTTGCCCCCCGCAAAGAGGAACAGGAAAGGGTAGAGAAAGTAATACTGCTCCTCGATCCCGAGACTCCAGGTATGCATCAGCGGTTTGTATTCGTTCGCGACATCCCAATAGTTTCTGGTCGTGATCAGCTGGAGGATGTTGTTGGCGAACAGGTTGGTGGCGATAACCGACTGGGAAAGGTTTTCCAGATCGTCAGGCAGCATAGTGGCCATGCCGATGCCGAGCGAAACCACGCCGATGAACAGCGATAGAGGGATGATCCGCCGGATTCTCCGGACGTAGAAGCGGACCACGGAAAAGCGGCCTTCGCCGATCTCCTTGAAGATGATGCCGGTGATCAGATAGCCGCTGATGACGAAAAAGACGTCCACGCCGAGATACCCGTTGGGCAGGATCCCGAAATGGAACAGGATCACGACCACGACGGCCAGGGCCCTGAGGCCGTCGATATCCTTTCGGAATTTTCCGGATTCCACCATTCCGATCATCCTGTCTATTTTCCCTTATGGCCTGGAAGCCGCTTCGGTGCGGGCGCCGCGGGGGTTCCGGTATCCGAGGTAGGCCACGGAAAGGAATGCGGTGGTGAGTGTGTAAAAGTCCACGTTCCTCACTTGGTAATAGAACAGTATCCGCATGGTGGCGCAACATATCATCGCGACGATGCAGAGATAGATGGGCTTTGCAACCATCTCATCCGCTGGTTCACGCAGAACGTAGCGACCGGCATGGAAAGCCCAGCACAAGGCGAAACCCAGGAAGATGGCTACCCCGACAAGTCCTTGCTCGTAAGGGATGGACGCGATGGTATGAGGTGATGAATCGTTCCCCAGGATATCGTTCATGATCGTTGAAGTGGACAAGTAACCGTTCCCGAAAAGTTGCGGATCCCTCACGGTGGCTTTGATGAGGAATTCCGTGGCTACGTAGCGCCAAGACGTGGAATTCTGTCCTTCCAATCTGGACTCCAACCGGGCCTGGTTCTCCTTTTGAACGGCCAAGGGAACGAATCTGACCACCAAATCAGGAATGAATTTCGCAAAGATGACGGCCATTATCAACAGGACGATTCGACCCCGCCATTTCATGAACCGGAAACCGCAAATCAGGATGAACAGCAGATAACCCAAAAAGCCGCTATATGAGTCGAGCAGAAAGAGAATGAACGGCGTAACGATCAAAAACGGCAGCCGACCGATTTTCAGAAAGATGCTGCGCGGTCTGGTTCCCATCAAAAAAGCGCTGCCGAGAATGAGAAGCTCTGCGAGGTTCAGCCGCTCATGGTGGAAGCCGTGCATGCCTAATCCATAAACCTCCCACGATTCGGTAACACCCGATCGGAGCACCCGATGCCCAGCGACATAATCGCCCAAGGCCGCAAATAAATCCAGATGACCGATTATCGGGAACAGCAGAAAGGCTGGTCGAATGGAGTTGAATCCTCTCGCTTGAATCAGAGCGCCTGCCAATCCGCATGTAAGAAGATATTCCTGAAGATGGCGCACAAAGATGTTGGCTTGGTTGAAAAAGGACCCGAAACCGGGATTCCAAAAAATGGAGATGCCCCACCAGAAGTTGTACAATCCCCAAAAAGTGAGAAGCCAACGGGAGGCGCCGGGCGCACTGAAGGGAATCCAAATATATCGGAGCGTAAATAGCATCGCTAGCATCGTCCCGATCTTGATCGGTCTGAGCCAGAATAGCCCGAAGTCCAGGGCGAGGACCTCATCAAGGAATCCCCCTAAAAGAAAAGCGGAGATTGCCCATGCGAATCGCATAGCCGCTCGTCGTGCGAGAATCTCTCCGTCTTCCGCCATCAAGGAGCCGGTTCCGTGTGCTTAAGCATTTGCCGGGCAGTATGGATATGCGTGAAGCCTTCGCGGTACCGTTCCTCCCCGTCTCGCTCCAGTCGTTGGCGGAGCTTGTCATCGGAAAGCAGTTCCGCCAAATCGCGGCTGACATCCTCCACCTTGTAGGGATCCACTAGAAGACCGGAAACTCCATGTTCCACCGCATTGGAAACGCCGCCTGTCCGACCCGCCAATACGGCTTTCCCACACGCGTTCGCTTCAATGAAAACCAATCCGAAATTGTCGTACCGGGTGATCATCGCGAATATCTCGCAAACCTGCATCAATTCCCTGAGTCGGGTCCGTTGAAGGGATCCGGTGAATCGGATCCGGTCGCTGATGCCCAGGTCCTTTGCGATATTTTCAAGCCGGCCTCGATCCTCTCCGTCTCCGGCAATCCAGATTGAAGTCGTAGGGAAAGCGGCCGCGAGCGGGACAAAAGCCCGAATCAGCGTGTCCACTCCCTTGGTGGCTTCCAATCGACATGCGGTCAAAACGACCCGGTCTTCGGTACGCATTCCGAAAGACTTCCGGATGTCCGCAATCTTATGCGGATCCCTAACCGGGAAAAACAGGGAAGGATCGACGCCTAAGGTAATGTTCCGCGACTGGAAACCATACTTGGAAATCCAATCCACCGTGCTTTGGCTGATCCCCATCAGGACCTCGGCCTTTCGGAAGAGGGAGCGGATTCCTTTCGAGGAGTAGCATATGTTGAGCCATAGCGGCCGGGCATCAAAATGCCTTGGCAATTCCCCGCCGTGAATCACCACCGCATAGGCCCCCATGAGTTCGAACGGCAGTTTCGAGGCCACCGCGTGGGCTTTGGAATCCGTGATCCAGAAACGGTCGAATTGCTTGCGGCGCTTGGCGAGAAAGGATTTCAATTTCCATGGGATAGTGAAATATCCAAAGGGATGCGGCCAGGACAACCGGATGACATCCACGCTCTTTGCCGCCAAAAGCTCATCGTCCTTGATCTGTTCTCTTTTGTGCGTGGAGGAGAAATCCGCGGTTAGGACCGTGACCGAGTGACCCGACTCCCCCAATGCCAGGCAGACATCCCTGGCAAACGCCCCTGCTCCTCCGAGAATGGGAGAAAACTCCCAGGTCAGCAAAAGGATATTCAATCTTCATTCCTTTCGAACGCCGCCAGCAATGTACCGCAAAACCTTTCCCAAGTGAAGCTGGACTCGACCCAGGTCCGCGCATTCCTGGATTCGCGGCGGTCCGCCGGCCATGAACCGCGTTCCAATCGGCCCAAAAGGTCCGCTAAGGGCCGTTCCCCGAACGGAACCAGCCAACCTGTCTCGCCATGCCTGATGACTTCCGCATTCGCATTGAGAATGCCTGCGGCATCGTCTCTCAAAAAGCCGGCAACGGGCAGACCGGAGGCCTGCGCTTCCAGCAACGTCTGTCCGAATGGTTCATATCGGGAGGTCATCATGAAAAGATCGGATGCTGCGTACCAATCTTCCGGCTTTGAGGTGGGAGGGAAGAATTTCACCTTCGTAGCCACCCCAAGCCGTTCGGCCATCGCTTCAAGGAGGCTCTGTTCCGGACCGTCGCCGACAATCCAAAGCATCCACCGCGACGGACGCGGCAAAAGGGCCATTGCGCCGACTGCCGATTCCAATCCCTTTTGGGGAACAAGGCGGGCAAGGCAAAGCCCGATCAAATCATTGCTACCCGCGCCTTGTCGGCTTCTCAGTCCGTCCCGCAGCGGTCGGTCGGCAGGCCGAAAACGAACCAGGTCCACTCCTGGCGGTACGACGCGCAAGGGAGCCGCTCCCCGCGAGGCTTGAACCTGGTCCCGCATGACTTCGCTGAATACCCAGACCAGAGGCGAATCCCGAAGTAGCCGTCGTTGGAAACGGGAATGCAGTGGAAGCTGGATCCTCGAATTCAAATCGCGAATGGATCGGCGTAAAAAATTTCCCGATCGGTTCACCATCGTAGGCGCGTTTTGAATCCAGACAGCCGAAGGCGGGAGATAGATGAACGGCGTCCCCACGTCAAAGGCGGACAATACTCCCAGCCCGCAAATATGCGAACGGACAAGGACGGCGGAAAACGGGGCTTCCTGATGCAGGCGCTTGGCCAGTTTACCTGCGCCCCGGTATTCGTCCCATATCGACAAAATGTTCAACAGCCACTTGCGGCGGGGGAGGCGGAACCGGTGGACGGAAACGCCATCGATCTCCTCCTGGGATGCGAGCCGTGATGATGGCCCCAATCCCCGGTCGCTGGCAAGCACCACGGGGTCGTATCCGCCTTTCCTGAGGGTCGCCGCGATGTGGTACAAAGTGGTCTCGACCCCGCCGTAATGGGGGCGGTAGTAAGTGTTTACCAGGAGGATGCGTTTCATGCTCCGGCCTTCACCAGGGCGTCGAACGCAGGAGCAACCGCTTCGGCGAACCGGCGCCAGGTGAACTGCTTTTTCAAGGCGAGGAGGGCATCGGTATCGGGTGAGAAGCCCGTGCGGGCGAGTGCGGAAATGGATTCCCGGAGCGCCTCAATGCCGCCGGAATTCGGATAGAGTTGCGCGATCCCCTTTCCCCCTCCCGTATGGGATTTGAAGAATGGGAGGTCCGGCGCCAGCACGGGCCGGCCCATGGTGAGGGCGAGGAAATAGGCGCCGGAAGTGGTAACACGGAGGTAGGGGAGGGCCACCATATCGCATGCGTGGAGGAGATCGCCCATTTCGTAATGCGCGATCCGCCGATCCGGGCCAACGCGCAGCACGTCGCCGGGCAAGACCTTTATCTGCGCAGCGATTGCCGGCGACGCCTTGCCCGCGACGACGAGTTGGAGACCCTTGGTTTCCGCATGCGTCCATGCTTCCAGGAACGGGGAATGGCCTTTATAGGGTTTGTCGGAGAGCACCAGCAGCAGGCGAAGCTTGCTCGCGTCGAATCCGAAACGGCGGATTAGGTCCTCCCTTGCCGCGGTGGGCGGATAGAGACCTTCGTAGTGGCCATGCACGCCTTCCACAAACGGCGTATCGAACGGCCCCAACGCCGCTTCCAGATCCTTGCGGGTATTCCTCGCGACTCCGATCACAAGGTCGAACCGGTCCAGCATCCACCTCCGTTGGGTCAGTTCGAGTTGCGGGTGCAGGGCATCATGCGGAAGCACGTTGTTAGCCACCCAGACGAGTTTATATCCTAGCCGCTTGGCAAGTATAAACATGAGCCGGAATACCCAGGCTTTGATCCGGGCTAGCCGCATGTCACGTGTGCGCCAATAGGCGTTCGGAAAGTGGAACACAATCACCGGGATGCTTTTTCGGTGCTTGAACAGGCTGACGGGCCACCAAATCAGGGGTTCTGCGCGCCAACCGCGCTCCTCCATCGCGTAAATCCAATGGATCTGGAATGGATTCCAGGGATCGAGAAGCGGCAGGGAAGCGAAGGATCTCATTATCGATCGGACCGTGGTCCGCAAGCTATCCGAGAAGCCTGCGGCGAAGCGCCAGCAGGTAATTCATGGCGAAGGTACCGAACAACGCGATTGCAAAACCCGCAAGGGTGAATGCGATCACGATTATCCGCCGGTTCGGCTTGATGTATTCCAGCGGCAGGACGGCGTGTTGGAGGATGTCGAAACCGCTGACGCTCATCAACATGCTCTTTTCAATCTCGCCCGCGATGATGACCTGGATCTTTTCCCGCAACATGGGATCCATCGTTTGCCCGTGCTGGTTTTGGAGGTACTCCATGTTGGCCCTCAATTTCACGAGCGTCCTTTCCCTCAGGAAGTCATTGAACGTCAAAAGGCAGTCGCTGACCAGTTCCTGGGCGAGTTCCGGCGATCCGGCCTGGGCTTTGATGCTGATAGAATTCGTTCTTTTGTCGTTTTCGATGTCCAGGCTGCCCTTGAGCTTGGAGACCGACCAGAAGGGCTTGGGCCACTTGGTGGAATCGGGATTCTTCCAGCGCTTCTCTTCGGCGTTCCAATGATTGGGAAAGAACTTGGGCGCCAACCGGTGCTCTTGTACCACCCGCTCCATGAACTCCCAGCTCTGCAACATGAGCACCAGATGGTCGTTCTGGCCGGCTCCGATTCCGAGCTGCGCGGCGAAGCCTCCCAGGCCGCCGAGCGAGGATAACATTGCGCTCGCGCCTCCAGGGCTCTGATTCTCCTTCGCCGCGATAACGGCTTTCGATTGATAGACCGGTCTGGAGAGCAAAGCGGTGGTGACGCCCAACGCCGCGGCGATGAAGGTCGCGCCGATGATCCACCATTTCCTGCTCCAGGCTTCGATCAGGTACTCGTCGAGGCTTTTCTCGGGGAATACCCGGAGCTCATCCGATGCCGAAGGTATTGGCAATTCCGTCATCGTCCCGCCTTTTTCCGGTTCAAAGTTCTCTCCCGTATATCCGGGATAATGGACGTCACAAAGATACCAACCGTCATCCACCCGGTTCAACAATATGCAGGACGCATTTGCAGGCCGCGCCCGCGAATGCGACCACGGCGACCGGGCTCGGCAGACGCAATCCGAACTCGGGGCAATGCCAACCCTCTTCCAACCGGATCGGCAGGTCCGAGGACAGCCGGATCACGCATTCTCCGGCCGAGACGATCGCGGCATCGCCTTCCAAGCGCACCCGGCAGTCCGGATGGAAATGGAAACGGGCGGCGGCCGTAAGCGGTGTGGAGGGCGAAAGGTCGTCAGAAATGGCGATGGACTCCCTGCCGATGTCCAGGGTCCGCCGATGCACCGTCCTGGCAGGCGGGCGCAGAAAGCCGGTATGCGATCCGCTTAGGCGTGCGCTTTGGGCGGCGGAGTCATAGACCGCGGAAACTTCCTTGGCCCTACCCCGTCTTCCGACCCGGTGGGACGCCCACCATTCGGCCTGCTCCATCCCTTGGAGCGAAACGGTGTTGTGGGCCACGGTGGATCGGCAATAGTCGCGCATGGGCCCGGAGAGGTATTCGTAATTGCCGGGATGGACCAGAACCGGCGTTCCCCGCACCCACAGGCAGAATGAAAGCATGTCGCCCTGGGCGTGGCCTAGTTGATGATCCGGACCCAGTCCGCCGCCATCGAAGAGAACGGTAAAAGGTCCGTTTTCCACCCGGAAGTATCCGGAATCGGGCAGCTCCCGGAGCGGTACCGTCTGGAGCGGTTCGCGTTGGAGCAATCGGGAGCCGAATTCTAACAGCTGGGCGGCTTCGGGCGCCCCATCGTAGCAGGAATCATTGAACAGCGCGAACCGGCCGGATACGCTCATGGTGTCCAGCCAATCCAGGCCGAGACGGGCGAGCCGGTCCATGGCGGTCCGGAGGACGGGAGAATGGCCGGCGGGCCAGACATTCAGCAGGTCCAGCATCCGCTCCAGTACGATGGCGTGGTACATGGGGCTGAGTTCATAGTGGCCGCCATCCGCCAGGAACTGGTCCTGCAACGCCTCGGCCAGCCGCGAATCGATGGCTTCGGAAGCCCGCCGCGCGGTCCGATCGCGGGAATCCAGGAAGAAACCCAGATACTTCAGCGCCAGCAGGTTCTCAAGAAGATGGTTCCCATCGATATGGAACTCCAGATTTGCGAGCAGACAGCCACCCTGCCGGCGCATGGACTCCAAGGCTTTTCCGGAAGGGTCCATGTCGGACACGGTATACAGTTTGCACCAGTTGAACAGCCTCAAGGAAAGGGGATATGGCTCCCAGCCGTCTCCGCGGTATGGCGGGTTCCCGTCAATCCACCGATCGACCCAGCCCTCCCGATCACCTTCATCGGCGTCGACCAGCCAAGCCATATAATGGAGGTTATACCTCCAGAGCTTGCGGGCGCCGGGATCGTTCCAATCGCCGGTGAAGTTCCTGGATTCATTGTTGAAGTTGAATCCATTCGTACCGTCGAAATAAATCCGGCCCGTGTTGCTTAGCCTCCGCAACCGGGATTCCAGCCGACGCCATTCCAAGGGTAGCGGGACTCCCGTATCTTTCCGCAGCCGTCTCAGGATCCGGTAGCCGACTTGGCGTAAGCGCAGATGGCCCAGGGTGTGGAGGAGCACTCCGGGCGACGCCCCCAAGCGGTCAGACCTTCATCGCCGAACCAGTGGAAATCGACTCCAGGATCCGGAAGGTGGCGAGGGTGGTGTTGACGAGGGAGGAAAACGGAATCGGCTCCGGAACCCGACCTTTGACGGCTTCGCAAAAGGCCAGCAACTCCGCTTCAAAGCCCTTTTCGATCCCGGAGGATTTGAACTTCCGTCGCTTACCGCCCTTGTGGAAAGTGGTGACACGGAAGTCCTCGCTTTCGGCGAGGCCCCGGCCGCAGAAGACTTCGATCCGTTCCTTGGCGCAGGCCGGATCTCCGTTGGCGAGGTAGTCGATGGAGGAGCGCGCCCCGTTCGCATGCTTGACGGTGATGCAGACGTTGTCCGTGCGGTATTCGCCCGGGGTCTCCAGCGACGCGGCGAACACCTCTTCCGCCGGAGCTCCGGCGAGGAAAGCGCACAGATCAAGGAAATGGCAGGCTTCACCGATGATGCGGCCGCCGCCAATCTCGGGATCCTGCGTCCAATGGTTGCCGGGGATGTATCCGGCGTTGATACGGTAGCGGATCACGGGCATTTCCCCCGAGCCTTCGATCCATTTCCGCAGTTCCACGGCGTGGGAAGAGAACCGGCGGTTGAATCCCACCGTGAGTACGGGGCGGCTTACCATGGCTTCATAGCGGTTACGAATCTCGAGCAACTCTTCTTCCCGGATGCACAATGGCTTCTCCACAAAGACGTGCTTGCCCGCGTCCAAGGCGGCGAGAACCGCCTCCGCATGGTGGTTGTGCCGGGTCGTAATCAGCACCGCATTGGTGGAGGGATCCTGGAGGAGGGAAGGGACGTCGCCGAAAATCCTCCCGATGCCGTATTTTTCCGAGGTGCCCTTAGCCGACGCCCCGGTGGCGGTAGCGATTGAGGCGATTATCGTACCGGGAATTTTCACCAGTCGGGGGAGCAGGATTGATTTGGCGAAACCCCCCGCGCCCACCAGGCCGACACGGACGTCGCCGGCGCTCGCAGACTTCGCGACGTTCCCTGATCTCCGTTCAACGTGCTTTTGCAGGGGCTTGTCGGCGTCGTACTTGAGCAGGATGCCAAGATAGGGTTCGCCCGTCTTGCCTTCGAATAGTTCATAGGCTTGCAAGGCATCCTCGAAGGGAAACCTGTGCGTTACTACCTCGACCGGAGTCAGCTTGCCTTCCGAGCACAACTCCAGGAAGGCCTGCAAATTCCGGCCTTCGGTCCACCGGACGAGGGAATAGGGGTAGTCGATCCCTTTTTCCTCGTAGACGGGATCATACCTCCCGGGACCGTAGGACATGGACAAGCGGATGTCCAATTCCTTGCGGTAGTAATCGTCGCGGGGGATGTTCATGCCCACGGCCCCTACCACGACGACTTTGCCTTTGTACCGGCAAACCTCGCCGGCGAGCTCGATGGGATGATTGCTCGAAGTGGACGCGGTGATGATGAGCGAGTCCAGGCCGTAACCTTCGGTGAGGTTCTTGGCCGACGCGGCGAAATTGTCGGCATGCACGGCGAAATCGGCGCCGAGCTTGCGCGCTAAATCCATCTTTGCTTGGGCGATATCCATGCAGAGGACTTTCGCCCCAGAAGCCTTCAGGATTTGCACGGTCATTTGGCCGAGCAGGCCCAGGCCGATGACTCCCACGCGGTGGCCAAGCTCAACCTGGGCCTGCCGCACACCCTGCAGCGCGATGGAGCCGACGGTGGCGAAGCACGCTGCTTCCATGCCCAAACCTTCGGGGACCTTGGCGGCGAGATTCTGGGGGACGTAGTTCACTTCCGAGTGGTTGGCGTAGCCCGCGCCTGCGCAAGCCACCCAATCGCCGGCCACAAAACGGGACACGTTTCGCCCGACCGCGATCACCTGTCCCGCGCAGGAATAGCCGAGCGGAATCGGGTTGTCCAGCTTTGTGAACACTTTGCTCAGGGTCGCGGCCGCGCCCTCTTTCTTCATCTTGCCCCAAACCTGCCGGACAAGGTCGGGCCTCGCCATGGCCTTTCCAAGCAGGGATTTCTTGGCCAGGTCGATGACCATTTTTTCCGTACCGGCGCTGACCAGGGAGCAGGCGGTCCTTACCAGCAGGCCGTTTTCCCCGCATTCGGGAATGGGGACTTCGGCGAGTTCCAGGTTTCCGGTTCGATAGGATTGGATTATCTGTTGCATGGGAATCCCCTAGGCGGGGCCATCCTTCCTGGATGCGGAAAAGTACTTGAGACTTTGGTTCACGAGGTCGTTTTTCTCTTGGGGATTGGGATAGTTTACCAATACCGCCCGGTATTTGCCTTTGAAGACGAACAGGCTCCCCGCGGCGGCGCCGATGATGCCTTGTCGCGCAATCAGGTCGCCGATGTCCTTGGCGGAACCGGCCCCACCGAGGATGGTCATGGGCACGCCCACGGCCTCGCGCACGGCGTCGACCAACGGCAGGTCGTAGCCTTCCAGCATGCCGTCGCGTTCTATCGAATTGATCACGATCTCGCCCGCCCCCAGGGTTTCCATGTCGCGGGCGAAGGAGACGGGATCCTTGCGCGTGTTCCGTTGTCCGTTGTGGGACCAGATTTCCCAAGGTCCGCCCGGTTTGCGCGATTTCACGTCCAGGACCACCACCACGCTTTGGCGGCCGACCTGGCTGGCCATCTCGGCGATGATTTCCGGCCGTTCCACGGCCACGGAACTTACTGCCACCTTTTCCACGCCCAATCCGAAAATCCGGCGGGCCTGATCGGCCTTTTTGATCCCGCCGCCGTAGCACAGGGGCATACGGCATTCGGCCGCAAGGTTTTCAATCATGCGGTAATCCGGCTCGCGGTCCTGGGCGGAGGCGTCGATATCCAGAACCATGATTTCGTCCACTTCCTTCTCGTTGAAGATTTTCACCGCATTGATCGGATCCCCGACGTACTTCGGATCCTTGAACTGCCTGGTCTTCACCAGACCGTTGTTCTTGACGAGCAGGCAGGGGATGATGCGGGGTTGCAGCACGTTCAGCGGCTCCCGCTTTGCCGGTTGGGCGTCATTGCCGCAATCCTGCCGGTTCCGCAAGTTTGGTTGCACGGGCGATTTCCGCGAGCCAATCGAGAACCATGCGGTGTTTCTTTTCCGGATCGGGGAATTGTTCCAGACGCGCCTTTCCGTTCCCGATCAGCCTGTCCCTGAGAACCGCATCCTCGGCGACGCCGAGGATGGCATCGGCGGCGGCCTGCGGGGATAGCGGTTCGTAGAAATTGGCCGCGTCGCCGCAAATCGAGCGGGCGAAATCCAGGTCCGCCGCAACGATGGGCACCGACATGGCCATGGCTTCCAGGTAGGTCACGGAAAAGGTCTCCAGCAGGGTCGGCATGAACAGGATGTCCGAAGCCCGGTACCGCTCGACGCATTCAGGCATGCGCAGCGGTCCGGAATTCGCGATCATGTCCAGGACGCCCAGGCGGCGGCTGTCCTCGACAATCTCCAGGAACATGCGGCCTTCTTGCGGTATCGTCAGGGTGAAGCGGAAAGCGGTCTCCGGCCGCATATCCCGGAGGATCCTGGCGACTCTCGGGATGATGGCCAGGTTCTTGTGCCGATAGGCGGCGGCCAGGCAGAAAATCTCCACAGCTGCGGATTCCTTGGGCCGCCGGTTTCCGTCGGCACCAGCGATTATGAATACCGGATTGGGCACGTTGGGTATCACGATGACCCGTTCCTGCGGTACCTTCAATTTCTTCATGATGCCGATCTTGGCGGCGTCGGTCTGAGTTTCGAAGTAAGCGGCCCGGCTCACCCAGAACAGCCGGTATCGGGTGCGCAACCAATGCGGGATCCGCTCCGGAAGCGGAATGGAGGACCAGGCGATGGCGCTCGGCAGGATGCCCCAATGATTGGTGTATCGCCCCACTTCCGGTGACCTGAAGTTTACGTACGAGGGCAGTCCCAGGGTGTACACGATGTCGGGCTGGAATTCGGATTCCATCTCCCTGAGCCGCCTGCGCGAATACCTTCCGGTGATGAATCGCGCCGGGGAAGCGTCGATCACCCGGACGCGCTTATCTTCCCGGATTTCCCGGGAAAGGGCGTCGTATATCTGGCGCGAGAGGGCGAACAGCAGATCGAGTTCGTCGTTGGGCGGTGACGCGGTATGCTGGACAAAGGAAATGCCGATCTGTACGCCGCCGCCCATCACCAGCGTGGTGGCATTAATCAATATTTTGGGCTTGGCGTTTGGGCGCATTACATCTCCACCTTGTATTCGCGTCGCCACAGTTCGAACATCAGCAAGCCGAACAGGCGTTCTCCGTTGAATCGCCCATTCGCCAAACCGTCGAACAGCCCTTGGATCAGGCGTTTGTCGAATAGGGTCTGGCTCCCGTCGAAAAGCACCTGCTTAAAATACTCCAGCCAAGGGCCCGATCGCAACCAGGCGTTCAAAGGAATGGAAAACCCCTGTTTCCGCTTTCGGTCGAATTCGGGCGGCAGCACCCGTTCGGTGAGGCGCTTGAGGAGCACTTTGCGCGACGTTGCGGTGGCCTTCAACCGCGAGGGAACCTTTGCGAAGGCGAATTCGATCAGGCGGTAGTCCAGCAGCGGCGCGCGGATCTCCAGGGAGTTCAGCATACTCGCACGATCCACCTTGACCAGGATGTCCTCGGGCAGGTAATTCTCGAAATCCATCCGCATGGCTCTTTGCAGGAGATCGCCCGCGGCCGGGCTGCGGGAATCGAGGATGCGCTCAGCGGCCCCAATTGTGCCGGCATGCGCTCCCAAAAGACGCGAGCGGGTCCGGCGATCGAAATAGCCCGCTATCAAGGGGACGCCCGAGTCCAGGTCCATCCCCAGCGCCTGCAGCCAATTGCGGCCCTGGAATCCGATCGGCAACAACCCCGCTCCCGCGGCGACCGCCGCTCGGACGACCGAAGGGACCTTGCCGAAACGGGCTTGCAGCCACAGCAAGCGATTATAGTGCGAATAGCCTCCGAACAGCTCGTCGCCACCGTCGCCGCCCAGGGCGACGGTGCAATGCTTGCGAATCATGTTCGAGACGAGATAGGTGGGCAACATAGAAGAGTCGATGATGGGCTCGTCGAATTGCCTGGCGAGGATAGGCAGCAAATCCACCGTGGCGCCATCGGCCTCGAGTTCGTTGTGGTCGGTGCCGAAGTAGCTGGCGATGAGTCGGGCGTGCTTGGTTTCGTCGAACTTCGCCTGGCCGGGAAACCGGATGGTAAAAGTCCTCACGCGCGGAATCGCGCGGGCCGCCATGGCCGTAACCAAACTGGAGTCCACGCCGCCGCTCAAAAGAACGCCGACGGGAACGTCGGCTACGAGCTGCCGACAAACGGAGTCCTCCAAGAGTCGTTCCAGCTCGTCCAACAAATCTGCTTCACTGCGTGCTTCCCCGCCCCCAGATCCTGCGCCTGCCGCAACCACGGTGATGTCGGGGACCGGCAATCCCCAGTAACGCCATACCCGGTCTTGCCCGTTCTTCAGGTCGAACAGGAGAGCATGGGCGGGCGGCAGCTTCCGTATCCCGTGCAAGATGCAGCGGGATCCGGGGACGTATCCGCCCGCTAGATAGCAATCCAGCGATTCAGGATCGATGCGACGGGTCTGGGCGGGGTCGGCCAGCAGGCCTTTCAGTTCCGAGGCGAACCGGATGGCGTCCCCATCCAGCGAATAGAACAAGGGTTTCTCTCCCGCGCGATCGCGCGCAAGGAATAGCGACTCTTCGCGCATGTCGTACAGTGCGAATGCGAACATGCCGTTCAACCGGGTGACGGCGCCTGTTCCCCATTCACGATAGGCTGCCAGAATGACTTCGGTGTCCGAATGCGACCGGAAGCGGGCGCCCTTCGCGGAGAGTTCATCTTTCAGTTCCCGGTAATTGTAGATTTCGCCGTTGAAGGATATGCACAGGCCGCCATCGGCATCGCACATCGGTTGTCGGCCGTCCACGGTTAGATCGAGGATGGAAAGCCGGCGATGGGCCAGCCCCACCCGACCATCCGGAGACCACCACTCCCCATCGCCGTCCGGCCCGCGGTGTCGCATGGCGTCCCTTCCCCGGGGAAGCCAATCGCGTCCCGCCGAACCCTTTCGGGACGCGATTCCGATCAAGCCGCACATCAGGGCCTCGGGCGTCGTCCTTCGGCGTGGATCATCGCGCCGGATGGGAATGCGGAAACGGCGATTTTCAAAGTTGTCCGAAGTTCTTCAACAACTTCACACCATTGCCATGGCTTTTTTCAGGATGGAATTGGACGCCGAAGATGTTGCCCGCCGCCACCGCCGAGGAAAAGGGCGCTCCGTATTCGGTCTCGGCAATCACTTCGGATTCCGCTTCGCAATGGAAGTAGTAGGAATGGAGGAAATAGAATCGGGATTCGTTCTCCAACTCGCGCAACAAGGGGTTGGAACCCTTGGCGACGATTTGGTTCCAACCCATATGCGGGAGCCTCGGTTTTTGCACCAACTTGGTTTCGTCGAACTTCCGGACCCGGCCGTCGATCCAACCGAGACCGGCGGAGTGGCCTTCTTCGCTGGATTTTGCCAGCATTTGCATTCCGACGCAAACCCCGAGCAAAGGCAACTTGCGGCCCAGCACCATCTCTTCTAGGGGTTCCCTCATTCCCGATTTCGCCAGCAAATCCATGGCTTCGTCGAATGCGCCGACCCCGGGAAGCACCAACCGCGTCGCCTGCTTCAGGTCTTTGGGTTTCGAGGCGATGAGACATGGCATATTCAGGCGCTTGTAAACGTTCAAGAACGCCCTGATGTTTCCCAGGCCGTAGTCGATTAGACCTATCACGACCCGGTGCCGTTCCGCGCCATCGCTAAAATACCGTTTTGGCCACGCCGACGCTGATGGCAATCTGGTAGATGATTTGTGTGATCTTGGACAAGGCGTCGAGATAGTCCTTCTTGGGCCCCTTGGGCGGAACGATGATGGAGCCGCCCGCTTCGACGTTCCTACGGGTGAAGAATGCGGTATTGCGGGGCGTTTTCACGGTTCCGTCCGGGAGCAGGTAGTAGACGCTGCTCTGGTCGCCGTATTCGGTCACGCCGCCCGCGGCTCCCAGGCATTCGCCCACGGTATTCGCGTCCCTGGTGAAGATGACATTGGTCGGCGAGAAGACCTCGCCCATGATGGATACGGTGGTGGGATTGGGCCCGATCCACAGGCTGTCCCCGTGCTCCAAGGTGATGTCCCAATCCGTGCCGGCGAACTTCATGCTCTTGTCGAGTTTTATGACGACGCGACCGAGATAGGGAGCTTTCTTGATGTCTTCGATGATTCCGCGCCGCTGCAGGATGGCTGCCTGCGCGCTTGCCCGCTCCTTTTCGTCATTGGTGCGCTGCATCAGCAGCTGCATCTGGTTCTCAAGCATGCGGGCGATCTCCTCCACGTGTTTGATTTGCTGTTCCTTGACGCTTTTCCGGATGAAGACCGCCCCCCGCAGGTAAGCATGGGACGTGAATCCCCCGGCCCGTTGGATGGCGCTGGAAAGCCGCTCGCCGGTGGCGAACTCGTAGCTTCCCGGAAATCCGAACTCGCCTTTGAGGCTGACCGAACTGCGTTCGCGGCTGTTGATGACCTCTCGAACGTACACGCCGTCCCCGTCGTTCAGAATGAAATTGGATTTCCCTTCCATGATGTCTCGGAGGGAAACTTGGTGGATTTCCCTTTCCGAAATGCTGTCGCCGACAATCCTGCGCCGCACCACCTCGACGTTCATGGTATAGCTGTTGCGCGTGAGCCCATCGGCCTGGCTGATGAGCTCGCGGATTCCCATGTTCTTGGACAACTCGAAGTTGCCGCTTTTCTTCACCGCGCCGTATATGTTGACCCGCTTCGGCAGGATGAAGTTGCTGCGAGGGAATACGATGAGGGAGTCGAAGGATCTCAGCTCCAGGTTGTTTTCGTCGCCGGGATTGTCGACGATGCCGGACAGGTTGACCTTGAGCAAGGTGTAATGGAGGGAGTCGCTTTCCTCTACGCTTAGCAGACGCAGGAGTTGGGCCTCTTGCAGATAGGCTTCTTCGGTAAGGCCGCCGCAAGCGATGATGAGATCCGAGACGCGCATCTGATCCACGAATGGAATGGGCCCGGGTTTCCGCACCATTCCCGAAGCCTTGACCATGGGCTGATCCATCATGTCGAAGCGGCTGTAGACGATTACGGTATCGCGTGGCTGGAGGGCGACCGGCACGCCTTTGTCCAGGACGTCTTCCAGCGAGAAGGGGATCAACAGCGCGCGTTCATCGCGCTCCGCGCTGCGCTTGATGTGGCCGTACTTGAAAAAGGTCTCGGATTTCAAATCGCGCTGGGTTGGTATGAGGTCCTTGACCGTCATGCCTTTTTTGAACTCGAACCGGCCCGGCCGGTTGACATTGCCCTTGAGGTAGACCACGTCGAATTCCTTGTCGAGCACCTGGTCGACGAAAAGCACGTCGCCGTCGATGATGGGGGGATTGGATGCGCCCCCGACCTTTTCCATGCTGATGTCGAGCACGACCTTGCGGCTGTGCCCTTCGACCCGATCGAGCCGGACCCGGCCCTTGAAGGCGTTGGAGCTTAATCCGCCGGCCAGTTCCAGGGCTTCAAGCACCTTGGTACCGGGCTTGACTTCGTAAACCGCCGGCCGCTTCACCATTCCGGTCACCCCCACCTGGATGGGCGCAACGGGGACGAAGACGGCGTCGCCGGTCACGAGTTGCGCGTCACCCTTGCTGTTTCCCCGCAGGAGCATTTCGTAGAGATCAAGGGTGAGGGCGGTCTTTCCGCCCCTGCGGAGCTGGATGCCACGCAGGCTGCCGATGCCGGTTATGCCGCCGCCTTGGAAAAGGGCGGAAGTCACCGTGGCACCGGCCGGTATCACGAAGGAACCAGGAGACGCCACCTCTCCCAATACCATGACTCTGATGCTCTTGAGTTTGCCCATTCCGACCGATGCTTTGAGTCCATTGATTTTTTCGATCTCGGCGGTGATGCGGCTCGAAGCTTCGCTGAATTTCATTCCCGCCAGGCGCATCGGCTGCAGCGGCGGATAGTGGAACATTCCGTCGTTGTCGAGGGGGATGGTTTTACTCTGGTTCTCGCGTCCCCAGGTGTAGACGGTGATTTCATCCCCCGGGGAGAGGACGTATTCGGGAAGGGCGGGCATGGTGCTGGTCGACTTCGAGCCCTGGTTGTTGTTGAAGAAGTCGTAGCCGAAACGCGCCAGATCAGGCGGGAACCTGCTCATGTTTTTCGAGTCCCCGGTCTGGTTGTCCGCCGATTGCTTACCTTCCCACGATTTGGCCATCGGGGGTTTGGCCTTAACCGGTTCCCGATTCAAACTCTCCGTAGAATCGGCTTCATCCGTCGAGTCGCTCGCGGCCGTTTTGGCTTCCAGCTTATCTTTGATCTCTTCATTCGTTAGATTTTTGAGCTCGGGACGTAGCATTCTCTGGGAATTGATCAACTCATCGGTGACTTTGAGTTTTCCGCTGCGGATGGCCTCGTAGATCAAGTCCATCTCGTCGCTGCTCTGGGCCATGGGAGAAGTAGGCGAAGTAAGCACCATTCCCGCAACAATGAGCGACAAAAGTCCGGCAGTCGTTAGCGTTGCGGTGCTTTTCATGGATCCTTTTGATGGCTGGCTAGGGAAATGCAAGCTTCTGAATCCCATCCAGGACGGATGGCTTCGTGGAATGGAGAGAGGGCCCAAAAAAGCCGATCTACCCAAGAAACCCGGATACCCCTAAAAGTTTACCATGGCTTAATTTAGCTGTTCAAGCTTCACTTGAACAATTTGGGCCTAAAAATAGGAAATTCAGGTCTCCCAGGGGAGCCGATTCGAAACCCCGGAAGTTGAATTCAATATTGGAGCTGGACTCCGAGGCGGGTTTCGATCCGGGTGCCGATTCCCACCTCAGCGATCGCGGCGACCTGGTTCCACCTGTACCATACATAAGGCCTGACCATCCAATCCGGAGCTTCCACTCCGGCGAGGAACGTCTTCTTTGCCTCTTCCCGCTGGATATCTCCGATAGAAGAGCCGGGGTCGGTACCCTTCCAGGTCAGGTCGATCCTCGATGATAAATACCAGGAGTTCCCATCACGCAGGTAACCTTTTAGGATCACGGCCTGGGAGTTAGGACCCAGCGGATTACCCAGGGGATGGTTAAAATGGGCCGTCTGCGCGGTGCGTGGTTCCTTGTGGGTATAGACCCACGGTTCGACCCGGGAATATTCCCCGACGCAGCCGACAACCCGGCCGGCCCATTCCCCGACCCAGTGTCCGCCCAGCATCCACCCCCATTTATTGCCCCAGTAGTCGTTGAACAGGGCCGTCGGGGATTGCAAGTCGTCGATCAGGAATTCGCTATACAACAATCCGACTCCGGGTATCCGGTAAGCCGCGTCGCCGGCGATGTTCCCATTGTTGAGGTGCTCGTTTTCCACCGCCTTGGCGATATACAAGGGCACGATGGGTACGAACGCGAAAGGCGCTTCCCGCTTATGGATCACAAGCTGTTCGCTAATGCCCAGCACCAGATTCCCCGTAGTGCGCCATTCATACCGGTGGGCATAAATGGACCGGGTGTCGCCGGTGGCGTCGGTTTCCCAATTGGTGTCCAATGCGAGCTGGCCATACAAGGACTGGACCGATACCGGCCCCAGATGCGTGGTGAAGGTCAAATGTTTGAACGGGATCGCATTCGCGTTGAACGCCAGATTAGAGAACAGACCCGGACCCCAATGGGCGGCGTCGTGTGCCACTGTTAATCTGCCCCAGGACATGTCGTAGCTGAGATTGCTGCGGAACCGCGAATAGGAGGTGTATGCGACGGTGCCGGAAGCCTTTTCATCCTGGCGTTCCACGAATTCCCGGTCGAAACTGGGATGGTCGAACCGTTCATGCGTTTCCGTGAACATGCGGGCATCGAGGTAGAAGGAAACGGGTCCGCTGGCGCCCGTCGCGAGCAAACCACCATCGAATGCGTTCACATGCTCTTCGCTATACCGGTATTCATAACCCCCGATGGGCGAAACCGACATGGCGCGCGAGGTGTCGAGAAACCGGAATCCGTGGAGGTCGCCGCACACCTTGCCCGAATCCAAAGCCGAAACGCAGGGCCGGGGGAAGATGAAGGAAAGCGGGCTGGCGGATCGGATCTGCCGTGCGAATTCCCACTCCAATGGATGTGGCGTGGTGTTCCGCAAAGTATAGGGTCGATCCAATGGCAGATTGTAATTGAGGACGGCCTGGCCGGAGCAGAACGAGTGGAGTGCGAGGATGAAGATCAGGCGTTTGGCCATACCGGGGTCCAAGTGGGGGAGAAGGATCAATTGTATCAATTCGGCTTTTGGGTTTCTAGAGGCGGTTCCAGGAAATCGCGGTCTCGCGTCCAACTCTTTGCCCATGGCGTACCTCCTTTCTCGTAAGACATAATGGATCGTATGCCCAAACCACGTTCATCTCAACCGATTCCCGACCCTGCAGCCCTGAATCCCTCGGCGCATCAGCCAACCACCGGCCCTACCGAACTTTCCGCGACCGGGCGCAAATCCGCTTCTACTCCTACCCCCACCAGCTGGATCCCATCCGGCCCCGACATCCAGGCCTCCCTGCATCGCTCCCTCACCGAAGCCCGCGACGCTCTCGACATCTTCCTCGCCGCCGAGGCGAATCTCGATGCCCTCTCCGCCATGTCCTCCGCACTCACCCATTGCTTCCAATCCGGCAACAAAGTCCTCGCCTGCGGCAACGGCGGCTCCGCCTGCGATGCCATCCATTTCGCCGAAGAGTTCACCGGCCGCTTCCGCAAACACCGCCGCGCCCTGCCCGTCATTCCCCTCACCGACGCCGCCCACATGACCTGCGTCGCCAACGACTACGGCTACGACGAAGTCTTCGCCCGCGGGGTCGAAGCCTTCGGCAAGCCAGGCGATCTGCTGCTCGCGATCAGCACCAGCGGCAACTCCGCCAACGTGATCCGGGCCGTCGAGACCGCCAAGGGACTGGGAATGGGGACCCTCCTGCTCTTAGGAAAGACCGGCGGTCGACTCAAGGGGTCGGGAACGCATGAACTGATCGTGGATTCGGAAACCACCGAGCGCATCCAGGAAATCCACATGCTAGCCCTACACGTTCTCATCGAAAGCGTGGAGCGCACCCTCTTTCCCGAAAATTACCCGTAAAGCTCCCGATCCGTTCCCGGCATCAATGGTGTGGTACGGCAACGGGGTCAACCTGCTCATGAAACCCATCATGCCGCCGAGCGCTTCGTCCTTCAAGAAGCTGATCCAGGACGGCCACCGCTACGCCGAAGAAGCGGGCTTGAAGAAAAACGAAGTGGAGGAAGCCATTCAGAAAGTTCGGCGTCGTGCACGTCGTCCTTGATACCAATGTGATCGTTTCCGGAGCGATGTGGCGGGGAAATCCCGCCACCATTTTGAACGCCTGGGCGGATAATCGCTTCGAGGCCTTGGCTCTAAAACGCCCAAGTATTCAGAATCCTGGCCCCGGTGGAAGCTATATACCTCTGCGCGTTCATCGCCGGGCACCCGAAAACCGCCGCATCTTCCTATAAATGACCGCATATGGGGTATGACCGAGAGAATTATCTCTTCTTTGCGGCTGAATTTATGATAAATTAAGATTATCCGGTTAAATATCTCATTTTGCGGCTAAATAGAGGAAAACAATGTGGTTAGGTCCAATTGGCTATCAACATCTAATTGAACACTATGGACTACCGGCCCGGCCCCTGATAGTCTCATCCCGCACTGAGTCCGCGGTCAAGGGCCGCGAAGTTCAGAACCAGGGCAGTCGGGAAATTTTGGTCTTTGAACCGGCCTATTTTCCGGAGGATACTTTGTCCGGACACCTTCAATTCGCATTGCGATATGAAGGTGTCAACCTGGAAGTCTTATCCCTGCTGTTTCAACAGACTGGTGCCGAGGACCTAAGGTCCTGGTTGGCGGAAAAACCGGAATCCAAGTATGCCCGACGGGCTGGTTTTCTGTACGAGTGGTTGACGCAGAGGCGGTTGGAGGTAAAGGTACCGGCCAAGTCCCGATATGTGGCTGCCCTTGATACCGACTTGCAATTCGGATTGGAGGACGGTCCCCGAAACGAAAAATTCCGGGTAATGGACAACCTGCCTGGAAACCCGGATTTCTGTCCCATGGTGCGGCGCACTCGATTTCTGGAAAAGATGATAGCCGCGGATTTCAGCCGGAAAATCCAAGAGACGCTCAATCGCTATGATCCCGATTTGCTGCGGAGAGCCTCGGCTTTTCTCTTCTTGAAGGAAACCCAAAGCTCATTTGAAGTTGAGCGGGAAAAACCGTCCACGGACCGGGCGCAGAGATTTGCCGACTTATTGCGGCAGGCGGATATCCGCCACCCGCTGAGCGAACCACGATTGATCGAGCTCCAAAATGCCGTGGTGGATCCGCGTTTCCATGAATCCGCATGGCGCACCCGGCAGAATTGGCTGGGGAGGGACCTTGGATACCGCAGGCATATGGATTTTGTGCCCCCTCGACCGGAGGATGTTCCGTCCTTGATGGCGGGCCTCCTGAAGCTGGCCGGAACATCGTGGAGTCGGAATTCGAAATCCTCCCAAGGCAAGGGAATGGATCCCGTTGTCCATGCCGCCGCCGTCGCCTTCGGCTTGGTATTCATCCATCCCTTCATGGATGGCAACGGCCGCATCCATCGTTTTCTGATTCATGAAATGCTGGCGAAGACCGGATTCACCCCGCCGGGCATGGTGCTTCCCGTATCGGCTGTGATACTGGCCAATCTCAACGAGTATGTCGAGGCCCTGGAAGCTTTCTCACGGCC
>JBDSIO010000268.1:0-15217 GCA_039917895.1 Fibrobacteria bacterium | reverse complement strand
TTCGAGGCGGCCGCGGTGGTGGTGGCGCTGGTGTTGTTGGGAAAATACCTGGAGGCCCGGGCCCGCAGCCGCGGGGCGCAAGCCATCGGCCGCCTGCTGGGCCTCAAGCCCGCGCGTGCGCGCCTGCTGCGGCGTGGCCAGGAAATCGAAGTGGAAATCGCCGCGGTGATTCCCGGCGACGAACTGGCCGTGCGTCCAGGCGATCGGATTCCCGTCGACGGAGCGGTAATCTCGGGCGAGAGCCGGGTGGATGAAAGCATGCTCACGGGCGAGGCCGCGCCCAAGCTGAAACGCCCGGGGACCCGCGTCACCGGAGGCACCCTCAACGGGGACGGGCATTTCGTGTTCCGCGCCGAGAAGGTGGGGGCCGACACGGCATTGGCCGGTATCATCCGCATGGTCGAGGAAGCGCAGTTTTCGCGTCCGCCCATCCAGGATCTGGCCGATCGCGTGGTGGCCGTATTCGTTCCCGTCATCCTCGCCATCGCGGCGATCACCTTCACCGCCTGGCTTTGGCTGGGGCCCGCCCCCGCTTTTCCCGCTGCCCTGCTGCATGCGGTGGCCGTGCTCGTCATCGCGTGCCCATGCGCCATGGGACTGGCCACTCCCACCGCCATCCTGGCGGGCACGGGCCGGGCTGCGGAGCTGGGGTTGATCGTCCGGGAAGGCGCGGCCTTGCAGGCACTGGCGGAGGCGGACCGATTCGCGTTCGACAAGACCGGAACGTTGACCCTGGGTAGCCCGCAGGTGACGTGGTTCAAGGTGGCTCCGGCTTCCGCGGACATGGAAGCCTTTAGGGGTGCCGCGTATCCCAAAAGCATGGATGTTTCCGAGGGCCAGGCGCTTCCCCAAGCCATGGAGGCCGACAAAGTATTGGCGTTAGCCGCCGGCCTGGAAGCTCGCAGCGCGCATCCCCTGGCGAAGGCGCTGGTGGCGTACGCGGCGGGGCGGGGCATCGCCCCCGCGGTGCCCTCCGCCTTCAAGGAACGCATGGGACTGGGCGTGGAAGGAACCATCGCAGGACACCGCGTGGTGGTGGGATCCGCGCGGTCGTTGGACGCGTTGATCGACTCGGATAAGGATTCGGGGAAAGACCCGGTTTCGGAACCAGTGAAGGTCCCGGACAAGGTTAACATTCTGGAGAGGAAAAGCGCCGGCGCCTCCGCGCGGATGCTGTTCGGCGCCGACATCGCCCGACTGGAAGCCGAAGGCGCCGGGTTGATCTTCATCGCTGTGGATGGACATTGCGTGGCTTTGGCCGCGGTGACCGATCCCGTGCGTCCGGAAGCGCGGGAAGCGATGGAGGCATTGCGCGCCATGGGCGTGGAAGTGATGATGCTGACCGGGGATCGCGAAGCGCCGGCCCGGGCCGTGGGCGCGGCCCTGGGTATCCAGGCGGTGCGGGCGGAACTGCTGCCCGGCGGCAAAGCGGAGTCTTTGCGCGAATGGCGGGAAAGCGGGTTGGCGGGCGCAGCACTGGCGTCGCGACAAGCGCGCAAAAGTACGGGAAAAAGTACGGGAAAAAGGACGGGGAAACTCGCGTTCGTAGGGGACGGGATAAACGATGCTCCCGCCTTGGCCTCGGCGGACGTGGGGCTGGCGATGGCGGGCGGGTCGGACGTGGCCGTTGCCGCCGGGGACGTGGTGATCATGACCGGGGATTTGCGCGGGGTGCCGCGCAGCCTGGCCTTGGCGCGGGCGGTGATGCGGACCATCAGGCTCAACCTTTTCTGGGCCTTCGGTTACAATGCGCTTTTGATCCCCGTCGCGGCCGGGGTCTTGCGGCCTTGGGTGGGATGGGGTTTGAGCCCCGTGCTGGCGGGGGCGGCGATGGGTTTGTCGAGCGTATTTGTGATGGGGAACAGCCTCAGGTTGAAAGGTTTCCGGCCCCGCTGAGATTCGGACCAAAAAATGCCAATATGGTTGCACGGAATGTTGGGATTCCCCGAGGCGGGTGGTATATTATTGACATTATGCTTTGTTATCGCAATCGGCCTTGGTTCCAGTTCCTCAGCGCGCTGGTTCTGGCGGTTTTCCTCCAGGCCCAGGCCGCGGGATGTTGCAAAATCGGGGCATGGTTCCACGCAACCCCAAAGCCGCACTCCACTTCGGGTACCGCCGCCGCCGTTTCCACCGTTTCCGCCAATGATAACGGGCATTCTTGCTGTCCGAAACCTTCCGCTGAGGACGGTTTCGGAATAGCCGATGCTTCCGGTTCGCGCGTCTTCGCCGGTTCCATGGAGCGCACCTGCTGCCTCCAGGATGCGGATCTCAATGCGGCGGAACTCGTTTCGATGCATGACGGCTCCTCATCCCATCTCGCAACGCCGACTTTCCCACGCCTCCTGGAAACCCTTTTCCCACCCCGTTCGGAAGCCTTCGCAGCCTCCGCTTTCCTCGACCCGGATCCTCCAGCTTCCCGTTCCGCTCTTCCGCTGTTGATCTGAACCCGCGCATGGGCGCGCCGCGGCGGGATGACATCCCATGCCGTTGCCTGGGCCATGCCGGGATTTCCCCGCGGTTGATTCCCCGCCTCTCCGGCAGGGTAACCCAGGAGATACTCCTCGCCCCGCGATTGGATCGCGCCTCCCCCGTTTTCCGGTTTTCAGGTTCCGAACGAGATTGAGCGAGGTTTTTCATGCATGCGAATCAAAAGCAGGAATTTTTGCCGACCCTGGCCGCCTGGAACATTGCCGCGTCCGGACAAAATGCGATAGACCGCCGGTTCCGGGTCGCGAGGGTCGCGAGGGTCGGAAGGGTCGGAAAGGTCGCAAGGGTCGCAAACGTCGCATTAAGCGCGCTGGTGATTATTGCAACTTCTCTGGCAGCCAGTGCCGCAGAGTTACCCGCCGTTAAAAAGGCGCTGCCTGCAACGGAAGCAGCTTTACCTCCAACGGAATCAGCTTTGCCTGCAACGCAAGCCATGCCTCCCGCGGCCGCCTCGCTTACAGTACCGCCCACGGATTCCGTGCCCGCACCGGCGGTTCAGGAAAAAGCCAGGCTCAAAGCCCTGGTCCGCGAGGCCCTGGAAAGGAATCCCTCCCTGCAGGCCGCGCGCCTGGATGCCGATGCGGCCCGCGCGAGCGTGAACCATCACCGGGCCTGGGATCCGCCCCAGGTGGGCGTCGAATTCTTCGAGACACCCTTGGCTTCCTTTCCCAATCCCATCCGCAACCAGCGGGAGACGGATTATTTCCTGCAGCAGGCCATCCCCTTTCCGGGGAAGCGCGGAGGCATGGCCGAGTCCGAACATTGGCGCGCGCGTTCCGGGGACGAGCGTGCGCGCGCTTCTGAGGCGGAGTTGGTCCGGGACGTGAAGTCGGCCTGGTACGATCTGTGCCTCACGGATGCACGCATCTTGAGTAATGCGGAAAACCGGGAGCTCGCCAAGCGGCTGGTGGAAACGGCCCGCAGGCAATACGAAGTGGGCCTGGGCGCGCAGGCGGATATCCTGCGGGCGCAGGCCGAGGCCACGGCGCTGCGGAACGAATCGCTTTCCCTGGATGAGGCGCGCCTGTCCGCGGAAGCGGCGCTGAACGTCCTGCTGGATCGTCCCGTTGACGGCGGTTTTTCCGCCACGGCGGACCTGGCTCCGGCGCCTGTCCCATGGACCTATGCGCAACTGAAGCCGTTGGCGGAATCCCGCCATCCCGCCCTGAAGGCGCTTGACGCGGAGAGATCCATGCGCGAGGCGGATTTGGCGGTCGCGCGCCGGGATTTCCTGCCGGACTTCATGATCAAAGGAGCCTATAAAAGCATGGGGAATCCTGCGGCAGCGGGAGCGCATGGGGCCGCGGCGGATCCCGGGGATAGCTGGTCCCTGATGGTGGGCGTGGACGTGCCGGTGGCCCCTTGGTCGGCCCCAAGGTATCGTGCGGGATACCGTATCGCCAGGATTAACATAGATCGGTCGCAGCGGGAGCGCCGGGCCGCCGTCGCCCGGGTGGACGCGGACGTGCGCGCCGCGCTGGCCAGGGCGGCCACGGCGTGGCGGCAATGGGAATTGGCCGTGTCGGCCCTGGTACCCCAGGCGGAGCAGGCCCTGCAATCCTCGCTGGGAGCCTACCAAACGGGCAAGGGCGGTTTTCCGGAGTTGTTGGACGCCTGGCGGGCCGCGTTGTCGGCGCGCCTGGAGAAACATTTGGCGGCGGCGCGGGTGATGCAAGGCCGGGCGGAACTGGAACGGGCGGTGGGTATGGATCTGGACTCGATTCCCGCGGCCGGGGTGGTCGGGGCGATGGGAGGCAAATCATGAAGGTGAAGCGCACTGAAACGGGTAAGGTCAGTGGTATGGTATTGGGCGTTGCATTGGGCGCGGCATTGGCCGGAGGCATGGTGGGAGCGGGGGCGATCTGGTGGCTGGGATCGGGACATGTCGCCACCTCGTCGACGTCCGCAGGGATGAAAGCGACCACGGAGCAGGATAGGCGGAAACCGGCGGCGAAAGGCCGGAGCCCTGCTGTGGAGAAAATCATGTATACCTGCGCCATGCATCCGAATTACATCACGGACAAGCCGGGCAATTGTCCCATCTGCGGCATGATCTTGGTGCGAGTGGCGGATCACGGGCACTCCGAGCGGTTGGGCGGTATGGAGGGCAACGGAGCAAGCCGCGTCCGCATCGACTCGGTGACTTTGCGAAACATGGGAGTGCGTACGCAGAAAGTGGAAAAGCGCGTCCTGACATCCGCGATCCGCACCTCCGGAAAGATCGCCGTGGACGAATCGCGCCAGGTTTTGGTCAACGCCCGGGTGGGCGGCTGGGTAGAGATCCTCCGCGTTTCCGCCACGGGGCGGTCGGTCCGCAAAGGAGAATCCTTGTTGGAGTTGTACAGCCCGGATCTGGAGGCGTCCCAGGAGGAGTACCGTCAGGCCCTTCAGTATGCCGGAGGGGCCGGGAACGCGGTTACGGAAGGGTCCCGGGAACTGGTGGAAAGCGCGCGGCGCAGGCTCGCGAACCTGGGGGTGCCCGAGGAGCGCATCCGCGCTCTGGAGCGGGGCGGAGCGGTAGGCCGTACCATTCCGGTGACGGCTCCCGCCTCAGGCGTGGTCTTGGAGAAGTTTGTCATCGAAGGGCAGAATATCATGCCCGGGACGCCTTTGTTCCGCATCGCCGATCTCGGCAAGGTCTGGGTCGTGGCGAACGCCTATCAGGGCGATCTCGCGCGGGTCAAGGTTGGCGCGGCAGCGGAAATCGCCTTGTCTTATCTGCCGGGCAGGACCTTCCAGGGGCGGGTAGCCTTCGTATCGCCCGTTCTGGATCCGGAAACCCGCACCGCCGAGGTGCGCATCGAAGTTGCCAATACCGCCTCCCTGGATTTGAAGCCGGAGATGTTCGCCACCGTCACTTTGCGGGCCGCCGCGGGCGCGGCCGGCGTGGCGGTGCCGGAGCAGGCTCTGATCCGATCCGGGCGGCGCGACATCGCGATTGTGGCCGTCGGCGACGGGTATTTCGAACCCCGCGAGGTCAGGCTCGGTTCGGCCGCGGACGGATACGTGGAAGTGCTGGAGGGCTTGCGCGAAGGGGAAAACCTGGTGGTTTCGTCCCAGTTCCTGATCGATTCCGAGAGCAACCTCAAGGCCGCCATCGAACAATTGCAGGTACGGGACGGCGGGGCGGCGGACCTTGGCCCGAACGATAGCGGTGGTCCGGCGCCGACGGGGCCGATGCCGCAGGGGTCCGGAAAATGAGCGGCGGCATGCGGGACGGACAACGCGGAGAGGGAGGCGTGCTGGAAAGGATCATCGCGTGGTCCCTGCGCAATCCCGTGATCGTGATCCTATTCACCTTGCTGGCCCTGGGATGGGGCGCTTGGTCCTTATACAATACGCCCGTGGACGCGTTGCCCGACCTCAGCGACGCCCAAGTGATCGTCTACACCGAATACACCGGCCAGTCCCCGCGCATCGTCGAGGACCAGGTCACCTACCCGTTGACATCGTCCCTCATCTCCGTGCCGGGATCGAAGGCGGTGCGGGGCTACTCCTTCTTCGGCTATTCCCTGGTCTACGTCATTTTCGAGGACGGCACCGATCTCTACTGGGCCCGCAGCCGCGTGCTCGAATACCTGAACTATTCGCAGAAACGCCTCCCGCAAGGGGTGACGCCCACTTTGGGCCCCGACGGCACGGGCGTGGGTTGGGTGTATGAATACGCCCTGGTTTCCGAACACCGATCCCTGCAGGAGCTGCGTTCCATCCAGGACTGGTACCTCAAGTTCGAACTCGCCGGCGTGGAAGGGGTGAGCGAAGTGGCCGCGGTGGGCGGCTATGTCAAGGAGTACCAGGTCAACGTGGATCCGGCGAAGTTGCAAGCTTACAACATTCCGCTGCACGAAGTGGAGTCGGCCATCCGCAGGGGCAACAGCAATGTGGGAGGCCAGGTGGTGGAGATGGGCGAGGCCGAATTCATGGTCCGCGGCATCGGATATCTGACCGGAGTCGAGGATATCAAATCGATTCCCCTCCGGGCCGGGGCTTCGGGAGCCGCCGTGACCCTGCGGGACGTGGCCGACGTCGCGATCGGACCAGAAATGAGGCGCGGCGTGGCCGAGCTGGACGGCGAGGGCGAAGTGGTGGGCGGCGTCGTGATCATGCGCTCCGGCGGGAACGCCCCCGAAGTGATCGCGGGCGTGAAGAGGAAATTGGAGCAGCTGAAGGCCGGGCTGCCCGCCGACGTGCGCATCGTGCCGACCTATGATCGGTCCGCCCTGATCGGACGGGCGGTGGACAATCTGCGCGGGAAGCTGATCGAAGAGATGTTGATCGTGGCGGCGGTGTGCGCGATCTTCCTGTTGAGCGTGAGGAGCGCCCTGGTCGCGATTTTCACCTTGCCCACCGCCGTGCTCATCGCCTTCGGGGTCATGCGCCTGCAGGGCATCAGCGCCAACATCATGTCCCTGGGAGGCATCGCCATCGCCGTGGGGGCCATGGTGGACGGGGCCATCATCCTCATCGAGAACGCCCATAAGCATCTGGAACGCGATGCCGCTCTGCCGGAATCCGAGCGACGTAGCCGCGCCGACGTCATCCTGGCGGCCGCCCGGGAGGTGGGGCCAGCGCTGTTCTGGTCCCTGCTCGTCATCACGGTATCCTTCGCGCCCGTCTTCACCCTGGAAGCGCAGGAAGGCCGCCTGTTCCGCCCCCTGGCCTTCACCAAGACCTACGCCATGGCGGTTTCGGCCCTGCTGGCCATCACCATCATCCCCGTGCTCATGAGCCTGTTCATCCGCGGCAAGATCCTACCCGAGGAACGCAACCCCATCAACCGGTTCCTGATAGCGATTTACCGTCCCCTGGTGCGCACGGTGCTGCGGGCCCCCAAAACGGTCATCGTGATCGCCGTGGCGACGGTGGCGGTCACCTGGATCCCCTTCCGCCATCTGGGTTCGGAATTCATGCCTCCCCTGTTCGAAGGCGATCTGCTCTATATGCCGACCACCCTGCCGGGCGTATCGGTGACCAAAGCCAAGGAGATCCTGCAGCGCACCGATCGCATCCTCAAATCGTTCCCGGAGGTGGAGCAGGTGTTCGGCAAAATCGGCCGCGCCGAGACGGCGACCGATCCCGCGGGCCTGGACATGGTCGAGACCACGGTGCGGCTGAAGCCCGAATCGGAATGGCCCAAAGGCATGACGGTGGAGAAGCTGGTAGAGGAGATGGATGCGGCCCTGAAGATACCCGGGCTCACCAATTCCTGGACCATGCCGATCAAGAACCGGTTGGACATGCTGTCGACCGGCATCAAAACGCCCGTGGGCCTCAAGATCTCCGGGCCCGACCTGGATACGCTCCAGTCCATCGGCCGGCGGCTGGAGGACGTGCTGCGCAACGTGCCAGGCACCTCGTCCGCCTTCGCGGAACGGGCCGTGGGCGGGAACTACCTGGACGTGACCATCGACCGCAAAGAGGCCGCGCGCTACGGGCTCAACATCGACGACGTGCAGACCGTTATCCAGACCGCCCTCGGCGGAATGCCCGTGACCACGACGGTGGAAGGGCTGGAGCGTTATCCCGTTAGCCTGCGTTACAGCCGCGAACTTCGCGACAACCTGCAGGATCTGGAACGCGTCCTGGTTTCGGCGCCGGGCGGGAGGCAGATCCCGCTGGGCCAGGTGGCCGCCATAGCGCCCAGCAAGGGCCCGATGATTATCCGCAGCGAGAATGCGCGTCCCAACGCCTGGGTGTTCGTGGACATCCGCGGCCAGGACATCGGCGGATACATCAAACGGGCCCGCTCCGCCGTCGCGCCCGTGGCCCTGCCGCCGGGATACAGCCTGGCGTGGAGCGGCGAGTACGAGTACCTGGAGCGGGCCAACAAGCGGCTGATGGTGGTGATTCCTCTGACCCTGTTCCTCATCGTGATCCTGATCTACCTGAATACGCGCTCGTTAACGCGCACCGCCATCGTGCTGGCGGCCGTGCCGTTCTCATTGGTGGGGGCGGTGTGGATCCTGCATCTGCTCGGTTATAACCTGAGTCTGGCGGTATGGGTCGGCATGATCGCGCTTGCCGGTCTGGATGCGGAAACGGGGGTGATCATGCTGCTGTATTTGGATCACGCCTATGCCGACCTGCGCGCGAGCGGGACCGCCATCGGCCTGCGGGAGTTGCGCGAGGCCATCGATCACGGCGCCGTGCGCCGCGTGCGCCCCAAGGTGATGACCGCGGCCGTGATTTTGGCCGGTCTGGTTCCCATTCTCTGGAGCCATGGAGCGGGATCGGATGTCATGAAACGGATCGCGGCCCCCATGGTGGGCGGCGTGTTCACTTCGGTCCTGATGGAGTTGGCGGTGTATCCGGCCATCTACTATCTCTGGCGTCGAAAACAACTGGAACGGAAGTCGCGCTAGGGGAATATCGCCCTCTATTCTGGGTTAATTCTTCCTGTCTTGGAAACCGTTCGCAGGATTCAAATCGGCGGTAATTTCGTTTGGTGGTTGGATGATTATATCGCTGGAATAGGCTTGTTTATAGGCGGCCTTTTGACAAAGCGAGATCCCATCAAAGGGCGGCCTTTTTTGGCGGCGGCTTGGGGATTTACCTGCGGAATGGGGTACATGAGCTTTTTTTCGCATGTGCTCTCAGATCAAGTTCGAAGCGAACTCCTTAACGGCCCTGTGACCATTTTCATTGGTTTTGGCATGATCTTGGCTTTGAGTTGCCTGGTAGGAAGTTTAAGGCCAACCGCAAACTTTCAGAAGGTAGCTGATCAACGGGATAAGAATCCATAAACCGGCTCCGAAAACCGGCTCCGAAAATCGGCTCCGAAAAAATACCCGAGGGAGCAATACAGCCGCTCCCGCTCCCGCTCCCGAAGAATCACGTTGAACCTTTTACCCCGCCCCGGCAAACTAAACCTATTTCAAACGGAATGGGGGCGTGACCGCCTCCCACGGAAAAAGGGGATTCAATGTTCATGCAGACGTCTTCGTGGTTGACCATATCCATGTGGATTTTCCTAGCGCTCCTGGTCGCGGGATTGGCCTGGTGGGTCGTGATGGTCGATAAAAAAATCAAATGATCCGTCTGGGAGGATCGAACTGGTAAAAATCCGAGTTCGCAACCTAACAGGCTTTCCGCCTGTCTAACCACACGAACCCATAAGTAACCCTTGCAATCAATGTCTTCCCAGGCCATTGATGAACGGGGAGAGGGCATGAAGATTTCCTCCCCCTTTCCCGCTTTGTTATTTTAAGGAACTTGTTTCTCGGATTTCCAGAAGGAGCCTCCCCTTGGCCATGTCGTCCGGTCGTATTTCGATTATCCTAATCGCCATCGTGGGGGTGGGACTATTGGTGTTGTTGAAGCCTAAAAAGACCGAAGTCGCGGGCGGCCCTCCGGGAGCTGCCGCGCCGGTTTCCGCCCAGGGTAAACCTTCCGTGGGCGCTCCGGCCGCCAATGGTCCTGGGGGGGGCGGCGGACCGGGAGCAGCGGGTCCTTCGGCTTCTCCTGGCTCTCCTGGCTCTCCGGGTAAGGGTCCCGGCGGACCCGGCGCCGGAGGCCCCGCCGTCCCCGTAACTGCCAGGGTACTCAAGGCCGAGAGGCTCGACAACAGCATCTCCAGTTCCGGCAACGTGCTGGCCAATGAAGAAGTGGAAATCCGCAGCGAGATCCAGGGCAAAATCCGGCGCATCACCTTTAAGGAAGGCGGTCGCGTCAAAAAAGGCGATCTGCTGGTGAAGATCGACGATGCGGAACTCCAGGCCAAGGCCTTACAGGCGCAATCCCGCCGTAAACTGGCCGAGGACAACGAATACCGCATGAAGATGCAGCTCAAAATCGAGGCGGTATCCCAAAAGGACTACGATCAGGCGCTCAATGAACTGGATCTGGCCAAGGCGGAGTCGCAATTGCTGCGCGCGCAGCTGGACAAGACCGAATTGCGCGCCCCCTTCGGCGGCGTGGTGGGCCTCAAGCAGATCAGCGACGGGGCAATCGTCAGCTCGGCCACCCTGATCACGACCCTGCAGGAAATCGATCCCGTGAAGGTGGATTTCACCGTGCCGGGCAAATACGCGGGATGGATCAAGGTGGGCCAACCGGTCGCCTTCACCCTTCAAGGATCCGATACCCGCCACCAGGGCAAGGTCTATGCGGTTGATCCGCGCATCGATCCGGAGAGCCGCACCCTGCGCCTGCGTGCGATGTGCCCCAATCCCGGCGGTAAAATCCTCCCCGGGGCCTTCGCTACCATCGATGTACCTTTCGAAACCGTGGTCGCGGCCCTGATGCTGCCCTCGCAAGCCCTCTCCGCCGACGCGCGCGGCGCCAAGGTCTTCCTGTTCAAGGGCGGCAAGGCCGAACCCCGTCCCGTGCAAGCGGGCCTGCGCACCGACTCCCTGGTCCAGATCACCGGCGGACTCAGCGTCGGCGATACCGTGATCACCTCCGGGGTCGTGCAAATCCGTCCCGGCGCCCCCGTCACCCTTTCGAAAGTGGATTGAATGGACATCGATCATCCGATCCCCGGTTTTTCATTTTTCATTTTTCCTTTTGATTTGGGTTTATGAGCCTTTCATCCATCAGCATACGCCGGCCCGTGCTCGCCACGGTCGCCTCGGCCCTCATCATCGTCTTCGGGTTGATCGGGTATTCCTTCCTGGGAGTGCGCGAGTTCCCGGCCGTGGATCCGCCAACCATCAGCGTGAACACGTCGTACCGGGGCGCCAGCGCCGATATCGTGGAATCCCAAATCACGGAGATCATCGAGGAATCGATCAACGGCATCTCCGGCGTCCGCACGATTACCTCCGTGAGCCGCGAGCAGCAGAGCAATATCACCGTGGAATTCGATCTCGGGGTCGATCTCGACGTGGCCGCCAACGATGTGCGCGACCGCGTTTCGCGTGTGGCCCGGAGCCTGCCCGTGGACGCGGATCCGTCCCAGGTGGCCAAGGCCGACGCAAATTCGTTCCCGATCATCATGGCCACGGTGCAAAGCGATACCCGGGATATCCTGGAGATCACGGCCATCGCGACCCGCCTTAAGGAGCGTTTCCAGACCATCACCGGCGTGGCGGAAGTGCGCATCTGGGGCGAAAAGAAATACGCCATGCAATTGCGTATTGATCCTAAGCGCCTCACCGCCTACGGGCTGACCGCCGTGGACGTACGCAACGCACTTACCGCCGAGAACGTGGATCTGCCCTCGGGACGTTTGGAGGGCCGGGAGACGGAGCTGGGCGTGCGCACCATGGGCCGCTTGCAGACCGCGGCCGATTTCAACAACCTCATCATCCGCTCCGACGCTGCGGGAAACGTCAGGTTCCGTGACATCGGCCTCGCCGAGCTAGGGGCCGAGAACGAGCGGACCATCCTGAAGAAGAACGGCATCCCCATGGTCGGCCTGGCCTTGACCGCGCAGCCCGGCGCCAACAATCTGGCCATCGCCAAGGAATTCCACAAGCGCTTCGCGCGCGTCAAGGAAGACGTTCCCAAGGACGTGATCCTTAAGCTCGGGTTCGACAGCACCGAGTTCATCCAGAAATCCATCACCGAGGTGGAAGAAACGGTATTCATCGCCTTCGGGCTGGTGCTGCTCATCATTTTCCTGTTCCTGCGCGATTGGCGCACGACGCTGATCCCGGTTCTCGCGATTCCGGTGTCCCTGATCGGCGTGTTCTTCGTGATGTACCTGGCGGGATTCACCATCAACGTTCTCACCCTGTTGGGCATCGTGCTGGCCATCGGACTGGTGGTGGACGACGCTATTGTGGTGTTGGAGAACATCTACGCCAAGATCGAGGAAGGCATGGATCCGGTCGAGTCGGGTCGCAAGGGCGCCGCGGAGATCTTCTTCGCCGTGGTCGCCACCACCATGGTGCTCGGCGTGGTATTCTTGCCCATCATTTTCCTCCAGGGCTTTACCGGCCGCCTGTTCCGAGAATTCGGAGTGGTGGTCGCCGGGTCGGTGTTCATCTCCGCCTTCGTGTCCCTCACCCTTACGCCGATGATGACTTCGCGCTTCATCAAATCCGGCCGCAAGCACAGCCGCTTCTACGAATGGACGGAACCGTTTTTCCGCGGAATGCAGAACGGCTACAAATCCACGCTGGAATCCTTCCTGCGGCGGCGCTGGCTGGCTTTCATCCTGGTAGGCGCTTCGGTGGGGATGGGCGTCTGGTTTTTCTTCCACATCAAGCAGGATCTGCCTCCCATGGAAGACCGCAGCATGTTCATGATCAACGCGACCGCACAGGAAGGCGCAACCTTCGAATACATGGACGGCTACATGGACAAGTTGATCAAGATGGTCATGACCGAGGTTCCCGAGAACGCCACCTTGCTTTCCGTCACGGCCCCGGGCTTCTCGGGGGGCGGAGTAAACAGCGGGTTCGTGCGCATGTACCTTACGGATCCAGGCGAACGTAAACGTTCGCAGATGCAAATCGCCAATGCCGCCTTCGCCAAGGCCAAAGGGATCACGGGGGCGCGGACCAACGTGATGATGGATCAGACCATCCAGGTGGGGGCTCGGCTCGGCCTGCCCATGCAATACATTCTGCAGGCCCCCAATTTCGAAAAGCTCAAGGAGGTGTTGCCGAAATTCGTGGAGGAGGCGCGCGCCAATCCCGTATTCACGGTCGTCGAAGAGAATCTCAAGCTGAACAAGCCGGAATTGCGCGTGGATATCGATCGCGAACGCATGCGCAACCTGGGGGTGTCGGTGCGCGACGTGGCCACTGCCCTGCAACTCGCCTTCAGCGGACTGCGCTTCGACTATTTCATCAAGGACGGGCGCCAGTATCAGGTAATTGGCCAAATGGCCCGGGAGTTCCGCAGCAAGCCTGACGATCTTAAGAACATCCAGGTGAAGAACAACAAGGGGGAACTGGTCAATCTGGATAACCTGGTCTCCTACAAGGAGCAGATCAATCCGCCCCAATTGTTCCGCTACAACCGCTACGTTTCCGCCACCATCTCGGCGGGCCTGGCCCCGGGCATGACCCTGGATGACGGGATCAAGGCCATGGACGCGGTCGCGGCGAAGGTGCTCGACAAGAGCTTCGTTACGGCACTGGCCGGCCCCGCGCGCGATCAGGCGGAATCCTCCGGCGGCCTCCTGTTCGCGGCATTGCTCGCGCTGGCCCTCGTCTACCTGGTGCTCGCGGCCCAATTCGAAAGCTACCGCGATCCCTTCATCGTCATGTTCACGGTTCCCTTGGCGCTATGCGGTTCGCTCCTGGCCCTGTGGTATTTCAACCAGACCCTGAACATATTCAGCGAAATAGGCATCATCATGCTCATCGGCCTGGTCACCAAGAACGGCATCCTCATCGTCGAATTCGCCAACCAGCGCCGCCACCAGGGCCTTACCATCATGGCCGCGGTGCTGGATGCCTCGGCATCCCGGTTCCGCCCCATCGTCATGACCAGCCTGGCCACCGTACTGGGCACCTTGCCCGTAGCCCTGGCCCTGGGGGCGGGGTCCAAGAGCCGCATGCCCATGGGTATCGTGGTGGTGGGCGGGCTTTTGTTCTCCCTGGTGCTGACCTTGTACGTCGTGCCCGCCATGTACAGTTATCTGGCGAAGCGGGGGGAACTTGCACCGGAGGTCGCGGAGTGAAGGCCACCGTAAGTAGAGCTCAAAAGTCAAAGTGCAAAGTGCAAAGCGCACATTTTAAGAGGGGAGCCGGTACTTCGATGCGGCATTTTCTTCGTTTTCCATTTTGCACTTTGAACTTTGCACTTTGCACTTTGACTTCTCTCTTGGCCACCCAATCGCCTACCTCGGCCGCGGATACCCTTACTCTCTCCGATGCCCTGAAAACCGCCCTCGACTCCAACCGCGCCTACCGCTCCGTCGTTCTCGACGCACGTTCCGCCTCCGACGCCGTATCCCTGGGCGAAGCGGGTTTCCTGCCCAAGGTCGATGCCGCCGCCTCCTATACCAAAAGCATCAACGATACGCGCCAGGAGCGCATCAACACCCCCCCGGAAGTCAAGCAGGGGGCGGAATCCACGGCCAAGCTCGCTGGGGTTACCGGTACCTGGACCGTGTTCGACGGCCTGGCTTCCCTGGCCGCCTATCGCCGCCTGTCCGCCACCGCGGCCCTGGCGGATGAGAGACGCGAGCAGGCGCGACAGAACCTGGCGGCCAGCGTGATCCTGTTCTATGTGGACGTGGTGCGGCAGCGAACCATATTGGCCGCATTGGATACGGCCGTGGCGCTATCCCAGGAACGGGTCAAGATCACCAAAGGCAAATACGGCTTCGGTTCCGTCTCCAAGCTGGAATTGCTGCAGGCCCAGCTGGACCTTAACGAGGATCTCTCCGCGCGTCTCAAGCAGACCGTGGCCCTCGGAAACGCCAGGCGCGACCTCAACCAATTGCTTTCCCGCGACGCCGCCGACGCTTACGAGGTGGAGGATTCCATCACCCTGATGCCGCCGCCGCCCTTCGAAGGACTGCGTTCCGCAGCCTTGGAAGGATCCCCCGCGGTGCGGGAAGCGAGGCTGTCGCAACAGTTGGCTTCGGCAGGATACCGCGAATACATGGGCCATCTGCTGCCCCAGGTAGGCCTTTCCCTGGGCTACAATTACAGCCTCACCGAATCCCAAGCCGGTCTGGTGCAGTCCAACCAGGCCTTCGGCCCTACCTATGGCATCAATGTGAAGATGAACCTGTTCGACGGGTTCTCCCTTCCGGACGACTATCGCAACGCCAAGCGCGCGGTGGCCAAGGCCGGCTTGCTCTACGAAGACGCCCGGGCCG
>JBDSIO010000267.1:0-12061 GCA_039917895.1 Fibrobacteria bacterium | reverse complement strand
CGGATTTGAAGCCATCAAGGAACGTATTGTATCCTTTCAGGAAGAGTTGAAAGAGATTATCGATCGGGAACGTGACACCGATCGGATTTGCACATTGAGCATGCAGCTTTACCCGAATACGAAAATGTCCCCATGAAAAAAGCCGGTGATGGATCGATTCGGATGTCTTCCGCGTGGAAGACCGCTTTATGCTGTCTTGCTTTGGTATTGGCCTTGAGCCGTTGCGACGACCAGGTGGCCGGCACTTCAGTCGGCACGGGCAATCCCACCGAGATCGAGATTGCGTTCAAGGACGATGCCGGGACCGCGCCTATCACCGGAAGCCTCACTGTATATGCATCCACGCAGATCCCGGTGGTAGGTTATGCGCCCGAACCCTTGCTGAAGGTGGACGTGGCGGGGGCGAGCCAGGCCACCTTGAGGGCCGCGGACTTCGCCGCGCTGCCGGATTCCTTATGGCCCAAGGGCTCCAAGAACGGTTCCGATAGGTTCTTCAATGTGGTGGTGACCGGACTGGACAGGGGAGCGGTGCTTAAGGGGTTTACCTGGCGCAAGACGGACACTTCGTTTGGTTTGCGCGCGCAGGATGTGCAGGTGAAGGCGGGGGAGGCGAAGGCCATCGTAAACGGTCGGTTGGCGCCATTGGTGGCGTTGCAGGGCACGATGGATACGGCCAACTTAAATATTTTTGGGAATTATTACCTCTTCATTTACGGAACCGCTTTTCAAGCCCAGATCGTTCATGGAAATTTTTCCATCGCAAAAGTGCCGAAAGACATTTACGAAGGTTTCGTACTTTCGCTACCCCTGTTCGATCGTGTAATTTCCGGTATGGATTCAACCTCAGTCTTTTCCTTGTCCCCTTCATTAGCAGAGGGCGAATTGGACCTGACCAAGGGTCCGCTTCATGATCGAGTTTTGCTTCCCGACTCTCTCCGCATCCTGTAAATCCATGTATTTAGAATCACCACGCTAAGCGGGTGAAGAAAGCGGTTTCGACTACGCACAGTTTGTGCGTAGTCGAAACGAGTTTTCCTTTTCCTCCACTTATCGCTTAATGGCCGTTTTCTCAAAAGAGTCGAACATCCAAACGTTGGGAAATGCGCCGCCCTGTCACGATTACGCATTGATGATCCTCTAAGTATAAAAATTCAAAACGATAGCTTATCCGTGATATTCAATGGGACAATTTTCCCACTGATGTTTTGCGGGTCTTAGTGGAGGAGCGCTCCACCGTCTTTAAAGAATCGCAAAGCACCGCATAAAAGCACCGCATAAACCCGCAATTTACTGAAAGAGGTCCGCAATGAAATTATTCAAACGAATATTCGGTTTTGCGACGTTCTCAATGGTTCTCGTTTGGGGCCAAGAGGTCCAGGACGGGTTGCACTACTTTGAGTTCCCAAAAACATTGCCGGGAAAAATTTTCAAGGCAAGAAAGATCCTCGATCCTGCCACAGGCAGAATGGAAACCCAATTATTGCAGGATGGCTTAGCCAGCGGGTTGAGCCTTGCGGTTTTGGAAGCAAAGGAAGCCGCTGCCGAGCGCGCCTCCCAGGGGCCTTTCAGCGAGGAGCTGATCGGAAAGGTCACGACCATGGGCCTTCTTTCACGGGTTAAAGTGGCAGTGCACTTGAAGTACCCTCCCTGTTCGTACCCCGACAAAACCCGGGCTGCATCGGAGGAGGAATTACGGGCCAGCAGCATCGCGGTGGCTGAGCTTGCGCCTGTTTCCAGCTTGTCTTCGCTGTACCTGCGTCATGGGCTTTCAGGCATGGAGGGCCGCGGGAACGGAATTGCCGAAGGGGATTTGACGAGGCTGGAACTTGAAAGACTAAAACGCGATCCCGATATCGCCGCCGTCGAGGTCATCCACAATGAAGCCAGTATGAGTCCCGATCTTTCGACCCTGGGGGGTTCGGCTTACAATCCTGGAGGCGTTCCTTCCGGTGCGGGGTCCGGCGTCCGCGCTGCAACGTTCGAGAATGGTTTGACTGCAAATTTTCTTAGTTGTATTGGTGTCACTCCGGCTGCTTATGATGCGGATCCAACCGGTGAGGGAGATGTCATTCGGCACTCCAATGGAGCTTTCCGCTGTTTAGTGGCGACCGCGCCCTCGGCTTCGTTCTATCACCGTCGCAGCGGGACCTACAATGGTTCGAATGACATCGACTATCTCATAAATAATGGAATCCAGACTGTCAGCATAAGCGTTTCTCGCGGAAGTAATTCCCCCTACCACAGCACATACCCCGAGTTCCTGGTCATGGACGATTTCGCATATCGCTACCCATATCCCGTCTTCGTAAACGGTTCGGCAAACGCGGGCTATGCCCAGGAAGTGAATTGGCAATGTTACAATGCTATCAGTGTCGGAAACGTCAGGCATACCAATGGGACGACTTATGAAATGGCGGCATGTACCCAGGCCAAGAATCCTCCACCGATCTACGGTAGCTGCATTTCCGGAAGCGGAGCGAATTGCGCCGGTGACCGGGAAATGCCGTACCTCGTTATTCCAGGCATCCCTTCCAGCGGCTCCGATTTCGCAACCACCTGCCTCGACGGCTCAGGAACCGTCGCTTGCGGCACCAGCTGGAGCGCTCCCGTAGGCAACGGCATCGCCGCGGACATCATTTCCGCCGACAGCCGCATGGTCTCCTGGCCGGAAAAGGTCCGTGCCACCATGATCCTGACCGCCCAAAACGTGGATGGCGGGTATTGGGCTTCCGGTACCGATGGGCGGGACGGCGCGGGAACGGTTTCGGGCGCCGAAGCGGTCTCCTTCGCGCAGAACCATACCACGGTCAGTGTGGGCGGTTCCGCCGTCGAAAAGGGGATGATGGCCACATCCATGTATGCGTCCGATTTGTCCAGCAACAAACGGTTCAACTATGCGGTTCCGAATCCCAAACCGAGCGGGAAGCATCTCCGTGTCGTGCTTACGTGGGACAGCAATCCCGTGGTCGGCGGTAGCACCAACGCGTTGAGCGATCTGGACCTTGTCGTCCAGTACAACGGGTCTACGCGTTCATCGAGTAGTTGGGACAACAACGTGGAAGTTGTCGACATCGGCGCGAGCGAACTCACGGCGGGAAGTTCGTATTACATAGACATCGCGCCCTATACGAGCCGCATTCCCGCCAGCGGAGCCCGAACGAATTATTTCTACTACGCGATTGCCTGGACTTGGGTGAAGGATCACGCACCTTAGAAAAGGGGACGGCGCTAATAGGGATATGCCTGCGCCGATCTCGGGCGCCCGGGATTACTCCCCCCGGATCCCGTACTTCGCCAGCTTGTTGTGAAGACCCTGGCGGCTGAGTCCCAAAGTCTTAGCCGCCTGGGAGATGTTTCCGCCCGTAGCGGACATGGCCCGGTTGATCCATTCCACTTCCAGGGACATGACGGCTTCGTCGAGCAGCAGGTCCTTGGGAAGAGCGGCCGTGGCGGCTTCCACTCTGGGCGCGCCATCGATGATGGCGGCTTGCGCCCCTTGCATGCGGTCGGGGAGATCCTCGGGCAGCACCACGTCCCTATCCCCGATCATGTTGAGCGAGTATTCCAGGGCGTTCTCCAGCTCGCGCACATTGCCGGGGAAATTGTGGCCCGAGAGGCGCGCGACGGTCTCGGGCGCCAATCGCGGGGTCTTCTTGCCCAGCTTAGCCGCCTTCTTGCGCAGGAAGTGCTCGGCCAGCACGGGAATGTCGTCGCGGCGCTCGCGGAGGGCGGGCGTGCGCAGGGGGACCACGGCCAGGCGGTAGTAGAGGTCTTCGCGGAACGTCTTATCCTTGACCATCGCTTCCAGGTCGCGGTGAGTGGCGGCGATGACGCGCACGTCGACGCGTTTCTCCACGCGGCCGCCCACCTGGGTGATCACGCCCTCCTGCAGGAATCGCAGGAGCTTGGCCTGCATGGTCAGGGTCATGTCGCCCACTTCATCCAGGAACAGGGTGCCGCCGTTCGCGCTTTCGATGATGCCGATGCGGGTCTCGATGGCGTGGGTGAACGCGCCTTTCACGTGGCCGAACAGTTCGCTTTCCAGGATGGAGTCGGGCAGCGCCGCGCAGTTCTGGGCCACGAAGGCCTTGTCCTTGCGCGCGCCGGCGAAGTGCAAGGCGCGGGCCACCAGTTCCTTGCCGGTGCCGGACTCGCCGGTGACGAGCACGGTGCTTTGCGACTGGAGCAGGGCCTGTAGCTTGGCCTTGAGGCGCTGCATGGGCGCGCTGAGGCCGATAAGGTCGCGGAAAGCGGCCACCGATTGGATGGTGTCGGCCTTGAGCACCAGGTTCTCACGTTCCAGCATCTGGTTGCGCGATTTGAGTTCGGCCTGCAAGCGTTGGTTCTCGCCGGTGAGCAGATGTACCTGTACGGCTTGGCGGATGACCACTTCGAGCTGGATGGGCTCCCAGGGCTTGTGCAGGAAGTGGTAGATCTGCCCCTTGTTGACCGCGGCCACCACCGATTCGAAATCCGAGAACCCGGTGATGAGGATGCGCATGGTGTCGGGATGGTTTTCCTTGACCCAGGCGAGGAATTCCGATCCGGGTTCGCCCGGCATGCGCTGATCGCTGAGTACGCAGGTGATGGCGTGGGAGGCGAACAGCTTGCGGCCTTCGGCGGCGTTAGGCGCGCCCAGGCACTCATAGTCGTCCTCCAGGGAGCGGATGATGCTGGAAACGATGGCGGGTTCGTCGTCGACGATGAGGATGACTGGTTTTTTGGTGTTCATAAGGGTTTAGACGCTCAAGGGTCGCGGATCAGCCGAAGCCATGGTGTATTCATTTTCAGTTAAGATAACAGCTAACCCCACGCGGCCCAATCCGCATTTTGGATGCTTTCGATAGCCGGCTTTCCTGGGTTTTTGGAGCCCCGGACTGTGAATACGCTTCGGGGAAGTCCTCCACATCCCCGTCCATGAAATCCAAAATCATGAGGGATCCCCGGTCCCCGCGGTATTGGCGATTGATTTGAAAACCGTGGGAAATCGGAGTGGGCGTAAAGGGAAGTCCGGGAGTAATCCTTTGGGTCGTCCAAAAAAAATTGATTTGGTACAAAGTCTCCGCCAGGAAAGAAAGGGTATCGGACGTTCCATTTACGGGTACGGTATCCTTATACACATATGGCCTCGGGCCCCCGGTATCCGAGAAGTCGACGATGCGGATTGCGTACACGATGTGAACGGTATCGTGGTTGCGGATGACGACTTTGCGAACCGGGTCTTCGGCGGCGGCGTCCGAGCCGTCGCCGCAACCCAACAATGCCAATGCGGCCAGGACGATGCTGAGCATGGGAAGCAAGGCTTTCAAAAGGAGCGCAGGTGGACGCATCATCCGGGTGCCTTCTCTTTCGTTTTGCCGAGGGCATCAAGGGGAGTAATCAGGGGCAGAGTCACCAGGAATTCCGCCCCTTGGCCCGGCTTGGACCGCGCCACGATGTCGCCCTGGTGGGCCCGTATGATCTGGTAACAGATGTGCAGCCCCAGGCCTATGCCCTGGCCGACCTCTTTGGTGGTGAAAAACGGTTCGAAAATGTGTTTGAGGTTTTCGGGTTCTATGCCGGGGCCGTCGTCGGTGATGGAGATGACGGCTTCGCCCCCCTCCGCGCGGGTATGGATGCGGATGGCACCCTCCTTGCCCAAGGCCTGGCCCGCATTCACCAGGATGTTCAGGAACACCTGCTGGATCTGGGTTTCGTCCACGTCCGCCAGGGGCATGGATCCGTAGGCCTTGACCACGGCGATGTTCTTGCTGAAGGTGGTCTGGGCCAGCAGCAGGCTTTTCTCGATCAGCAGGTTCACGTCGCAGGGCTTTTTGCGGAGCGCGGTGCCGGGACTTCCCGATCCCGCGCGCGAGAGGCCCCGGAGGTTCTGAACGATGTCGCGGATGCGGATGGATCCGTCCTGGCTTTCGCGAAGGGCCTGATCGATCTTGCCGAGAGTGGCGCGCGCCTTGGGATCCAGCAGTTCCGGATCGATGGCGTCCAGGTACTTTCGGATCTGGAACAGGTTGGCGTAGATGAAGCCGATGGGATTGTTGAGCTCATGGGCGATGCCGGCTACGAGCTGGCCCAGGGCCGCCAGTTTCTCGCTGTGGATGAGCTGCTGTTGGGTGCGGTTCACCTCCTGGATCAGATCCTGGAGTTCGTTGTTCTTGTCGACCAGCTCGGCCGTGTAGCGCTTGCGCGCGATGTTGGCTGCCATGGCCTTGAGCACGGCCCGCAGCAGCAGGAAGGCGGCGACGGCGCCCAGCGTCCACACCAGGATGGTCTTGCGCCTCAGGGGATCGCGCAGGGTATTGTAGGCGGCGCGACTTCCGCCTTCCCACGCGGCGGCGATGAATCCCCCTTCCCAGATCTCCATCACCGAATCGGCGGGGTTGATCTTGCGGACGATGATGCGCCCGGCGGGAAAGCGCACGCGGATGCGTTGAGGCGCGGGGGCCGAATCACCGTCCGGCAGGTAGAAGGTCGCCGGCCCCACGTAGGAGCTCAGGTACCCTTCACCGTCATGGACCTGGGCGCTTTGGGTCAGGGTCCAACTTTCGCTCCCTTTATCGTCGTTGCCGCCTTCCTTTGCGCCGGCGCGCGACCGCTGGGACCACAAGCTGATGGCGCTTCCGACCCCGCTGGCGTTGGACTGCACGCCGTGCAGCACCACCTTGAGGCGGCGCGAAACCGGCTCGGGCCCGTCCTGGATGGCGGAGGCGCTGTCGCGGGAGACGATCACCATTTCATCGCCCGGGGCCGGAGTCAAATCGCCGGACATGAAGCCGGTATTGTAGGTCGAAGCGTCGTCGTCGATACCCACTTCTTCGGGCGCCCGCCTCAGGAAGGATCCGCCGAGGTTCTCGTAATAGACGTTGAGCGCGCGGGTGGTCAGGAAAAGATCGGCGTCGCCGTCCCCGTCGAAATCGCCGAAGGCGCCGCCATAGCTGTCGAGGGAGTCCGTGAGGCCGCGGGCGAGGGATTGCTCCCGGAATGCGATGGGCTTGATCTCCGGCCGCCAATCGGCGGGATGCGCCGAGATGCGTTCGCCGCTTTCGGTCAGCGCCTGGTTGACCAAAAGCAGGTTGCGGCCTTGCCGGACCGTGATCAGCAGATCCGCGTCCCCGTCGTTGTCGAAATCCCCGGGAAGGATGGCGTTGCAGCGAGTGCCGGCGGGGAGTTGCGTATCCAGGCCCGATTCACGGAAGCGGAAGGGCGAAGTCTGTTCGTAGACGCGCAGGGGCTTGTGCCAACCCGCGAGGATCAAATCCAGATCCCCGTCCAGATCGAGATCGCACCACAAGGCGCCCTGGGACCCCGCATCCGCGGCGATGCCGGCGCTGTCGAGGTCCACCGGCAGGAAGCGCAGTCCGTGATCATTGCGATAGAGGCGCACGGATCCTGCCTCGTTGGTGAGGAGCAGATCAAGAAAGCCGTCCGCGTCCAGGTCGCCCCAGATCGCCATGTTGGCGTCCACGTCCCGGGCGAGGCCGGCGCTTTTGGTCACGGAGTAGAAGGTGCCGTCGTTGCGGTTCTTCAGCAGATCCAGGGCTTCGCCCCAGCCGCAGATGAGCAGATCGACCGCTCCGTCGTTGTCGAAGTCTGCGGCGCTGGCGCCCAGTTCCAGGTTGCGGATACCCTGCGGCATGAGGTTGCCGCCCACGCCGGCGGGAATGGACTTGTCGCGGAAGGTTCCGTCGCCGTTGTTGATGAGCAGGCGGTTTAGGGTGCGGAAACCGACCATGTACACGTCGAGCAAACCGTCTTGATCGAAATCGGCCAGGGCAACTCCATAGCTGTCGCGGATGTCCGGAATGGGGGATTTAGCGGATGCGGATGTCGCGAGTAACAGAGGAAGAACGGGGAACAGGCCGGCCAGCAGGACCCTGAGCCAGGGCGATCGGCCTCGGGGGCGCGGCTTGGGATCCCGCCGGCATAGGCTGGAAAACCTCCTGAGGCCATCATGATTTTCGGGTGGCTGGGGGATCAAGGCGTCTTTCGCATCGCCCTTGCCGCGCGTCGCATCGCACGCGGAACGCCGATTCGTCCGAAACGTAGAAAAAACCCCCAGCCCGGAGATACCGGACCAGGGGAGGGAGGGGCGCGTGGATATCGGTCCACCGCTCCCGGGAGTTGCCGGTCCCGGAAGGTCGGGTCCGTATTCACTTCTGGACGTATACATTCCGGTTGCGCCCGTCCCGATTGTCCTGGATGCTCACCTGGCGGGCATCCTCGTAGTAATGGTACGCGCCGGAGCGGTCGGTGCGGGTCTCAGAGACCTGGTTGGCGTCCTTATAGTAGTGGTATTGTCCGTTGTGGTCCTTGCGGTCCACCGAGACTTGCTTGCCGTCGTTGTAATAGTGCGAGTTTCCTCCGTGTCCGGCGTCGTGATGATTGTGTCCGCGTCCCCGAATCACATGCTTCTCGACTACGACCACCTGGGGTCGGGCGCACCGGCGCTGTTCCTCGCGGATGATGGTAACCTCGCGGTTCTTATGGTATCCGCGTCCATGTCCGCGATCCTTTTCGATCACCACGACCTGGGGCTGCTGCTGAACCACCACGACCTGGGGCGGTTGCTGTACCACCACGGTCGGCCTGGGCTTGCCCCATTCCGCGCCCACCACCCCCGTGCCGCCGGGGATTTCGTGGACGACCTCGACGTGGCCGGACAGGTTGCCGCGCGTGACCATGGGGCGGTTGCCGTCATGGGCCATGGCTAAACCGCCGGGTATGAGGACCGCCGCCAAAGCGAGGCCCAAGGTTTTCGATTTCAGGCTGTTGTTATTCTTCGAGAGTTTCATGATGGACCTCCGGTGAGATGTTTACCTGCATCTCTTACTAATCAAACTCCGGGCCAATCCTTTCACCGGAGCGGAACCGGCCAAAAATGCTGATTAGGGCGCTTTTTTTGGAGAATCAATAAGAAAGCTCACGGAGGCGGAGGTTTGGGTCACGTTCCGTGGACACCGGCGGGCCTCCGGTCTGTCCAGGGGATGGACAAAGCGGGGAACCGGACATCCTGCGGGTTCAGAAACCTCTGGGATGGTTTCCTAGTGCCGCCCGCGAAGACTTGGGCTTGGAGCTAAACCGACCGCTGAATCGCGTCGCGCGTGCTTGGTTCTTTCCGCCGGAAGTTTTTCCGCCCGAGCGGCCTCGGCGGAATCCCGGACGATGCCGTATCCCACCAATTCAGCGAAGACGCCCGTTCGGCGTACAGGATGGCTTCGGGATCCAGGGCGGCGAATAGCGAGTCGGATCCAGGTATCGCGATCCGGAAATCGAAGGGGTCGAGGAGCAGGGCCGTTTTGGATCGGTTCGCGGCCTCGACGTGGAAGAAAAGGGGACGGAGACCGCTACGTTCGGATTGCGGGGCGCAGCCCCCTTTATTTACCACCGATACCGCAGGGCCGCCATCACCTGGTGATCTTCGGAATCGATGCGCAGGTCGTCGGGGCCTCCGGGCGTGATATTCTGCACAGTGCGGCTGCCGCCGTACTGATAGGCGAAGTCCAAGCCCACGTGCTTGGACGGGGTGAAGCCGATGCCGCCGCTGATACGGTAGGGATCGCGCTGGTCGGGCTGGGGACGCTCGTCGTCCTGGTTCTCCCAGGTGTAGCCCAGGCGCAGGATCGGGCCGTGCTTGTCCAGATGTTGTTCCAGGCCGATATTGAAAGTGTGCTTGTTGGGATAGTGCACGTCATGATTCACGAAGGCGTCGCCGGCGCTGCGGTAAGAATAGCTGCTCCAGAAGTCGCCATGCCAGTCGGCCGAGACTTGGGTCAGCCCGGATTGGAACGCGATGCCCAGCTTGGCCTGGAAAGGATGGTAGATGTCGTACACCGATTCCAGCGGGTTGAATCCCTGCTCCTGATAGGTATCCGTCAGTTCCAGCCGTTCCATCACCACGGCCGAACCGCCCACGCTGAACATGTCGGAAAGATGGATCAGGAAGGAAGGCTCCAGGTTGTACCCGGTGTACTCCTCCATGTAGCGCACCGTGCCGCCGTCCTCAATCTGCAATTGCTCCTGCCCGCCCACCGAGCTCGCGGCCAATCCCAGGCTAACCTGTTCGCTCACCATGTAAGCCAAGCCCAAGCGGTAATGATCCATGCGGCCTTCGGCATCGTAGGCGTACTTGCCGCCATGCGCGTGGAAAAGCAGCGGATCGTCGAAGGTAACGGGCGAGTAATATCCGATGCCCAAAGCCCAGCGGCCGCCGTCCGTCAGCACCATGTTGAGCGCGTTCAGACGCGTCGATTCCAGGCTGCGCCGGTCCGGCGTCCCGTTCTCGAACGAGGCGTTGTTCTGGAACAGGCCATAGCTAAGGTTCACGCCCACTTCCGAGCGCGTCAATTGGGTCATGCCCGCCGCGTTGTAGTACAAGGCGGAATAATCGTCCGCCACCGCCGTGAAGGCCTCGCCCATGCTGATGGCCCGCGCGCCCACTCCGGTCTTCTTCCCCAGGGAGACCAGTTCCCCGTCCACATCCGCCCCAGCCATGCCGAGCGCGGCTGCCACCAGCAAGGCGGCGATTTTTCCGTTTTCCATCTTCAGGTTTACCATGAGATCCATCCTTTTCTCCGTTGCCGCCACTGCTATGCGAAAATCCTTCCAAACGTTGCCTGTCGCGCCGGGACGCCGTGTCCGCGGCAATGAAGGGGCGGGCCTCCGCGACCGGACGCGCCGCCCCGGGAATTCACCGGCCGTGTCCTCCGACCTGGACCAGGTGCTGCTGCTGGACTCCGCGCGTCCTCACCGGGCGGCCCGAGGCCTCCGGAAAGAGGTTGCGCGGCCCGTTGCTTCCGCGATCATAGGACCGGGTCCCGTGATCGCCGCGGTAACCGCCATGGTAGCCGCCGCGGTGGCTATCCCGATACCCGTGGTAACCCCCGCGATACCCGTGTCCCGGAGCCACGATCACCGTGCGCGAAGGCGCATAGATCACATGGCTGGGTGAGGAACGGTAGACGACCACATCGGGCCGCTCGCAGTAGCGAGGCTCCACGTAGACCCTGCGGACCACGTTGACCTCCCGGTCGCAATGGACCGGTTCCACATAGCGTTCGATGATGGTCACCTTCTTGACGCGGGGACGCTCGATGCGCTTTTCGATGATGACTTGGTCGGGTTCGTCCGCGTCACCGTCGTATCGTGCCTCGTCTTCGTCCTCGTCCTCGAAATCGGGATCGGGAAGCTTGTGCGTGACTTCTTCGACCACGACCTGCCGCGGGTTGTCGTCCCAGGTTTTCCCCACGGTCACTGACCCGTGGGGGAACCCAAGGCTAATCTCCGCATGGCCGTAGCCGTCGGCCCTGGCCTGCCCGGGGAGCATGAACAGAAACGCGAAACCCGCCGCGGCTCCCAGCACGTAAGCCGGGATCCTTACAGATTCGTTTCCGCCCGCGCCCTCCGGGGCTTGGTAGGGGATGGTGTAATTGGACATAGAAACCTCCTTTCGCTGGGTGATATGCCCGCAGGAGGTTAAATCAAGAAGCGGGCCAATTACGGATCAGCGGTTTCACTCGAAAATCGGAGGAATCCAGGATCGGGGCCATGTACAAACAGTGGACAGCTGTAAAGCGCCTAGGGCCGCAATAACCGGATCAGAAGCCGAAAAAATGAACGTCCACGAGGGAAAATTGATCGTTTAAACCCGGACCGGCGGCCGAATTGAGTGGACTGAAGGGGCAAACCGACTCCGGATCCACCCCGCATCAAAACTCCCCACCCGCGCCGCGCGAAGTCCTCCCCGCGGCGCAACCCAATCGATCACCACTTCTTCTTCATCTTCATCTGTTGCTTCTGCTTCCTTCCCTTCCCCTCCCCTCCCGCCGCGTCACGCGAAGCTCTCCTCGTGACGCAACCCCATCGCCCCCTCTTCTCTTTCTCCCCGCATTTCCCCCGCACCGCGCGAAGTCCTCCCCGCGGTGCAACCCAATCGACCCACCCTCCCCGCTTTTCCTACGAACGAAGAAAGCCGACCGACTTCGGATCACCCCGGAACGGTCGCGAGTCCTCCCGGATCGAAGCACTGGATAAGAAAGGGGTCGCCTGGGCGAGCGGGGTCCGGGGG
>JBDSIO010000266.1:0-2808 GCA_039917895.1 Fibrobacteria bacterium | reverse complement strand
TGAACGGAGCGTTGATGCAGGATCAAGGCACGTCGGACATGATCTACGACGTTCCCGCCCTCATCGAGTCCCTGAGTTCGACCATGACCTTGCGTCCGGGCTGCGTGATCCTTACGGGCACGCCGGCCGGCGTCGGATTCGCACGCACGCCGCCGGTCTGGCTGAAGCCCGGCGACCACGTGCGCATCGACATACGGGGCATCGGAGTCCTGGAAAATCCGGTCTCGCAGGGCTGAGGCCAAATCCTCCGCATCCCTATGCTGTTATTGCGCGAACCCTTTTGGCTTCTGTTACTCATGGCCTTTGTCGGCATCCTGTTCGGCCGCATGAAGGGACGGCCCGGTTGGGGCTTTCTCCTGGGCCTTTTCTTCGGCCCGTTGGGATTGGCCTTGATGCTGCTGATGCCGGCCCGGGTCGTGCGTCCGGTCGGCAAACGGGGCGCAGGCGGCGCGGGCTTCGGTTATCGAAATCCCGGCGACGGGCCCGGGTCCCAGTCCGTTTCCGGCCAGGCTTGTCCGCGCTGCGGCAAGGCCGTCGGCCGATCCGACAAGGCCTGTTCCCATTGCGGAAACGTGCTGGTGCCCATCCGCTACGAAGTGCGCGGTCCCGAGGACGCCTGAAAGCAGGGACGCGTTTTAGGCCGCCGATATGACAGAAAGGCCGCCGAAATGACAGAAAGGCCGCCGATATGACAGAAAGGCCGCCGATATGACAGAAGGCGGTAAACCCCTACGAAACGGCCCCGAACCTCCAATTCCTCCTGTTTCTGTCCCGGGATCGCTGGGTTTTTCTTCACCTCCTCATAATGAGAATGTTATTTGCAAAAAGGAACCAGGGGGAACCATGGACGTTTTCGAACTTTTAAAAGAAGACCATGCACGGCTTAAGGTTCTTTTGCAGGACCTGGAAGACACCCTGGAAAGAGAAGTCTTGACCCGTGATCATTTGTTCCTGCATTTGAAAACCGAGCTGACGCTGCATGCAGAATGCGAGGAGACCTACCTCTATCCCATCCTGTCGGGTTCACGAACGACAGAGGCCATGGTGCTTGAATCCAATGTGGCGCACAAACTGGCCAAAACGTTGCTCGCCGAGCTCGATGCGGAACCCAAGGATACCATTGCCTGGTCCGCCAAGCTCAAGGTCCTGGGCGGAATCCTGAGGTTGCAAGTGCAGCATGAGGAATGGGAATTGTTCCCTAAAGCGCGCCTGCAGATTTCGGAAGAGGATGCGGAAGCCATCGCCCTCGATATCGAAGCCTTCAAGGCGGAAGCCCTGCTATTGCAATTATGCTAAACCCGCCCGGCCTCCCCGGTCATTGAAGCCTGATTATTCAAGCCTCATCATCTGTGCCTGATCATTCATGCTTGAAAAAATCAAGGTAAGGGGCGCGGCTGCCAGCCGTTGACGGCCAGCATCAGAAAGAACCCCAGCACATAGGCGGGGATGATGAACCAAGCGTGTCGCAGCCAACCCCACACGGATCGCGTTTCGGGGAATCTTCCGGAAAGGGCCACGCCCGCGGAGGATCCGAACCAGAGCATTGATCCGCCGAAGCCTACCGCATAGGCCAGCAAACCCCAATCATAGCCTCCCTGATCGAGCGCCAACTTGGTGAGCGGAATGTTGTCGAAAAAGGCGGAGATAAAACCCAAGCCTAAGGTTACGGGCCAGGATGCGGCCGGCAACTGCTCCACCGGCATCATGGACGCGATAAGCACCAGGGAGCCCAGGAATGCGGCGCCACGCAAGGCCTGAGGAAGCTCCTTCCAGGGCAGCCCGATGAACGGGACCCACAAGAGCAAAGAGATCCAGACGCCCGCGGCCGGAAAATCCAACCATAGGTTCGCCGCTACCGCGCCCGCCAGGGTGGTGATGGTTGCGCCCACGCGCTTGAGATCTAAACTCACGCCTGGAGGCGCGTCGGCTTGGATGGGTTGATAGCGATGTTGCCGCAGCGAGGCGGGCACTCCCAGGCACAAGGTGGCCGCCACCGCGCCGACATAGGCGTGCAATACCTGGTAGGCCGGAACCCCGGCGATCCACATCATGGTGGTGGTCGTGTCTCCCAGCACGCTACCGGCCCCGCCGGCATTGCTGGCGGCCACCAACGCGGCCAGATAAGCCACGTGCACCCTGCCCTTGAAGACGCTGGAGGCCACCGCGCCGCCCACCAACGCCGCGGCGATATTGTCCAGAAAACCCGAAAGCGCGAAAACGGCGAGCAGCAGCACCAGCGGGCCTTTCCAGTCGTCCGGTAGAAATCGGGGCATAAGCAAGGTCAGGCGCGAGGCCTCGAAATGGGAGGCCAAGGCCGCGAACCCGACCAGCAGCCCGAACAGGTTCACCAGCAAACCTGCCTCTCCCAGCAGGTGATGGGTCAGATGGAAACGCGGGTCGAAGGCCTTAATCCCTAGGATTACGGCCAGCCCACCGAGCGATATCGTCAATGGATGGTCGTGGAAAACGGCCACGCCCAGCAGGACGACACCGAAAACCAGGAATTCGAACGGTATGGCCATGATCCCTTGCGGCCCGCGCGAGGGCGGGCAAAAGGGGAAATATAACCGCGAACGTGGTAGTGGCGTAGCCAGCGAGCCGCTTTTAGCGGATGGGCGGACTCTAAGCGGCCAGCAATCCTTCGGTGGGGGAGATGATGTGGCGGTTGCGCGGTTGGGCGCTGGTGGTCGCCTCCACCGATTCCACCGGTTGGCGTGCGAAGAGGGGGCTTACGGGATTCATTGCGAGCATGGCTTGCATGGCTTCGGTTTCCAGGTTTTCCCGGATACAACCAAAGTTATGCTTGGC
>JBDSIO010000265.1:0-5222 GCA_039917895.1 Fibrobacteria bacterium | reverse complement strand
CCGGCCTCTTCCCAACCAGGAAGGGGCCTTTTGCGTGGGGTGAAATCGATACCAAGTAAATGAGAGCGGAATCAGCAGGGGAAATAGCGCGGGATCTTTACGCTGCCAGAGCGCGAGAGCTTACACCAGGGGCACCTTGTTCTCCGGACGACAGTAGGCCACGATACCGTCCCAATGCTTCTCGATCATGACCGCGAACTTCTCGAAGGACGGCAGGCGCTGCCACTTCAGAGATGCCTTCCAGTTGTCAAAGAACTTACGCGCCCAACCCTCCCGATCGTAGCTCCAAAGTTGCCCGAAGGTTTCCTTGAGAAGGTAGGCTTTGGAAAGGCGCTGATTGGCCTTGAGCAGCTTCTTCAGAGAGCGTTTCCCATCCAGGCTGAGGTTCGCCTTCCGAGACAACAATGTGAACTTCTGCCCCTTGATGTAGGATCGTTCCTCGCCCGACAATCGGCCGTATTCACTCTTACGGACCTTATCCAAGGCATCTCCCAGGTGCTTCATCACGTGGAATTTATCGAACAGGATGGCTGTATCCGGCTTGTTTTTCAGGGTCGATTTGCGAAAGGGCTTCCACATATCCATGACCGCCAGCCGGATCTTCCGAGTTTTGCTCTCTCCCCATTCCTGGAAGAACAAGTCCATGCTCTCTTCGGAACGATCCACGCCGCCGAACCAGATGGGTCGCTTTCGAATCAGATCGCTGACTACGATGCGGTAGGTGTGGCCTTTGCGGATCGAAATCTCGTCCACACCAATAGCCTCCGGAGCCGGACGGCCAGCTCGCCGGAGCTGCTCCTGCATGTATTGCTTGTCCATTTCCTTGACTTGGTGCCAGTCCAGAAGGAGCTCCTTGGCGATACTCTGGACGCTGGCGGAACGGCAACGACGCCCCACGTAATAGGCAAATCGTTTCGTGTAGAACGGGTTGTTCGCAAGAAAGGCAAGCGTCTCCCGCTTCACCTTGCCGCATCTCCGGCACTGAACCCGGCGAACCTCCAGGTCGAGGTAGATACGCAACCCCCCGCACGACAGGTCGCGGACGCGCTGCCGCTTCCGGTCGTAAAATGCTCGGTGAGTTGTGCCACAGGCTCCACAAGTCGTTTTTTTTCGCGGCGGATAAGCGTAACCACGCGAGCATGGGAATCGCCGAAAACACCTTCGACGGTTGCACGGGGTCGAAAGCCCGGGAAGCGGTATGCATGTTCAAGTTTCTTGGAATGCGGCATCCGCAAAACGTACCAAATTCCACCGGTAGGCAAAAAGGCTGAGGACCTTGTCAGTAAAGGGCCATAAGCCAGTCAACCCCTACATTTCACCCACACGTTTGCCCGAAGACCCAAAATTAAAAACACTGAAATAAAAGTCAAAAACGACCAGGAAAATAAGTTTGAACTTAAAATTGCTCACCTAACGGATCTGCATCTATCCTCAGATGTATCCTTAAATTATTTACGAAAGGTTTTCCAGCAGACGGCCAACCAAAGGCCAGACTTAATATGCCTTACTGGAGACTATATCACCTCTCACGTAACTCGTAAATCGGAGTATGCGGATGCTTTGAAAATTCTGTCTTCTGCCGCACCTACATTTGCCTGCCCAGGAAATCATGACGGTGGCATCTGGGCGAGACAAAGAGGCGGCTATCCAAATATAGATGAAATAAAATCCATTTTGTCTGAGGGAAAAGTGGTTTTGTTGGAAAATGAATCAGCGGAAATAACGATTCGAAATCACAAAATAATTATTGGAGGTTTAGGGGATATTTGGGCTGGCCGATGTGTTCCAGATGATATTCAGGAAGCTTTTGACTCAACCAAATCTGAGCTTCGGATAATTTTAACGCACAACCCCGATTCAAAAATTAAGACTAAAAATTTAAAATGGGATATAATTTTGGCCGGGCATACTCATCGTGGTCAATTTTCTTTGCCCATCTTAGGTACACCGTTCGCTCCAGTAAATGACAAGAAATATGTAAATGGTCTTTACGAATATATGGGTGGAAGTTTGTACGTCTCACCCGGAATCGGTAATCTGCATGGACTTCGCATTAACTGCCGACCGGAAATTTCAATTTTGGAAATCAGAAATTGAAAAGCCGCCCGTTTTCGACTTTAAACTGCGACAAGAAGGACAATTAGGCCTTCGGCTTGGGAATCGAATGAAGAACATTCGTATACCAAATCGATTCGAACGGACGATCTCGGCCGTCACGGCTTTTGCTTGCGCAAAGCGCGCGCCGGTGACCCTTCGCACCCGTCCTTCTTGACCTGCCTGAAGTATTGCTCCGGAATGGAAAAGTCGATCTTGAGCGGGTCCAGGCTGAACAGCCCAGCGATGCGGGTTCCGGAGGCGATGTTACTGCCTTCGCTGATCTCCTTCAGCCCCACCACGCCGTCAAGGGGGGCGCGGATTTCCGTCTTGGCCAACTGGGCCCGCAAAATCTCGCGATCCGCCAGCAGGCTTCGCTTTTCCGACACGGCGATTTCCAGTTCTTCCCGGCTTACCAGGTCCCGGGAGGCCAGGGTCTGTTGGCGAAATTCTTTGGCTGTGGACAGGAGCAACTGCTTTCGATCTTCTTGAGTTGCGCCTTGATTTCATCGTCGTTGATCTTGACCAGCATGTCGCCTTTCCTGACCTTGGTCCCCTCCTTGAAGCGCACGGCGGTGATGCGGCCCTGGGCCTCGCTTTTCAGGTCGACCTCTTCTTTGGCCAATAAGGAGCCGGTACTGAGCACCTTGCGGGCAAGGGGTTGCGGCTGGATCACGAGGATTGAGACTTCGAGCGGCTTCGTAGCGATTTTTACACCGTTTTTCGACCCTTCGCCGCTTTTCGCATTCCTTCTTTGCCGCCCATGCCTCCCTTACCGCCCTCGGGCGGGGTGGAGGGAGCAGTACACATGCGGGCCAGGGCCAGGGCTGCGATGACCAGGACAGCCAAAATGGGCCAGAGAAATTTCTTGGGGGATGACATCGGTATTGGTGTGTCCTTCTCAAGTTAGCCTAAACATTAATTAAGTCTATTTCGACAGATAGGAGGGGAATCCGGTTCTACGATCGCGCGGATTGTTTTTCTAGGGTTTCGATCCGATATTTTGGGCATTCGGTTTTTTCAACCGTCAAGGCTGGGAAAGGCGTGTCCGTACATCTTGCGGTTTCACTAGATCCTCGATGGAGACGCCCTGGTATTCCTCCTAGTCGCAGAAGACAACCCTAGTTTTCGCTTCTATGAAAATATGGGCGGTATTAAATTGAGAGAACAAGAAAACAACATTGGCGACGCTATGTATACCCAGGTGGGATACGGGTGGCCCGGAGAATAATGGATGAAAGCCCTGCACAAGACAATTTCCGCCTATAATCGCGCTCAGAAGGGCGAGGACAATTCCATTTGCGAACTTTTAAAGCGGGAAATCGAAGCCGCATTGCCTGCGGCGGAAAGCAAGATTTGGCATGGGCACCCGGTATGGTTCATCGAGGAAAATCCCATCGTAGGGTACCACAAGCTGAAGGACAGCGTGCGGATCCTGTTTTGGAGCGGGCAATCCTTTGAAGAGGACGGACTTGCATCCGAGGGGACCTTCAAGGCGGCCGAAAACAGGTATACGGCGCTGAGCCAGGTGAAAGTCGCCCCGTTGCGCCGTTGGCTCTCCAAATCGAAAAAGATTCAATGGGACTATAAGAATATCGTTAAGCGAAAGGGCGCATTGGTGAGGTTGTGAGCTTCATCCGGGCCTAGCCCATAAAGTTTCGTTATTTGAGGAATCTCTTACCCAAGGGGATTGGCGTCCGGAATATTAAGCGGTTTGGGAACGCCAGGTTGCGGAAGTGCTACCAAACGTTTTGCCGGCAGTTGCGGATGGGTCCGTGTCCCTGGGCCGCTTTATTACCGCCCTTGCCGGGATTTTGCATATTTAGTGCGCTACCAAAGGGGAATCCGTTGTCCAATCTCATGCTATCCTTGTTCACGGGAGCTGTCCTGGGCCTAATACCTGTGTATGCCCAAGTCTATCCAGGTACCCAGGGCGCCAACCGCGCCGCGTCCGGCGCCTACTCGCTGCGCAACCTGGCCTTGGGCGAGCTCCGCTTCACCAACGACCAGCTCTACAACCTGTATGATCAGGGCGGCTCGCCCATGGGCCTGCTGGAAACCCATCCGGAACGCCTGGGCGTCGCCTTGGGTCTGTTGAGTAACGATCGCGCAACCCCGGGCGACTCTCTCAAGCTCGGCAATCATGACTACTATATTCCGCAGATCGGATTTTTCCAGCCCGGCGTCTTCGGCGCCATCCTCTATTTTCAGCGTGAGTCAGAAGCTTACCAGCGGATGGGCGGGGATAGCGTGAAGTTCGCGGCCTCGCGATTCGGTTTGGATCTCGCGGCGGGCCCCGCCTCGGGCATCTTCCGGTTCGGCTTCAGCGCCCATGCGCGTTTGGGCGGAATGGAATACTCCCGGAATGCCGATCGCATCCTGGTCGAAATCCCTTCCCTAAGGTTCGACCTCGGCAGCAAGGTCATGCCCGGTTTGGAGTTCGGCGCGTACGCCGGATTCGGCGGCAGGTTCGACAGCCTGGAAAGCCCGGTCAAGGATCTGGAGCGCGTCGCAGCGGTGACCTTTCCGCGATTCGGAGTCGTCGCCGACGTAGGCGGACTGGAGGCGGTTCCATTGAAAGGGAACGTGGCTTTGGAGTTCGGCACCGAGCGCTTCTTCGGGGAATACCGGCCCGCGAATGGAGCTGGCGTCGAGTATCCTATCATCTGGAACTCCTACTGGAGCCTGCAGACCCAAATCATGTATCCGATTCCGATGGGGGATTTGATTATGGAACCCGCCGTAACCTTCGCACACCGCTCCGATGATGCCCAAGGCTTTCTGGGCATCAAGGGAAACCAGAATCCTTTCAAGAAGGGCGACAAGATCGCGGCCATGAAGGGTAGGCGTTCGATTACGTCCTATGGTCTCGGCGGCCATTTCTCTTTCCTGGAAATGATTTCGCTCTGGATGGAATGGGAAACCGCGACCCATGGCATCGAAGCAGACAGTTTACAGGAAGAGGGCTACGATCGGTTTTCCGTGGGCTTGGAGCACCAGGTGGAAAAGTTGCCCATCATGAAGTTCCCCGAGGGCATGAACCTGGCCATCCGCGCCGGATGGACATTCCAGCAGGAACCGAAGGATGCGCCCGGTTACCGCGATTTCCATTTCGATCCTTTCCTTCC
>JBDSIO010000264.1:0-4634 GCA_039917895.1 Fibrobacteria bacterium | reverse complement strand
CGAGATCGGCGAGATCGAGGATGGCGTGGTGATCCGCGGCCGCCCCGATTACGACGGCAGCGCCTACGACTGCATGGGGCATCCGGGCCTGTCCCTGGCCTGCCTGGTGATGGGGCTCAAGTCCCATGGGGCCTCGAACCTTCGCGGCGCGGACTGCCTCGACGTGCGCTATCCCGGACTGCTGGATCAGATGGCCCTGCTCGGCGCGGGAGACAAGGCATGAAGCTCAGGGCCCCGCATAAGGACGAGGCGAAGGCGAAGCCGTCCATTGCGCGGAATCCACCCGCTCCACCCAAGGAATCCATCGCGGCGCAGGACGGGCACATCACCTACCCTTCCAAGGACGTCCGCAGCCTGGGCGTGGTCGCCTTCGCCGGGAACATGGCCCCGGCCATGGACATCCTGCACCGCTGGGCCGAAGCCAACCCGTCCATCAACCTGTACCTCAACGGTTACCTCAAGGCCTTCGCCCGCGCTGGCGTGAAGGTCAAGCCTGATGCCTTTCTGAGCGCCAAGGTGGATCTGCTCCTGTCCCTGGGCGGGGACGGCACCTTCCTCTCCGTGGCCCGCCTGGTGCGCGGAGCCGGTACGCCCATCCTGGGAGTCAATCTGGGGCGGGTGGGATTCCTGGCCGATGTGACCCTGGACAACCTGGAGCGCATCCTGGACGAAATCCAGCGACGCGAGTATAGCTACCGAAAACGCATGCTGGTCCAGGTCGAAGTCTTCAAAGGCGGAAAGCGCCTGCTCGAGGACATCGCCATGAACGACGTGGCCTTCACCGGCCAGATGGGCCATCAGATGGTGGATCTACGGGTCACGGCCCAGGGCCGCTTCGTCACCGACTATTGGGTGGACGGCCTGCTGGTCTCCACCCCCACCGGTTCGACCGCCTATTCCCTTTCCGCGGGCGGACCCATCATCCATCCCTCCGCCGATTCGTTGTTGCTTACTCCCATGAACCCGACCTCGCTCTCCGTCCGCCCGTTGATCCTGCCCGATTACATGGTGATCGGGGTGCGCAGCAACCTCGGCAAGGATCAGGAGGTCAACATGTTCGTGGACGGCCGCAACCAGTTCAGGCTGAAGCCCGAGCATACCGTCTTCATCCGCAAACACAAGGACGGTGTGACCCTGGTGCGGCCCAAAGGCTCATCCTTTTTCGAATCCCTGGGGTCGAAGCTTGGCTGGACCGGATCCCGCCGCCCGCGGGACGCGGCATCGAGGGCCACGTGAAAATCCGCCGTCCCGTGAATTCAATCCAAAAGGGGCACGGTCACTCCGGAGGCATGCATGCTGCGTGAACTGAAGATCCGCAATCTGGCCATCATCGAATCCGCCGACCTGGAATGGGGCCCGGGCTTCACGGCTGTGACCGGCGAAACCGGCGCGGGAAAATCCATCCTGCTCAACGCGCTTAAGTTCATCCTGGGCGCCAAGGTGAAGGCAGACCTGATCCGCCAGGGCGCGGACAAGCTCAAGGTCGAAGCCGTGTTCGACGTACCGCCTTCCAAAGGCTTGCGGGCCGCGCTGGATCGCCTGGAACTCGATCCCGAAGGCGGGGACATCGTGCTGGAACGCGAACTGACCCCGGCGGGCAAGAACCGCTGCCGCGTGAACGGTTCCGTAGTGACCACCGCCGCCCTCGAGGAGATCGGTTCCCACCTGGTGGACCTGCACGGCCAGCACCACCAGCAATCCCTCATCGACCCCTCCACGCACCTGGACTTCGTGGACGGCTTCGCCCGCCTGGAAGCCGCCGGCGATACGTACCACCGCAGTTACCGGGAATGGAAGGCGATCGGCGACCGCTTGCGCGGTGCCGAAGAGGCCGCCAAACGCGTGCGCGAGCAGTTCGACTTCCTCAAGTTCCAGGCCAAGGAGCTGGAAAAGGCCCCGCTGGCCCCGGGCGAAGAGGAACGCATCGAATCCGAACTCAAGATGCAAAGCTCCCTGGAGAAGATCGCATCCGCGGTGCAATCCTCCCTGTCGACTGTGGAAGGCGACGAAGGCGACGTGCTCGGCCACCTGTCCCGGCTGCAACGCGAACTGCAGGGCCTGGGCAGAATCCTCTCGCCCAATCCATTCGAGGCCCACATGCCCGCCTTGGATGCCGCTCGCGAGGGCTTGGCCGCTCTTCGTTCGGCCCTGCGCGGATTCCGCCTACCGCAAACGGCCGACGCTGCGCGCCTGGACGACTTGAACTCCAGGCTGGCGCTGATCCAGAAGCTCAAGGCCAAATACCACACCGACATGGTGGGCCTGGTGGATCTGCGCAACCGCCGCGCCGCCGAGCTCGCGGGATTCGAGAATTCCGAAGCCGACATCGGCGATCTCAAGGCCAAGCTGTCCGAAGCCTTCGCCGCGGCGATGCTGCTGGCCCAAGGACTGAGCAAGCAGCGTCATGACGGCAGTCGTTCCTTCGACATGGAGGTCAACGCCAAGCTCAAGGCCCTCGGCATGGAAGGCGCCGTGTTCCAGACGCGCATCCTGACCTCCGCGCCCGCCGGTCCCACCACCGGAACCGCCGCCGGATCCGCGCGAACGGACCAAAGCGGTCTCACGGCCACCGGAATCGATCAGCTCGAATATTTCCTGGCTTCCAATCCCGGAGAGCCCGCCAAGCCCCTCAAGCAGATCGCCTCCGGCGGCGAAATCTCCCGCATCATGCTGGCCATCAAATCGGCCCTGGCGCAAAGCGATCCGCGCCCGTTGCTGGTCTTCGACGAACTCGACACCGGCATCGGCGGGGTGACCGCCAACCGCGTGGGCGAAGCCCTCAAGGAATTGGCGGTACACCATCAGCTCATCGTCATTACCCACCTTCACCAGGTGGCCGCCCAGGCCGCGCAACAGCACCGCGTGCTCAAAGAGCTGGAAGGGGGCCGCACGGTAACGCGCGTGATTCCCCTGTCGGCCAAGGAGCGCGTGCAGGAATTGGCGCGCATGATGGGCGACGAAAGCTCCTCCGCCACCCTCAAGCACGCCCGCGAACTGCTTGCCCACACCTGAACCGGGGAAACCCGGCGCGGGCGCTTCTCCCTTCCCCGGCCGCAGCGCGGCCGCGTTGCTGTTACCGGCCGCCTTGTGCACGCTCGCCCTTTTCCTTCCACCCCACCTAGTCGCGCAAACAGCGGATGTCCCTGCTGCGCCCTCCATTCCCCGCCCGGCGGCTGCCGGTTCCGCCCATGCGGGGGATACACCGGGACAACCGGGCGCCAGCGCATCCAGGCCCCCGGCCGCGCAGGAGGAGATGGACACTTCCACGGTCGATGCGCCCCCGGTTATCGCCAAGCCCGTCCCGAAAACGCTCGCCGCCCTCGCGGATGAGGATGGCATGCCTCTCCAGCCCAATGCGCCGAGCGCGCCGCGGGCGAACTTCAAATCCGACTTCTGGTTGCCTATCCCCTCCCTCTTTCTACCGGGTTTCGGCCAATATTTCCAGGGCGAATGGGTCGGACTCGGCTACACCGGCGCCGCGTTCGCCGGAATCTATCTCTCCGTCGACGCGACATCCAGGCTCGCCGATCAGGACGCCGGTTTCGATCCCTCCAGGCTTTTCGACGGCGAGGATTGGGACGTACGCGAACTGACCCTCGGTTCCATGCTGTATCAGGGCAGCGGATTCCTGAGCGCCTACTCCGCCTTCCGATCCTCGGTACCGCTCTTCCAAAAAGAGGACGGTCGCTACCGTTTCCTCAAGGCGCGGGAGTCCCTGGGGGATATGGCTCTGGCGCCGGTCCGCTTCGGCCACCTGGGAAAGGCCTCGACCTTCGTGCCGCTCGGGCTGCTGGCGGGTGTACTCGCCTATCTAGTCATCGATGAGCGATCCACCCATTCCGGATCGGACTGGGCCTTCTCCGCGGACGATCTCGGCTATTCGGGCCCGCTGGCCTACAACGCCGGCCTCACCGAAGAAGCGGTGTTCCGCGGCTGGCTCCTGCCGGTCGCCTATGAGTACAGCAAGCGTTCCTGGTGGTTCGCCAACGGCGCGCAGGCCGGCCTGTTCGCCCTGGCGCACTACAACAGGGCGAACCCCGTCCCGTGGCCGCAATTCCTGCTGGGGTGGTACTTCGGGTCGATGACGCGAAAGAACGGCTGGACCTTGTCCGAGTCCATTTTCCTCCATGCCTGGTGGGACGGCCTGCTTTTCCTGAGCCAGGCCCTTACAAGCCGGCGCGTGGACGGCGGCTCGGCTTTCCGCATCGCGTTTCCGCTCCCTCTTTAGTCAAAGTCCGCTAGGGATAAGTGCGTGATGGTAGGCACGCCTGATAAGTGAGTCGTATCCGCCGGGTTCGAGGGTAAGGGGAAGCTTGTATTGAGAAACCGTCGTGTCCCCCACCGGCATGCAAAGGCCTTTGCATCGCCGCCGTACTTTCAACGGGCGCAGGCAGGCCGTGCGCGCCTTGCATCGGTTCATCCGGGAAATCTCGTCCGCTCCGCATCGTGGTCCGGGCAGGGGATTTTCCTATACTTAAAGGATGGACGACCGTTCCTCCGGACCGACCTCCGCCCCGGCCGCGGCGGCAAGCCTGGAACCCAAGCGCATCGAGGGCCGCGTCTGGGTCCTCATCAAGATGGGGACCTTCGTCGCGACCCTGATCTGCCTGTTCCTGGAGCGGCCGTTGTGGGCC
>JBDSIO010000263.1:0-2513 GCA_039917895.1 Fibrobacteria bacterium | reverse complement strand
GTTATCGCCGGCGTAGCCCCCCTGCTGGGGCTATTGGGAACCGTGATGGGCATGATCACCCTTTTCGAAGCCATTACCCGATACGGAACCGGCGATCCCCAGATCATGGCGGGAGGAATTTCCGAGGCCCTTATCACCACGGAAGTGGGCCTGGTGATTGCCATACCCCTATTGCTCGTGCACAACTCCCTGAAAAACTGGCGGAGCCGCCTGAGATCCGAATTCGAGAAAAATACAATCGACATTCTCAACTATCTCTATCCCAGCAAGGCATAACGAGCGATATGCTGGAGCTGATTACAACCGCCCTGAAGGACTTCTTCCAAAAAGGCGGAACTGTAATGTGGCCCATCCTGGCCACGTCGCTGGTCGTTTGGTTGCTATGCATCGACCGCGTGCTATATATGCGGCAATACTCCCGCCTGCATCGCAAGGTCCTGGCTGCCATTCAGGCGAATAACCTTTCGGGCCTGGGTGAACTGGACAACCGGACCTACATGCAGCTCGTTAGGAGATTGAAGAATCCGCATAACCTGCCGATGAACCAGGAAACGGCCTTAAGCCGATTCAAAATCAGTGTGAAGCAGGACCTGGAGAACCACATGAACACCATTAACCAATACATCCAGGTCGCTCCCCTATTGGGGCTTTTGGGTACCGTAGTTGGGATGGTCCAGACCTTTGCCAATATCATGATGTTCGGGATCGGAAACCCGCAACTCATGGCCGAAGGCATCAGCGTGGCCATGATTACGACCCAGGCCGGGTTGGCGGTGGCTTTTCCCGCCATGCTTTTCCTGAATCACATCCAATCGCGGAAAAACAAGCTGGCGGCCACGATTATGAAGGACGTAGAGTTCCTGGATTCCACCCCGAAACGGATATGAAAAGAAGCTAATGCTGAAAAGATCCCGCCATGAAGGAGACGATACCGTCTCCGAGATAAACATCGGACCGCTCATAGACGTTGTCTTCATTTTGCTGATTTTTTTCGTTATCACCACCAATTTCACCAAGCAAACCGGTTTGGATGTATCCAAGCCGCAGGCGAAAGCGGCGGTTTCCCTAGGCCAAAAAATCCTCCTGATAGGGATTTCCCGCGAGGGGACCATCCATGCCTTCGGCCGGCAAATAGCCATGGAAAACGTCAAGACATTGATCGCGCAGGAACTCTCAAAGCGTCCGGATATTTCCGTGGTGATTGTAGCGGATAACGACGCCGCGATCGGGAAGGCGGTCAGCGTGATGGATCAATGCGCCTTGGCGGGCGTCCAGAAGGTCTCCATAGCCGCGGAAAAAGAGTAAAGACATGCTCGCCAAACTGGGGATTTGGACGGTTAAAATCCTGGGGACCATGCTGATTAATCTGGTCCTGTTCGCGATTATTCCCATCGTCCAAGCGCTTCTCAAGGACAATGGGCAGGAGAAGGGCAATAAGGACCCCAACTACCAGATTGTGATGGAAATGAAGACCGAGGAAAAGGAAAAACAGAAGCCAAAAGCCCGGCAAATCCGCGAAGTCAAGATGGGTAGCCAAGGTTCCTCCATCAAATCCCAATCCTTCAAATTCCAGCCGGACCTGGCCGCAGCAGGAGGTGGAGGAGACGGGGTGGACGTCGGCAGCCAGGATATGGAAGTCATGGTGTTCAACGAAAGCGAAGTGGACGAACCTCCCAGGGAACTGAGCGTGACTCCCTTGGAATTCCCTGAAGTAGCACGCTCGGCCAGAGCCAGCGGCACCCTGGAGGTGGAAATAGTGATTGGCAGGGACGGCCGCGTGGAATCCTTGAAAATCAATGAGTCGCCCCATCCAAGCATTTCCCGCGAAGCCGAGAGGACCATTCCCAGATGGAAATTCCAACCGGGAAAAAACAAAGGCATACCCGTCCGCATCCGCGCCCTCAAACGCATAAAATTCAAGCTTAATTGAAAATGCGATTCTTCCAACACGGCAGAACCTGGCAGAACCCAGAAATTTCCAGCAGCACCCCGCGGTAACTAATGGCTCACAAATGAAAATCTCGATTACCCGGACCAACTTCAAAGCGATGAGAACTCTTTCCATCCTTTGCGTTCTGACGGGCACGCTTTGGGCGGAAAAATACACTTCCCTGGCCAACGACAGTTACAATAACAGGAAATACAAGAGCGCTATCGCGCTTTATAAAAAAGCCATCGTGGAAGGGGAGAATCCCGGACTGGCCTATTATAATATCGCGAACGCCTACTACTCACTGGACAGCCTGGCTCAGGCGGTGGTTTATTATAAGGCCACCATAAAATTCGCCCCTGAATTTTTCCGCGGCTATCTGAATCTGGCAACGGTGTATTACACCCTTGAGGAATACGGGGAATGCATCGCGACCTTGATTGACGCGAGGCGAATTACAGAGGAGTATAACGCGAATCCCAGCGTGAAGTTGCTGCTGGCCTCCGCTTATGAGCGGGCGGGCGGAATAGACGCGGCTGCCGCGGAATTCGAACGGGTTGTCGAGGAAAATCCCAATGAATAC
>JBDSIO010000262.1:0-10219 GCA_039917895.1 Fibrobacteria bacterium | reverse complement strand
GTAGCCGTCTTCGCGATCCTTGGCGCGGCAGAGGATTTCCAGATGGGGGAAATGCTTGCGTACGGTTTCGGCGATCGCGACCGACTTGGCCGGGTCGTCGATGGCCACGATGAAGACCTTGGCCTTTTCCGCGCCGGCCGCATGCAGCAGATCCAGGCGCGTCGCGTCGCCGTAGTAGGCGCGCAGCCCCAGCTTGCGCACCCTGTCCACGACCTCGGAATTATGATCGAGTACCGTGGTCCGGACGCCGTTGACCTCGAGCACGCGGCTGATCATGTTGCCCATGCGTCCGAATCCGGCGATGATGACCGATGCCCCTTCGGGTTCGATTTTGTCCGTTTCCCGCTTGGGCGCGGCGCGGGAGAAGCGGGGCAGGATGACCTTTTCCAGAAGGATGAGGAGGGGAGGGGTGGCCACCATGGACAGTGCCACCGACGCGACCAGCAGGCGGACCGAATCCCCTTCGAGCACGTGGTACTGTTGCATCAGGCCCAACAGGACGAAGGCGAATTCCCCGACCTGGCACAAGGACACTGCGAGCAGCACGCCTTGGGATCGTTCCATGCGGAATACCGCTCCCAGCCCGTACAGGACCGCCGCTTTAATGATTAGGATGGCCGCGACCACGCCGGCCACCAGCGTCAGATGGGCGCCGATAAAGGGGAGATCGACTCCAGCCCCTACGGTGATGAAGAACAGGCCCAACAGCAATCCCTTGAAGGGTTCGATGTCGCCTTCCAGTTCGTGCCGGTATTCGCTGTCGGCGAGCATCACCCCCGCCAGGAAAGCTCCCAGGGCCGGGCTCATGCCCACCTTCTCCATCAGCAGGGTGATGCCCACGACGAGCAACAGGGCGAAAGCGGTGAAGACTTCGCGCAGGCGCGAAGCCGCGATGAACCGGAACAAGGGCCGGGCCAGGAAGCGGCCGCCCGCGATCACGGCAACCACGGCGGCCAGCACCGAGAGGGCCTGAAGGCCCGGGGACAAGGCGCCGACGCCGCCTCCGGCTGCGTGACCCGCCGCATGGCTGGCCAAAGGTCCGGAGGCCAGTAAAGGCATCAGGGCCAGGATGGGGATCACGGCGATGTCCTGGAAAAGCAGGACGGAAAAGGCGCTCTGGCCCCCGGCCGTCCCCGCCAGGCCTTTTTCCTGCAGGCTTTGCAGCACGATGGCGGTGGAGGACATGGCCAAGGTGAGGCCGATGGCAAGGGAGGCCTTGAAAGGCAGGCCCAGGGCCATGGCGCCCAGGCACACCGCGGCGGCGGTACCAGTAACCTGCAAGGTACCCAGGCCGACGATGGGCACCCTCAGTTTCCACAGCAATTTGGGTTGCAGCTCCAGGCCGATCAGGAAAAGCATCATGATGACGCCGAACTCGCCGAAGTGGGACACGTCTTCGCCTTGGCCGGCCCAACCGAGCAAATGCGGACCGATCAGGACGCCGGCAAGCAGATATCCGAGCACGGAACCGAAGCCCGCCCGCTTGGAGATGGGCACCGCCACCACCGCGGCCGCCAGGTAGATAAAGGTCTGGAACAGCGGGGAATGGATCATCGGGGCGCGGACTCTGCGTTCGGGAACCCGGGGGCATGCGCGCCGGATTTGACGGCTTTCGCTCCCTTGGCGTCCTTCATATAATTCACATCCTTCACATCCTTCACAAGCTTAGGGTCACCTCGATAAGCCGGCAGCAGATCGTTAAGGCGATCGGCGGTACGGGCCGCCTCCAAATCGAGGGTGCCGTCGCGCAAGGCCTCGACCGCGCGGCGGTATTCGTGCGCGAAGGGCGCGCAGGTCGCCTCGTCCACGATGAACAGGCTGCGATGGATTACGAAGGGGGCCAGGTAGATCATGTGGCACAGGTTGGCCGTCTGGTCGAAGGGGGCAAGGAATTGGCGCACCGTGAAGCGGTTGTTGCCCTCGGGATGATAGGCCTCGCGCGGCCCGCCGGTGGTAATGGCGTTGAGCATGCGCTTGCCCTTGAAGGCCTCGCCTCCTTTTCCGTAGGCGTATCCGTATTCCAGCACCAGGTCCTGCCATTCCTTGAGGATGGCCGGGGAGCTGTACCAGTAAAAAGGGTGCTGGAAAATGACGATGTCGTGCTCTTGGACCAGGCGCTGTTCCCGCTTGACGTCGATAAGCATCTGCGGATAGGCTTCGTAGAGATCGTGGAAGGTGACGCCGGGAAGGTTCCGCACCTCGCGTATGAGCTGGATGTTGACCCGGGATTTCTCCAGGGCCGGATGGGCGAACAGGATGAGGATGTTGTTCACCCCCGAAAATATAGGTACTTGGCCGAATCACCTGCGCGGGTTACCGAAGGGGAACGGCTTCCCTCCGAAGCGGCGACGCGGCGTTCGCGATTCCGCATTTCCGGCCGGCTACCCCTGCTTCCTCTCCTTTCCCTGGTTCCGCGGGTGGAAACTGCGATGCGCTTCCTTCAGATACTCCTGATCCAGATGCGTGTAAATCTGGGTGGTGCTGATGTCGGCATGGCCAAGCATTTCCTGAACCGAGCGGAGATCCGCCCCCGCGTCGATAAGATGGGTGGCGAAGGAATGGCGGAAGGTATGCGGTGAAACCGCGGTACGGATATCCGCTTCGGCGCAGATGCGCTGGACGATTTTCCAGGCCCCCATGCGTGAGAGCGGTTTGCCGAAACGGTTGAGCAACAGGGTATCGGTGCGGCCCTTGGCCTCCCAATCTTTTTCCAGATACTGCCGGATGGTTCCGGCCACCTTGCCTCCCAACGGAACCAGTCGTTGCTTCTTCCCCTTGCCTTGCACCATGACTACGCCTTCGGGAAGATTCACCTGATCGAGCTTGAGTCCGACGGCCTCGGAGATGCGCAGCCCCAGGCCGTACAGAAGTTCCACCAGGCAGAGGTTGCGCCGGGCTCCCATCTCCTCTGCGGCTACGGCCGCTTCCAGAGAATCGTAGAGCGCGTCCATTTCCGGCCGCGTAAGGCTGGTGGGTTTGTAGCGCTGCTGGCGCGGGCCCTGCAGGTTTTGCGTGGGATCTTCCGCCAACACGCCTTCGTCGGCCAGGAAGGCCGCATAGCTTTTGAGGGTCGAGAGATAACGCGAGATGCTGGATGGCGCGAATCCCAAATCCACCAGGCTGCGGACGAAGGCGCGCAAGCGGGGCAGGGTGATGGCTTCCAACCCGGCCATGGGCGCCTTTTTCCTCGGGGTCAAATCTCTTTCAGACGGAGCCTTTCCGGCTCCGGGCCTCGGCGGGGCGGGATTTCCAGCCGCCTGCCGGAAAAAAAGCCTGAGGTCGGACAGGTAGGCCGAAAGCGTTTCCGGACTAAGGCGCTTTTCCAGTCGGAGGTGGGCCAAATAGGCGTCCTCCAGCGGGATGGCGGGCAGGGGAATGGAGGTGAAAGGTGGGATGGAAGACGGCATGGGATTTCGGTCCGAAATGTTTTGAAAAAGTAGCACCTTTGTATATATTTATGCGCCTTGGGTGCCTAGCTCAGTTGGTAGAGCAGCTGACTCTTAATCAGCGGGTCGTAGGTTCAATCCCTACGGTACCCACCACTTCCCCCCTCCAAACCGGTCGATTCGAAAGAAGAAGGCTTAGGCTTGGAGGGGGATTTTTCTTTTTCCCCGCGTCTCGGATCTTATCGTACACCACCGAACTCGGAACCCTCGCCAAATTGAAAAGAGTCTTCCGGGCGATATCCGTGGACCAGGTTCTGGCCTGAAACAATTCGGGCGCTGAAGTCTCCTCCAGCGCCCGTTATATGGATTTCAAATCAGAGGGTCCCGCGGGGTTCACCCAGGGGGTCGCACGTTCACGGGACAACCGGCAGGGACTAATGGCCGGGATTGTCGGCCGCTTTCTGCTTGGCTTCCTTGTCGGCTTCGGCCTTTTCGCGATCCAGGTCTTCCTTGTTCTGCTTCAGATCTTTCTTGTCCTTCTTCAAATCCTTTTCGTCCCTCTTCAATTGCGCCTTATCGTGCTTGATCTCGGCCTTTTCGCCCTGGACTTCCTTTTTCTGCACGGCCAGATCGTGCTGGTCTTTGGCGAGGGCGACCTGGTCCTTGGTGATCTCGTGTTTGCCCGCACCGTTCTTGGAGTCGGTCTTCAGTTCGGCCTTGGAGGCGTCCACCTTGTCCTCGGCGGCGGCGACGTCCTTTTTCTCGGCTTTTAGGTCCTGCTTGTCCGCCTTTAGCTCGGCCTTGTTGTTGCGGATATCCTTGCGGTCGTTCTTGATGTCGGCGCTGTCCTTCTTGATCTGTGCGGCTTCGTGCGATGCCGTACCTTCGGCTTGGCCGGGGGCGCACAGTAGACCGGTGGCCAGAGCGATGATGGATGCGGTGAGGGATGCATTGTTTTTCATTGGAAAGCCTTTCGAATCGGTTCATGGTTAATGAATGGTTTGCGGAGGGGGGAGGCAAGGACGATTTTCCGGAATTCCGGAATTCCGGGAATCGGTTTTTGCACCGGTGATTGGATTCGCCGCATTCGGGTCCGTCGTTGGCGGCGAATGTCGCGCGGAACACCTGCGCCTGGTGCGCTTCGACCGCGACCGGTCCCTGATTGTCGGATCCCATTTCGTACTTTTTGTAATGCGCTCAGCCTTATATCCGCTTTTGCATGCTTGCCTTTGGACTTCGGTCTATTCTATTCTCATGGTACTATTTCCGGCTGGACCCATTACTGCGAGGAACCATGGCCAATCGCCCGTCCGACCCGAACCGTGATCCCGCCCTTGTGGACCTATTGCATGGAATCGGGGATCCTCCCGCCGACCAGGTCATCGCCGCCCTTATCGGATCGGGAGGAATACCGCAGGCGAATGCGGCCTTGTCCCACCTGATCCGCAACATGGATGGGCCGGACGGAAACGCCCCGCCCATCCTGAACGCCTTCCTCAACGAATGGGGCCGCCTGCCGGCCTGGACGGATATGGCGAAGGTGCGGCGCGCCCAGGTGTTGTTCACCAGCCAAGGGCCTATGTTCGGCTTGGTGTTGATGGCCATGTCACTGCCCATCCTGTATTGCGGCGGCAGGGGCGGGGCGCAGGTCCTGTACGGCACCGGCCAATTGTCCGGCAACTTCCGCAGACGCGCGTCGCAGACACTCCGGTTCATCCTGGATGTCATGGAACCGGGCGGTTTGGATCCCATGGGCAAAGGCATCCGAGCCATCCAGAAAGTCCGTCTGATGCATGCGGCCATCCGGCACTACTCCGCCACCGGCCCTTTATGGGTCGGCAAGGAGAAGGAATGGGGCGCGCCTATCAACCAGGTGGAACTGGCCGGCACCCTTTTGGCATTTTCCTCGGTCGCGTTGGAAGGCCTGCGGCGCCTGGAAATCGACGTTTCCCGCGAGGATGACGAATGTTTCCTGCACACATGGAAGGCCATCGGGCATGTGCTGGGAATCCAATCCGAGCTGCTTCCGACCGGCATGACCGATGCCGCGGGACTGTGGAAGCAGATCAAGCAGCGGAACTTCGTACCCAGCAAAGAGGGCCAGGCCCTGGCCTTCGAACACAGCAAATTCCTGAAAGACCTGCTGCCGGGTAAACTTTTGGACGGATTCCCAGACTCCCTGATGTACTTCCTGATGGGGCATAAAATCGCCCGGGGAAACCTAAAGCTGCCGCGACCGGGGTGGACGTATTACTTGATCAAGATCCTGCGTTTCGTAGCCGGGTTGCAAGGTCGCATCGTGTTGCGGTCCCGCACCTTGCGCAAGCTGACTTCGGTGGCCGGGGAGGTGCTGATGGAATCCCTGTACGGCAATTGGAACCGTGGCGACGGCTCGCCGTTCAAGATCCCGGAGGCCATGGTTCAATCCGGTAACCCCTGAAACTAGGAGAACGCATGAACGGCATGATTCGCTGCGCGGACGGTCTGGTGAACGATCCGGGCCGCTTCCTGAACTTCGTGGACCGCAATTGCATCCCATACACGTGGACGGAGCTGTTTCTATTCGCGGGCGGCTGCCTGATGTGGGTGGCTGCGTACGCGATCATCATCGTCAATGCGCGCAAACTCAAGCTGGTGGACATGGCCATCGCGGCCGGTTGCAGCAATTTCGCCTGGGAATTCCTCTGGTCCTTCCCCTTCAAGACCGATATGGGCTGGTTCCTGGTCTGGACCTACCGGGCCTGGTTCTTCCTCGACATCTACATCTTCTGGCTGATGCTCCAATACGGTTCGGCGCAGGTGCGATCCGGTTTGATGACGAAGTATTTCAAACCCCTGTGCGCGGGCATGCTCCTGATTTTCACCCTGATCTATTACTTCTTCATCAAAGAAGGACATGATACCCTGATCGGCGCGAATTCGGCTTATATCGCCCAGATGTTCGTTTCGGTGCTGAGCCTGGCCCTGCTCCTCAACAGCCCCGACTTGAAGGGCTTCTCGTTCCATGTCGGGTGGCTGCGCAGTTTCGGGACGGGGGCCAATACGGTATTCATGTTCATGCACTACCGGGGCAATCATTTTCTGCATTCCATGGCCGCAACTTCCTTCGTCATCGACATGATCTTTCTGGCCGTGTTCCTGAAAATGCGGAAGGCGTTGAGGGTGCAGGGCTAATCCGTACCGGAAAAACCTTCTTTACCGGCCTATGGGATCCGTACGGTAGGCCTGCGGATAATTCCGCCGTCCAGACGCGGTAGGCGCGCTATTTCATCCCGCGCTTCATGGCCATGCCCAGGTAGAAGATCGGCAGATAGATCACGATGACCAGCGCGCCTACCACGATGCCCATCAATACGATGAGCATGGGCTCCAGGATCGAAGTCAGCCGCCCGACCAACGCGTCCACCTTCTTTTCATAATAGTCCGCGGACTTGAGCAACAGCTTTTCCACTTCGCCGGTCTCCTCGCCCGTGGCCACCAACTGGATGAGCAGGGAAGGGAAGACCAGGGTGCGGCGCATGGCGGCGTGGATGCTGCTGCCGTCCTTGATGGAGTCGCGCACGGTTTGGACCCCTTTGGAGACCAGGGTGTTGCCCATGGTCTGCGCCACCAGGGTCAAGGCGTCGATAACGGGCACGCCGCTTTGCAGGAGCAGACCGAAGGTGCGGGCATAGGTCGCCATCAGTGAATCCTGGAGCAGGGCGCCGAGCACGGGAACCTTGAGTTTGAAAGCATCGAAGAGATCGCGGCCGCGATCGGTCAGGATGAACAGGAAAATCGAGACTATGGAGACCGTCGCCAACAGGATGCCCATGGGCAGATGGGCGAGGAAGAAGCGGCTGCCGGCCATCAGGGCTTTGGTGGGGGCGGGCAGATCCGCGCCGAAGCTGCGGTATACGCGATCGAACATGGGAGCGATTTTGAGCACCAGCACGCATACCGAAACAAACAGGAAGCCCATGACGAAGAGGGGATAGTAAAGGGCGGAGATGACCTTGCGGCGCACCTCTTCGCTGCGTTCCTGATAGTCGGCTAGGCGATCCAAAGATGCCCCCAGGGCGCCGCCCGCCTCGCCGGATTTGATCAGGGAGATGTACAGGCGGTTGAACGCCCCTGGATGTTTGGCCATGGAGTCGGAGAGGCTGCGCCCCTTCTGGAGGTCCGCGCCTACGGCCAGCAGGATCTTTTTCAGGCGGGGATTGGCTTCGTTCGCGGTTAACCCGGTGACGGCGCGCTCCACGGTCATGCCCGCGGAGAACATGGTGGCCAATTGACGCGTGAAAAAGACCATGTCCTTGAGGGGCACGCGCGTGCGCGCGGCGTGGATTATGGCGGACAGGCGTTGGGACAAACCGTCCTCGGCCACGGCCTCCTTAGGCGAAAGGGAAATGATGACATGCCCCGCCCCTTGCAGCTCGCGGATGGCCCCTTCCAGGGCTTCGGCCTTGAGCTCGCCGGTCACGCGCTCCCCTTGCGGGGACATGGCCAGGTAGCGGAAAGCCGGCATCAGTCTTCCTCAACCGTGTTCTTGAGTACTTCATGGATGGTGGTGTCGCCGGCCTGGAGCTTTGCCAGGGCGCTATGCCGCAAGGTGCGCATACCGTCCTTGAGGGCCTGCTGGCGGATGGCCTCCTGATCGGCGCTCGCCAGGATCAGGCGGCGCACGTCGCGGTTCACGTGGAGGATTTCAAAGATGCCCGTACGGCCATAGTAGCCGGTGTTCTTGCAACGCGCGCAGCCTTTGCCGTGCCAGAAGGTCCTGCCCTTGAGGGCGGCGGCGCCGACCGGGCCCGAGCCCAGCAGTTCCAATTCTTCCGCGGTGGGTTCGCAGGGCTCTTTGCATTCTCCGCAGATCTTGCGGACCAGGCGCTGCGCCATCACGAGCACCAGGGACGAGCCCGCCAGATAAGAGGGAACCCCGATATCGATCAGGCGCGTGATGGTGGAAGTGGCGTCATTGGCGTGCAGGGTGGTGAACACGAGATGTCCGGTGAGGGCCAGCTTCAAGGCGATGTCCGCGGTTTCGCGATCGCGGATTTCCCCGATCAGGACCTTGTCCGGATCCTGCCGCAGGATGGAGCGCAGCGAACCGGCGAAGGTGAGGCCGATGGCTTCGCTCACCGCCACTTGGGTTAGGCCTTCCATGCGGTATTCCACCGGGTCTTCCACGGTCACGATGTTGTCCTCGGTGGACATGATCTCCTTGACGGCGGAATACAGCGAGGTGGATTTGCCGCTGCCGGTGGGGCCGGAGATGACCACGATACCGTAGGGATGCCGGATGGCGCGGCGGAACAGGGCCAGATCCTCCTTGCCCAATCCCAGGTTCACCAGGCTCAGGTCGAAGGATCCCTTGTCGAGCAGGCGCAACACGATCTTCTCGCCGGCCACGGAGGGCAAAATGGAAACGCGCACGTCCACGCCGCGATCAGGAAGCTTGAGGGTGAATCGGCCGTCCTGGGGCAGGCGGCTTTCCGCGATGTTGAGCTTGGACATGATCTTGATGCGCGAGACCACGCCGGGATGCGATTTCATGGGCGCCGTCATGGCCTGCTGGAGCGCGCCGTCCACGCGGTAGCGCACGTCGAAGCGGTCCTCGGAAGGTTCGATGTGGATGTCGGTGGCGCGATCGCGCAGGGCCTGCAGCAGGATCAAGTTGACCAGCTTGACGATGGGGGCGTCCTCGATCTCCTTTTGCACGGAGAGGTCGATGGTCTTACCGTCTTCCGGATCCATGATCTCGAACTCGATGCCGGACATGACCGTGTCGACCTCGCCTGTCTTGCGTTGGGACTCGTAGGCCCGGTCCACGGCGGCCTCAATGGCGGACTTGCCGGCCAACAGCGGTACGACCTCCGCCTTGAGCAATCGGCGCAGGTTGTCAATCAGGCCGAGATTCTCGGGATCGGCCATGGCGATATGGATGGCCTCGCCTTCCTTGCGCAGGGGGATTAAGCAGTTCTCGCGGGCGAAGGGCTCGGGGACCAGGCGCACCAGATCCGGGGCCGGGGTTTGCAGTTGCTTGCGGTCTGCGATGGGGATCTGCATCTGGCCGGACAGGGAGGCGATCAGTTCCTCCTCGCTCACGGCTTCCATGAGGATGAGGATCTCACCCAGTTTCTTGCGCAGGGTCTTCTGGCGCTCTAGAGCTTGCTCCACCTGGTGTGGAGTGGTGTGCCGAAGCTTTACGAGGATTTGGCCGATGGGTTCTGAAGACGGGAATGTCAAGGTGACCTCATTGGAAAATGGCCATGAAGCTGGTGGCGCCCTCGGCCCCGGTGGTCTGTTCCACCAAGCGGACGTTGATAACCCGGAATGGGTTCAGGCTGGTCTGATCACGGTCGGTCACGGTCATGCGGAAGACGGCTTTGCCCTCGGCGTCCGTGGCCAGGCAGGTGTCGAGGGGCGCGCCGCCGTCGGTGAAGATGCACAGTTTGGCTCGCGGCACGCCGTAACCGAAGCCGTCCTGCAGGGAACCCTGGATGGTGAGCGTGTCCACCGGATCGGGGTCGGGGGCGAACACGGCTCCGCCATAATAGTTGGCCTTGACGACGGGGTTCTGCAAGGGGGCGCGGAAGGCTTTGACGGAGCGGATGGAACGGCTGCCGGTGCTGGTCTCGGCCGCGAGCTTGAGGGTGTCGAACACCACCTCGCTGCGGTAGGTGAGGTAGGAGAAGGCGGAACCCGGCACGGCGCGACAGTCCGCTTCCGTCGTGTCCTTGCAACGGAGATTGCCGGTGTAGGCGCTGCCCTGCACGGAAATGGCCGAAGGATCGATGGCGCCGGCATCCAGGGAGAACAGCACGCTGATGGAATCCTTGACTGGGTTCAGA
>JBDSIO010000261.1:0-7344 GCA_039917895.1 Fibrobacteria bacterium | reverse complement strand
CCGTCGCGGCCCTCCGCTTCGTCCTGCCTCTGAATTACGATTCCATGTTCATGGATTACGATGAGGATCGGATCCGCCGCAGCGCCGCCTCGGAGTGGCTCATCTTCACCCGGAGCCGCCATAGCGGGGCCGTGGAACGTATGGAAGTGACCCGTTTCCTGGAAGAAACCGGGAATGAGGATTCCGTCTTCGCCCTATCCACCACCTCCTTGCCCCTGGCCTCGGAACATTTCGGCCATTTCTCGGGGTTCTTCGCGCGGGAGTTTCGAGAATTCGATTTTGCCTTGGGCATGCACGATGCATTCAAAGCCGCCCTGCCAGGCCCGGACGAGAGCCGCCGGGAAAGGGCCCTGGCCCTGGTGGCCCCTTTGGACTCGACCTTGCACCGGCAACTCGCCTACCTTTGGGACAAGGTCGATACCCTGTACGCGGCCAACGACTGGACCAAGGTTGCGTTCAAGGACTCCACCCAGAAGCGCTTCCAAGCCCTGATCAAAGCGGTAAAAAACCTACGAAAGAAGGTCTCCAAGGAGGCGCCCGAATCCCAGGACCTGAAAATGATCTCAAGTGTACTACAAGGCAGCCTTAGCCGCCTGCAAGGCACCCTCGAATCGCTCAAGAACTCCGGAGACGAAGGCTCCGGCGACCAATTCGATCACTTTATCGATGGGTATTCGAGATACTCCGATCCCAGGATGTTCTTCCTGAACGTCAACATGGCCAACCAGGTTTACGCCGGCCTCAGCGATCTTCTCGACGACAAGGAAATGGGCTTCGGCAATTCCTTTTACTTTCCCCTGGCCCTTTATCATTCCCGCGCCGCCATGGGAGCGGCCCTGGGGACCGCCCCGACATTCCATACACCCTATATCCGTATCGACGGTTCGAGCAACGGCTTCCACCTCCTACAAGGAATTCCGCTCTGCCGCTCAGCGATTTCCCTTGAAATCGGAGAGCACCTCTTACCCGACGTATGGCTGGCTTCCCGCCACAATCTGTTCGCGCATCTCGAGATCCCCGTAAGCTGGCTGTTCATGGCCAATGTTGGGGTAGCCTCGGAATTCACCTTCAACTTCGAAGCCAAATCCTTCTGGCCCCGCGCCGACCTCGTATTCGTGGACGCGCTCGTAATCGGCCTGGATTTCACAGGGGACAACACGAAAATGATCGAGAACGACGCATCCATGTGGATACCGAGAGTCTCGATCGGCTCGCGCATCGGCTTCGACATCTACAAGTTCATGCGAGGCACCGTCAATGGCGTCAATTCCCGAAGGAGGATTAAATGAACCCGTCCGAACGTCATCCCACCGCCTTGTTCCTTACGCTGCTCCTGCTCCATTTCGGCACCTTATTGGCAATGGCTACCCCGTCCGCCCCTACGCTCGCTTCGACTTCACCTAACCTCGAGGAAGTGGACACGGACAATTGCGCGGAGCAGAACTCCCCCTGCGCCTTGGTTCCATTCGATCCCTGGCCCGCATCGGTGTACCGCCTGGGGTTCACGGCCATGGTGGAAGGCAACTTCATGCCGGTCCGCACTTGGTCTGGCGACAACGAAACCATCTGGCGCCTCAATCTCCCCATCGGCATAGATTTCAACGCCGGCAGGCGGAATTGGCGGATCGGCATTCTCATCGCCCCCATAGGCCTGCGCCTCCAGTCCGACAAACTGGACAGCTTTCACCCCGTGCGGAGGTTCATCGGTCAAGGCGTTTACCTCTCAGGCGGATGGCGCGGCATCCACTTGACACTGGCCTCGCCGGAATTCGATTGGAGCGGCAAGCAACCCTACAAGCTGAGCCGGACCACCTTGGGGCTAGGTTTGGTGCTGGCGCGATTGCCGCAATGGGGGCGGAGCGGGTTCATGCCGGAATGGTTCGGGCGGTGACCAACGAACGCATTCCGACTACTTCGAGAAAAAATCCCATCCCGGATTCGAATCGGGGTATGGCAAAAAATCCCCAGGGGATTCAAGAGGCTTTTAAATCGAAATAGAGTCTTCACTAAGGCCGAAGTGATTTCTTGGAAGGCCTTAATTTCCCGGACTTGAACCCTGTGAATGCTTAATCAGTCTTGGGCGTACTTTTGAAAATGCATACGCTCCCAAAAGCGCTCCGGCCAGCGTGACCAGCGCCATTATTTCACCCGTTCCAATCTGGGCGTAAATCGGTCCCGGGCAACTGCCGGTTATGAACCAACCCACCCCGAAAATGAATCCCCCCAGGAGCTTGCCCCGGTCCGGATTCTTGATGGGTACCGCAAGCACCCGCCCATCAGCGTCCTTGATCGCGAATTTACGGATGAGAAAGAGAAAAAGCATGGCCGTGGCGACGGCGGAGCCGATGATGAGATAAAGGTCCGGCTCCCGGAAATGGAACATGTCCCGGATTTTGAACCAGGAAATGACCTGTGATTTCGTCAGCAGGATGCCGAAGAGCGCACCGAACAGCAGAATCCGAAGGTGGAAGAATTTCATGTTCAGGATCCTATCAGGAATGTGATGCCGGCCGCCGACAATCCCCCGGCGAAAAAGCCGAAGACAGCCATTAAGCTCGCCGGTTGCAGGGAGGCCAGACCCGTGATGGCATGGCCGGAGGTGCAGCCTTCTGCGTACCGGCTTCCGAAACCCACCAGAACCCCACCTGCGAGCAGTTTCAGGGCGCCGGAAATCGAATGGTACTCCATGGGTAGGAAAGCGATATGGCCCAGCGACAGGAATCGCGATGCCAGAAACCCTCCCAAAATCAGGCCGACGGCGAATACTATTTTCCAACTTTCCTTCTTGTAGGATGCGTCCCTGAGAAGTCCCTTGGTATCCCGCGTGGTCGCGAGTTGGCACAGGTTCTGAAAGCTCCCTGAAATTCCCAAGGCTTTTCCGGAAAAGAGCAGCAGAAGTGGAACGGTAAGACCGATTAGCGGCCCGGAAACGTACCAGGGCCATGGATTGAGGATATGTTCCATCAGCGCGGCACTTCCGTACTTTCGACCTTTTGGGACACGGGAAATCCGTGTTCGGCATATTTGCGGATCCCTCCCGCCACATCGCGCACGTTCGTGAAGCCCTGCTGACGCAGCAGACTGACCGCGATGCCGGACCGATAGCCGCTTGCGCAGTGAAGGAGCAACGGCGTTTCCCGGGGGAGGGTTTCCCCCCATTCACGCAAATGCTGCAGCGGAACGGAAACCGTACCCGGAATGAATTCGGCCCTCCTTTCACCAGGCCCTCGGACGTCCAGGACCAAGGTACCGGGTGACTTCTCCAATATATTTCGCAGCTCTTCGGCATCAGCTCTTTGGAATGAATCCGTCGACCGACCGGCCCCGATCCAGGCTTGGATGCCGCCTTTCAGAAACCCGATTACGGAATCGTAACCCACGCGCGCGCACCGCAGGGCGGCTTCCTCCTCCCGTCCCTCTTCCCCGACCAAAACGATACGCCGGCCCTTGGGTACCAGGGCCCCCACCCAACTGGCGAACTGGCCGTCCAAACCGATTTCCAAGGAACCGGGAATGGACCCCAGCGAGTAGGATTCGGGACCGCGGGAATCCAATACGGTGGCGCCAGCCTCCATTGCATCCGCCAATTCGTCCGGCCGCATGGGACGCATTCCGGAAAGCACCGTTTCCAATCCCGCGGGTCCTTCGCGGTTCAGCCGCGCGTCTTCTCCGAAATACGCGGGCGGCTCCGGCTGGTCTTCCGTCACCAAAGTGATGAACTTCGCCCGATCCATCGGCTGCATGGCATAGTTGGTCCGCTTTTGTTCCGCGACCGTGGTGAATTCAGCGTCACCCAGATTCCGCCCGCAGGCCGATCCCGCGCCGTGCGCGGGGTAGATCTCGGTCTCATCCGGGAGTGTCAGGATCTTATCCCGCAAGGTATCATACATCTGCGAAGCCAGGACGGAGGCGGGCATGGCCGAACCCAGGAGATCGGGGCGGCCCACATCGCCCACGAATACGGTATCGCCGGAAAAAAGGCGCATATGGACTTGCAGTTCGGATAGGTTCCGGACCAGGTAACATACGCTTTCCGGCGTGTGGCCGGGAGTTTCCAGGACCTTGATCTCCACGTTCTTTCCAAGCATCAGGACATCGCCATCCCTGACCGCGAGGTGGGTCATCTTCGCCTTGGCTTCGGCGCCGAAAACTATTTGCGCGCCCTGATCGGCGGCCAAATCCATATGACCGGAAACAAAATCGGCATGGATATGCGTCTCCAGGACATACTTCAATCGATATCCACCCTCTTCGATCATTTCCTTGTATTGGGCGGTATCCCTTTGGGGATCGATTACGGCCGCTTCGCCGGAATCCTTATCCGCCAGGAAATAAGATCCATGGGAAAGGCATTTCAGGTAAAACTTCTTCAAAATCATCATGCGCCTCCGGTTATTAATTCTCGGCCCAGGATCAACAGGGCGATTATCAGCGTGAACCATCCGAAACCCCGCTTGAGATTTTCATCCCGGGTGTATCGGGCCAAAAAGCTGCCGGCCAAAACGCCGGTTACGGATAGGCCGGAAAACCTCAAAAGGAAATCCCATTCGATCTTGTCGAGCAGGCTCACGTCCGTAAGGAAGCCGACGAAGGATTGGGCCGTGATGATGGCCAGGGACGTTCCGATCGCGGTTTCCAGGGAGAGGCGCCCCAATAGAATCAAGATGGGTACGATCAGGAACCCGCCTCCCGCTCCCACCAGACCGGTGATCGAACCCACGACAACGCCTTCGAGGCCGAGCAGGAAAAGTTTGGGAACCGCTTGCGGCCGGTCCCCGGATCCGGCCGGCTCCGGCGCGCGCGCCTTGGATTTCAACAGCATGGAAAGGGCCGCCGCCAGCATGACAAGGCTGAAAAAGACCATGATGAGATCATCCCGGGTCACGATATGACCGAAGGGAAGTCGCAAGGTTTGCGGAAGCTCATGAATCAGGTATTTCCGCACCAGGTACACCGTCGCGAGCGAGGGAAGCGCGAATGCCAGCGCCGCCCGCAGATTCACCTTCCGGCCGCGCACGCGCAGGGATAAACCGATCAGGCTCGTCACTCCCACGACGAAGAGGGAATATGATGTCGCCAATACCGGATTCATCCGGAAGAGATAGACAAGCACGGGAACCGTAACTATGGAGCCGCCGCTCCCCATAAGACCAAGGGTAAGTCCGGTGACCATTGCCATGGCGTATCCCAGGAAATGCATCATCTCAACGCCACCGCCAAACCAACGGCCATCCCGTAAATTGACGTTATCCAAGGGTTTGAAGTCAACGGGCAGGCCCCCGTCGAACAGCCGACAAGCTTGTAATAACCGTATCCCGCCGCCCCTCCCAAAACCACCCCGATAAGAATCCGTAAAACCGGAGCAACGCTCATGCTTTCCCTCCCGCTTTCTTTTTTGCCTGGCCGGTCGCAGGCGGACAATAAATGGATTGCAGAGTCATAACCAGCCGGATGATTTCCGGGGAAGCGGTGCTGTAGAACACCTGTTTCCCATCCTTGCGTGATTTCAGGATGCCCGCGGCTTTAAGGCGGGAAAGGTGCTGGGAAACGTTGCTTTGGGACGTTTCGATGAAGTCTTCCAATTCCTGCACGGTTTTTTCCCCTTCGCCGATGAAGCAAACCGCCAAGAGGCGCGTTTCATGGGCCAGGGCCTTCAGGGTTTCCGCAGCTTCCAGGGCTTTGGGGATGAGGGACTCGAGTCCGATGTTTTTCATATTATCATATTATAATTTAATTATATGTAAGTCAAGCCGTCTTTCCGTTTCCCCGAACGCCGCCCACCCGCCTATAGGGTATTTTGGCTAACTAAACCTCACAAGCGCTTCCAAAACCGGATTCGTAGAGAGGGATTCCGGTTGACTTATATTATCTTTGACAGATATATTCTATTAATCTATTGATTACTATATCATGAGCAAATCAGCCACCCACCGGGAATTCAAGGATCGCCTTTACGGCCAATATGCCGTCATCGGCAAGGCCATCGCCAATCCGCGCCGTCTCGAAATCATCGAACTGCTCGCCCAAAGCGAACGGACCGTGGAATCCCTGGCGGAGGAGACCGCCACTTCCCTCGCGAACGTTTCCCAGCATCTCCAGGGGATGCGGCAAGCCCGCCTCCTGGAAAGCCGCAAGCAAGGGCTGAACGTGTACTACAGGCTGGCCGACCCCAACGTTTTCGTGCTTTCCATCGCCATCCGGAAGGTCGCCGAACAGCGCCTCGCGGAACTGGATCGGCTCGTTCACGACCATTTTTCGGATCGCTCCAAATCAAAGGCGGTTCCCATGGCGGATTTGCTCAAGCTGTCGCGGTCCGGAAAGGCGACAATCCTCGATACCCGCCCTGAGAACGAATACCTATCCGGCCATATCGCCGGGGCCATATCGGCTCCTGCGGAAGAGTTCCGCCGGCACTTGAAAAAGCTGCCCAAGGATAAAGAATACGTGGCCTATTGCCGCGGGCCCTATTGCATCTATGCTGACCAGGCCATCGAAATACTCCGGTCCACCGGCAGGAAGGCGAAGCGCCTGGAAGCAGGCTTTCCGGAATGGCGCGCGGCGGGATTCCCCATCGCAACCGGTCTGATTTTAAAGCCCACGGCCAAGGTGGGCCTGAAAGGAGGTTCCAAATGATATTCCGGCCTTACTACTACTACGAAACCGGCTGTGCGACTTACCTGTTCGGTTGCGGAGGCAAAGGAAAATGCGCCGTGGTCGATCCCCATGAAGCGGACGTGGACGCATATCTGGCGTTCGCGGCCGCCCAGGGGATGAAAATCACCCATGTCATCGATACCCATATCCACGCCGATCACCGTTCCGGTGGGCTCGCCTTGGCCAATAAGGCCGGCGCGCTCTACTGCCTGCATGAATCGGCGCAAGTCGAATTCGCTTTCGAGCCTTTGAAAGATGGCCAGGAACTCGAACTCGGTAACACCCGGATCAAAGTCCTGCATACGCCGGGACACACACCGGAAAGCGTGTGCCTGCTGGTGACCGATCTCAGGCGCGGCCCGGACCCATGGTTCATCCTGACAGGGGACACCCTTTTCGTAGGAACCGTAGGCCGCCCGGATCTTCCGGGAAAAGCCAAAGAGAACGCAGTGGAACTTCACGCGAATATCCACGGGAAAATCCTGCCGCTTCCGGACGATCTGGAAATCTACCCAGGCCATTTTTCTGGGTCCGCTTGCGGGGTGGGCATGAGCGGTAAGCCATCCAGCACTCTCGCCTTCGAAAAGCGCTGGAACAAAATGCTCTCCATGGGGCGTGACGAGTTCATCAAGACCCTGGAAACCGTGCCGCCGAAACCGGCAGAGATGGCCGCCATAATGGAACTGAACC
>JBDSIO010000260.1:0-11250 GCA_039917895.1 Fibrobacteria bacterium | reverse complement strand
CGGGAGGCGCGGTAGGCTTCGTCGCGGTGTCCGGCGCTTACGGCGATGATGATGGTGGGATCGCCCAGTTCCACGCGGCCCAGGCGGTGGCGGACCTCCATTTTGCGGATCTGGAAATCGCGGGCGGTTTCGGCGAGGATGGCGGCGATGACCTTGCCGGCCATGGAGACCTGGGCCTCATATTCCAGGGCCACGACGCCCGTGAGACCCTCGGAATGATCGCGAACCGTGCCTTCGAACAGGAGTACGGCGCCCGCCGCGGGGTCGGAGACGGCGAGCCGCAGCGCATCGCGATCCAGGGGGCGGTGGGTGAGGTAGGAAACCGCGAGGGCCGGATCCGGAGGCGCGGATGCCATCTAGCCGCCGCTGATGGGAGAGATGATGTCGATATCGGATATCCCGTCGATCAGAGCGCGGGCATCCACGTAATTCTCGTCGACGGCCACGCGGCTGGCCAGGAACAGTTCCCGTTGCCGTGGATGGAGTTGCGCCAAGCGCTCGAGAATGTCGCGTTCGCTGGCCGGCAGATCCACCGGAACCTCTTCCGAACTCGTCTTCAACGCTTCGCGCAGCTGGGCGTAATACTTCACCCGGAGGGTATGAGCCATGTCCATAATTTATAAAAACGCCTTCCCGGCGGGCCTGGTGAAGGCTATTCTAAGGAAAGATGTTCGTACCCGATTCGAATTTCACCCGCTGGTTGGTTCCAGCCCTGGCCTGCATGCTCCAGATGGCGCAAGCCGGGCGGCCCGTGACCCCATGGCTGTTCGAGGGCTCACTGGATGGGCGGCCGGGTATGGTATTTCTGGCTTTGCACGAGCGTATGACCGTCGCCTACGACCGGGAAGGGTGCAGCGTATATCTAGCCTGGCAAGGCCCGGCAGAGCCTGAGGCGGGCCCCGCTCCCGCAGGTACAGGGCCGGGATACCAGGCCGCGGGACCGATCTACCACAAGCGGGTCAATCCGGCGCCCTGGTCGCTGAAAGGGCCGAAAGGTAACGTGCCTGTCACCGTGCGGTTGATTGCCGCCGCGGTGGAAGGGGGGCAGGCGCGCCTCGACTACGTGCTGGGCCTGCGAGGAGGGGCCAAAATCATGGTCAGCGAGAGGCCTGAGTTCGACGATCATTACGGCGACAACGCGCTTTTCCGTAACTTCGAGGTAACTGGCATCCCCGCCGGAATGACGCTGCGCCTGGAGGTCGGCGGCCGGGGCATGGCCGAAACCTGGGGTGGAGGAGCCACGGGCCAGGTGATACGGGAAGGAGACCGCTATTTCCTGCTCCAGGAACTGGATGGGGAAACTCCGCTCAAAGTCAGTTGGTCGCCTCTGGGTTCGTCTGAAATAAAGTGAGTAAGTTCCTAAATCCTGAAATTCCGCAAAATAGAGGCATTGGTCGCATAAAATGTAAAATGCCGACAACTCATTTCTGGGCAATTTGAACGGGCGAAAATGGATTATTACTAAATGGAAAACCGCCTCCCAGGCTATGTTAGGAACGGTTTCCCATGACGCCCGTCAAAGGCGCGGGGAATCTAAAGTATGCCGTGTGTGCGAACCTGGAGACGACCTTCCATCCGACCTGTGGAGCGAGGAAGCAAACCCTTTCACTTGGAACCGGGGAAAAAATGAAGAATGAAATGTCCTCAATGTCAGCCATGGCGGGCGCAATGCTCCTCGCCCTGGTCTTCGGAACCGCTCTGGCGGTCGACGTGGGTCTGCATCCCGGGTATACCCTTATGACGTTGCGCCCCGCGGGATTCGAACCCAAAGTCGCGGGGCTGGAGTTCATGCCCAACGGGGACATGCTGGTTCTGACCTGGCGCGGCTCTACCGGTCCTACCGCGACGGACCCGGGCACCGGCATCGCCAAGACCGGCCGGCGCACGGGAACCACGCAACTATACCGCGTCACCAACACCAAAGGCACAGACCTGAGCGCCATCAAGACCACGGAAATCGCCTCCGGGTTCAAGGACGCCCATGGCTTGTGCATCGTCAACGGCGAGATCTACGTGGGCGACATCGACCGCATCGTTAAGCTGGTGGACAAGGACGGCGACGGCAAATATGAAACCCAGCAGGAAATCGGCAAGCTGCCCTCTTATGATGCCTGGTTCGAATACGCTTTCGGTCCCGTGCACAAGGACGGAAAGCTATACATGGCACTGGCCGTGGGTGTACAAACGAGCGGCTTTCCCACCAAGCAGTTGGGCAAGGATCGCGGCACCATTCTAAGCGTTCCCATTGGCGGCGGGACCTATTCCGTGGTGGCGGAAGGCCTGCGCGCGCCCAACGGCATCGCCATCGGACCCGACGGCGAAATCTTCACTACGGATAACCAAGGTGGATGGCGTCCCGCGAGCCCATTCCTGCATGTCAAGCAGAACCGCTTCTACGGCTATCGCGTGGATCCGGCCGGCGAGATCCAGAAATCCTTCCGCACCGCGGCCCGCATCGCCAGCGGCGATACGGTCTCCCCGCCAGCTATATGGGCCCCGTATCGCGAGGCCAATGACAGCCCCACCGAGCCGGCCCTGATGATGGTCGGCCCCTATGCTGGCCAGTTCATGTACGGCGACATAAGCCTCGGCGGCCTCTACCGTGCCTACCTGGAGAAGGTGGACGGGGAATACCAGGGTGGCATGATCCAACACAGCGGCGGCCTGGAGTGCGGCATGGAACGCGTGCGCACGGGCGAGAACGGCGAGGTCTATATGGGCGGCTTGGGAACCGGCAGCCAGGATAACCAGGGCTGGAAAGGCAAGGTCTTCGGACTGCAGAAACTGGTTCCGAACGGAACCGCGACCTTCGAGATCATCCGATCCTTCTCCCGGGCCAAAGGCATGGAACTGCAATTCTCGATGCCCGTCGGACCCTCCGGCCAGGAGGCCGCGAGCTACACGGTGCAGCAATGGTACTACCTGCCCGACAGCAACTACGGCGGCTCCAAGCGCGGAACGGTCACCAAGGCCATCAAGTCGGTGACCCTTTCGCCGGACCGTAAAAGGGTGTTCCTGGAGATCGAAGGGCTCAAGACGAAGCAAGTCGTCTACATGGCCGCCGCCAATGTGAAGTCCCAGGAAGGGGCGAAGAGCCTGTGGTACCCCAAGACCTGGTACACGCTGAACGCCATCTCCCCGTCCCAACCTTTCGAATCCGCGGTCGCGGTCAAGTCCGCGTCCGCTTCGGCGACTCCGCGTCTGCGGGTGGAAAGGTTCGCGCGCTCCCTCAGGGTTACCCTGCCCGGCGACGGCGCATACCGGGTGACGCTGCTGGACTTCCAGGGCCGCAAAATCGTCGAAGACCTTTCCGCCGTCGGCAGCGCCGAACTTCCGATTTCCGAGCGCCTCTCAGGACTGCACATCGTGCGGGCTGAAGGTTCTCTAAAGTCCTTTTCGAGGCCGATGGTTTTCTAGGATGGTTAAGTAGCTTCTCCATCCTAAGAACCCCGGGCGGGAGCCTGGGGCGGGAGCCTGGGCCGACAGCCAACCGCTCTTTTATACATTTCCCGCCATGCCCAAAATCCTTCCCATCCTCCCCGCGCAAGTGCGGAAACCCGGGGTCTTGGATCCGGGCCGCATCCCCTTGAATGCCTACCAGGCGACGCCGCAGGAGGAGACCGCGCGCTTCGGCCGGGACGGTCTGGTCCGCATGTACCGGGACATGGTCCTTATCCGCGAATTCGAGACCATGCTCCAGCGCATCAAACTGCAGGGCAGTTACGAAGGCGTGGCCTGCGAGCATAAGGGCCCATGCCACCTTTCCATCGGCCAGGAAGCCGCGGCGGTGGGCATGGCCTGGGCCTTGGGACCCGAGGACATGATTTTCGGATCGCACCGCAGTCACGGCGAGATCCTGGCGAAATGCCTGAGCGCGATCGCGAAACTGCCTGGGGAGAGCCTTCCGGCGATGCTGGAGGGCTACGGCGGCGGCCGAACCCTGCGTGCCGTGGAGGCCTACCGCGGCGCTTCCTCCGGGGACGCGCGCGACCTCGCCATCGACTTCGTGCTTTACGGAACCTTGGCCGAGATCCTCGGCAGGGACGCGGGTTTCAACCGCGGCATGGGAGGATCCATGCACGCCTTCTTTCCGCCTTTCGGCGTGATGCCGAACAACGCCATCGTGGGCGGGTCGGCCGACATCGCGGCCGGCGCGGCCCTGCATAAGCGCGTGAACCGGAAGGGCGGCGTGGTGGTCGCCAACCTAGGCGATGCTTCCGCGGGATGCGGTCCGGTATGGGAGGCCATGGTTTTCTCGGCCATGGACCAATACCGTACCTTGTGGAATCCCGGCCTCGGCGGTTCGCCCCCCATTCTTTTCAATTTCATGAACAACTTCTACGGGATGGGCGGCCAGACTTTCGGCGAGACCATGGGATTCGGCGTCCTCGCGCGCATGGGGGCGGGCGTGAACCCCGAAGGCATGCATGCCGAGCGCGTGGACGGCTACGATCCATTGGCGGTGGCGGACGCGTTCGAACGGAAAATCCGCATCCTGCGCGAGGGTCGCGGACCCGCGCTGTTTGACACCGTGACCTACCGCATCTCGGGGCATTCGCCCTCCGACGCGTCCTCCTATCGCGATCGCCACGAAGTGGAACGGTGGCAGCAGGCCGATTCCATCGCCGCTTTCGGCGCGTATCTGATCGCCAACGGCCATTGCGGAGCAGCGGAGCTGGAATCCTCGCGCCTGCAAAGCGTGGAACGGATACTCCGGGCCTTGCGCCACGCGGCGCCCGCGGCTACGTCTCCGCGCCTGCCGGGCGAGGCCATCGGCGGCTTGATGTTCTCCTTCGGCCGGGCCGAGCGCACGGGGGAGGGTATTCCCGACGTTACCGTGGACTGGGACGGAAATCCGCGCTTGGCCGCCCTGCGCGCAAAAGCGCGTTCGGGCCTGGCGGACGGAATTCCCCTTCCCAAATCGCGCGCCGTAAGTTACGCGGATGCGCTGTTCGAGGCCATGTTGCACCGTTTCCGCGAGGATCCGGCGATGATCGCCTACGGGGAGGAGAACCGGGACTGGGGAGGCGCCTTTTCCGTCTATCGCGGTCTCACCGAATGCCTGCCTTACCACAGGTTGTTCAACGCTCCCATCTCCGAAGGCGCCATCGTCGGTTCGGCGGTGGGATACGCATTGTGCGGCGGGCGGGTGGTCGCGGAAATCATGTATTGCGATTTTCTCGGCCGCGCCGGCGACGAGGTATTCAACCAGATGGCCAAATGGCAGGCGATGTCCGGAGGCGCTCTGCGCATGCCGTTGATCCTGCGCGTTTCCGTCGGTTCCAAATACGGGGCCCAGCATTCCCAGGATTGGGCCTCGCTGACGGCCCACATCCCCGGATTGCTCGTGATGTTCCCGGCCACGCCCTACGATGCCAAAGGCATGCTCAACCTGGCCTTGCGCGGCACCGATCCCGTAGTGTTCTTCGAGAGTCAGCGTCTGTATTCCGATACCGAGGTACTCGTTCCGGGCGGCGTTCCCGAGGGATATTACGAGGTGGAAATGGGCGCGCCGGCATTGCGCCGCAGTGGCGCCGATATAACGATCGTCACACTGGGTGCGACATTGTTCCGCGCCCTGGAAGCGGCTGATGACCTGGCGCGGAAGCATGGCGTGTCGGCGGAGGTGATCGATGCGCGCTTCGTGAACCCGTTGGACTACGAGCCCATTCTCGAATCGGTACGGCGCACGGGCGCGGCGGTGCTGGTCTCGGACGCATGCGAACGCGGGTCCTTCCTGCACACCATGGCCACCCGTATCTCCCAAGGCGCCTTCGAATTCCTGGATGCGCCGGTAACCGTCGTGGGCGCGCGCAATTGGATTACCCCTCCGGCCGAAATGGAAGAATCGTTCTTCCCCCAAAGGGAATGGATCATCGACGCGATCCATGAAAACGTCCGGAAGCTTCCGGGCCACGTCCCGTCGACGCGCCAGGGCGGAGGGGTTTTCGCGGAACGCGATCGGATAGGGGTATAGGAACTTGAGCCTATTGCCCCAGGTAGCCCGGAAGGGACTGTAGCGGAAAGCTTCCATGCCGCCCGGGAACCCCCGTCACAGCGGGGATTCGGAGCGGAAGTTGATTTCCCGCTGGACTTTTACCATATTTTCCGGCCTTGCCGGACTCCGCCCGCGATGCGCGACCGGCTCCAAAACGTATCTTATTCGCATCCCCCGCTCCGCTGTTCCGCCGCCGTCGCGCGCTGTGCGCTTCGACGAAACACGCACGGTAACATCGGACGTTTTGGCCTTGCCTGTCGTGTCCGGATCCTTGACAGAGGTTAACCTATAAGTTAACATAGATGCAGAAGGTGGGGCTCTCCGGCGTGACGCGGGAATCCCGGCTTAAATTGAACCGGGCGCGTCCCGGCCACCATTCCAGCGACCATAAGGAGGCCTTAGATGGCAAAAGCGAAGAAAAGCAAAAGCGCAGCGAAGCCCGCGAAGAAATCGACCGTAAAAATCGGCGAGACCCGCGTCGGGGAAATGCTCCGCAAAGCGCGCGAGTCCACCGGGGTTTCCCAGGAAGAACTAGCCAGCCGCCTGAACACCAAGCGCACCGCCATTTCGCGCATCGAAAACCATGCGGACGATATCAAGCTTTCCACCCTGGAGCGCGTCGCCAAGGCCCTCGGCAAGGAACTCAAGGTCAAGATCGTGTAATCTTGCCGGAAAGGCGCCTGCGCGCCTTTCCCGCTTGCGCCTCCGCCCCCTATTTGGGATAATTCCCCGGATGACAAAAACCATCCCATTCCGCTTCACCGCTCTCCTGATTCCGCTCCTTTGCTCCGAAATCCGCGCCGAACGAAAGCCCGTGGCCCTGGGCCTGGTGGGCGGCATCACCGCCGCATCGTTCTACGGCGGCGACGTGCATGAATTCGATACGGAGCTCTGGCCCACGGTCGGCTTCACCCTGGCGTTCCACCTGCCCGTGTTCCTGGGCTTGGAAGCCGACCTCCTCTACGTCAGCAAAAGCGGTGCCCTCAAGTCCGACGATGACGGCCGCATCAAGGTCAACACCTTGAAGTACCATGCGCTGGAAATGCCGCTGATGATCAAGGTCACCGCGCCTACCGGGACCGAAGTCATGCCCATTTTCTTCGGCGGGCCTTCGCTGGCCTACGCCATCTCCAAAAAGACCTATTCGGAATACATCGGAATCGAGGCCGGGGGAACGGTGATTCCCGAGGAAACGCCTCCGCTAATCGCAGAAGAGAACTACAACGGACTGGACTGGAGCCTATGCCTGGGGGGCGGAGTCGAATGGGGCTTGGGTTCATTCCAACTGCGCTTCAATTTCGGCAAGGAGAGCTTGGACAAGAGCAAGGCCAAGGACGTGAAGACCGTGGTCGTGGCAGTGATGGCCGGGTTCATCTTCTAAACTTTATTTTTCCGCTTCAGCCAACCGGAGAGCGGCAGCACCGACAAGAGCAGGCCGGCCCCCAGGAATCCGATCCCCAAGGACATCCGCAACCAAATCCGGAACAAACCGTCATGCTTCCGTTCCAGGATGGCATCCCCGGGCAGGACGGGATTGTAATAAACCTTTACCGGCGCCCCTTTGGCGTATCCGGACAAGCGATCTTTCCAATATGCCTCGGGTTTCGGTTCCTCTTCATAGGACAGGCGCCAGCCCCAGATGCTTTTCCCGGCGACGAAATACTCGTACAGGACATCGGGATAGGAATCCCCTGAGGATCCGGTGGAGTCGGCGCGGACCTTGACTTCGAGGAATCTCCCGTCGGTTTCCAGGTAACGTTCCAGGTGCCGGAGTTTGTCGATTCGGAGGTAATCGGCCCAGGAGGATTTGAAGCCGAGGTAGGCGACGACGAGGCCGCACAGGAAGGCCAGAACCAGGACGCCGAGCGGCGTGCCGCCAGAGGGATCCGGTTCTTCCCGGTCCGATGAGCGGAGGCCGGCGGGCTTCACGCGAAATCCCCCGCGCCGGGGTTTGCAGATACGCGGCAAAACCGTATCTTTTCGGCTTCTCGCGATTTCATCCGTTGCCGCCCATGATAACTTCGATGTTACAATATACTCCATCAAAACCGGCATTTCAAATGGGCGTCCCCGCCGCGGAAGAACAGACATGAATCCAACGCCGGAATCCGGATCGCCACCGGCCCGATCGCAGAATCCCGGAACGCCGGATCCCGAATACCAAGATCCCGGATCCCAAGATCCCGGATCCGGAAAGGCGGAGGTCCCGCCGCACAGAATCCATTCGATAGGTGATCCCTTCGCGGCTTTCGAGCGCGTGCTCAAGCGCCGCATCGTACGCAGGTTGATCGGGTTTTCCGTCGGCGCCGCGTTCCTCCTCGGCTGCGTTGCCGCTGCGCTGCTTGTGCGCGAGGCCAATACTTCGAATTACCAGGCGCGCTATTTCAGCCGCCTCGCGCGCGGCCTGTATTTCAACCCCGAGCCCGGGGCGTCCGACAAGATGGTATTCCCGGACAAAGGGCCGACGGATGAACGCCGAGGTTACCTCCACATCCCGGAGTTCATCCCAGCCTTGCGCGCGGAGGGTTTCGAGGTGGAAAGCCAAGCGCGATTTTCGCCCAAGATGCTGGAGCTGGCACGGCGCGGAATCTATCCCACTTACCGGGAAAAGACCCAGGCCGGCCTCAACCTGCTGGATAACCGCGGGCAGTCCATGTTCACGGTCAATTATCCCCTCAAGGTCTATCCTGCCTTCGATTCCATTCCGGCGCAAGTGGTGCGCACCCTGCTCTTCATCGAGAACCGCTCCCTGCTCGACTCCGCGTATCCCAACCGCAATCCCGCCATCGAATGGTCTCGCATGGCCAAGGCCGTCTCTGAACTCGCCAAGCAGAAGCTGGGCAAGCAGGGCAATGTGGCGGGCGGCAGCACCCTGGCGACGCAATCGGAGAAATACAAGCATTCGGAGGAGGGCCGCACCATCGGGCCCACGGAAAAATACCGCCAGATGATCTCGGCCAGCCTGCGCGCCTACCAATACGGCGAGAACACGACGGAGGCGCGCCGCCGCATCCTGCTGGAATACGTGAACACGGTGCCGCTCGCCGCTCTGCCCGGCTACGGAGAGGTGAACGGCCTCTCGGACGGGCTGCTGGCGTGGTACGGGGCTTCCATGGATTCCGTCAATCGGCTGCTGAAATACCCCCGCAGCCGGGGCGCGGGCAAAGACGGTATCGATACGGGCGTGGACATGGAAGCCATGGGGAAGGGGTACCGCCAGGTGCTCAACCTGTTCATCGCCCATCGCAGGCCCACTTCGTACCTGCTGCAGCATCGCGACGCGCTGAAATCCATCAGCGAGAATTACCTCCAGATCCTCGGGCGCGAAGGCGTCATCTCGCCACAGTTACGCGACGCGGCGATGCGATCGAACCCGGAACTGATGCGCCGGGCCGCGGCGTTTTTCCCGGCCGCGTTCGTGGAACGCAAGCACGTGAACGCGGTGCGCAACACCTTGTCCAACCTTTTGGGGCTGCCCCGCCTCTACGACCTTGATCGACTGGATCTCACCGTGGGCACCACCCTGGACGGCAGAGTCCAGAAATCCGTCGTCCACGTCCTCAAACGGCTGGCCGATCCCGCCTATGTCGACTCCGTCGGCCTGCACGCGTTCCGGCTCCTCGATAAAGGCGATCCCTCCAAGGTCATCTACAGCTTCACGCTATACGAAACGGTGGAAGGCAGGAATCTCTTGCGTGTGCAGGCGGACAATTACGAACAGCCGCTCAACATCAACGAGGGCGTGAAACTCGATCTCGGCTCGACCGCGAAACTGCGCACCCTGGTCAACTATCTGGAAATCATCACCGAAATCCGTTCCCGGCTGGCAGGTAAGGATGGGGCGGAGTTACGCAGGCTTTCGGTCGATGGTCTCGATCCGCTTACCCGCTGGGCGGCCGAATACCTCGCCGCGATCCCGGCGAAGAATCCTGAAAGAATTCGTGAAAAAACCCTTGGAAAGGACTCCCTCACTCAGGCGGATCCGGGCCTGGCGATTATGCTGGACGCGGCCATGGAAAGGAAGTATTCGGGCAACACCTCCGAGAAGTTCTTCACCGGCGGCGGACTGCACAGTTTCGTGAATTTCGAGGCGAATGAGGGCGGCATCCAGACGCTGAAGGAAGGTTTCCGGCTTTCGGTGAACCTGGTGTTCATCCGCCTGATGCGCGACATCGTCTCCTATTACATCGCCCAGGCCCCGGTCACTCGCGCCTCGCTGATGGATTCGGGCGCCTCTCCGGAACGCCAGGCTTACCTGGCCAAGTTCGCCGAGCAGGAAGGCCAGCTTTTCCTGGGGCGCTTCTTCCGCAAATACCGTGACATGGATCCGCTGAAGATCACCGAAACCTTTTTCCACTCTTTTCGTCCCGCCCCGCGCCGCATTGCCACGGCCTGGCTGTACCTGGAGCCCAAGGCGGATTCGGTTTCTTTCGCCGCCTTCATGCGCGAACAGCTGGGCGACTCCCTCTATCCCATGAAGAATCTTCTCCAGATCCGCAACAACCATTTCAATGAGGACCTGGGCCTCGCGGATCTGGGCTATGTGGCGGGCGTGCATCCGCTGGAATTGTGGCTGGTGGGATTCCTGCGTTCCCATCCGGGCGCCAATTGGAGCCAGGTGAAGGATGCGAGCCGCTCCCAGATCCAGGAAACCTACCAGTGGTTGTTCAAGACCCGCCACAAGCGGGCGCAGGACTCGCGCATCCGCGGCATCATGGAACTGGAGGCTTTTCTGGAAATCCACCGCGCCTGGCAACGCCTGGGTTACCCCTTCGGATCGCTGGTGCCATCCTACGCTACTTCCATCGGCAGCTCGGCGGATCGGCCCAACTCCCTGGCGGAACTGGTGGGGATAATCCTCAACGACGGGGTCCGCCATCCTTCCGTGCTCATCGACCGCCTTCGTTTCGGGGAGGGCACTCCCTACGAGACCATCTTCTCGCGCAGCGATACCACTTCTGAGCGACTGCTGGCGCCGGAGATCTGCCGCACCGTCAGGGCCTCGCTGCTCGACATCGTGGAAAAAGGCACGGCAGTGAGGGGATACAAGGCATTCCCGCTCGCGGGCGGAGGCTACATCCCGTTGGGGGGCAAAACCGGCACGGGCGATCAGCGGTTCGAGACTTTCGGCAGAGGCGGCCAATTGCTGGAGTCGCGCACGGTGAACCGCACTGCCACCTTCGTGTTCTTCCTGGGGGATCGCTTCTTCGGAACCTTGACCGCGCACGTGCACGGGCAGGAGGCGGAGAAAT
>JBDSIO010000259.1:0-37822 GCA_039917895.1 Fibrobacteria bacterium | reverse complement strand
GGATCGCCGCCAACCGTTCCGATTTTTCGGGAGGAGGGAAACCACGACATCCGGATCGACGCTTCGCAGTTCCGCAAGGTGGCGGATAATCCCTGGATGGGATTCGGGGCCAACAACTACGCCAAGGGCAGCGACGGAAAAGGCCCTGAAAACCGACGGGTAACGTTCGCGTTGCTCATGCCCCAAAGCATTTTCAAATAGCGCAAACCAGCACCGAGTCCTCGCGTCGCTTGAAACCTGGCGTATCAGCCGCGCCACCAAGGTCCGGGAAGGCAGCATCTTCGCGCAAAACTGAGCCCGGTTTAGCCAAAACAAATTCCGAGCACTCTTCAAAGTGGATCTGGTAGACCGTGAGTGGCGTGGGTGTGGCTGCGGCTGGGTGTTGAAGCAGCGATGAAAATGGTTTATACGCCTTACTCACCTGGCTGATTGATTGGCAGGAGCGCTTCGAAAGCGAGTGAAAGGCCGGCCGTAAATCGAGACTAAATACCGGGGTGATGATGCGCACACGGGTTTGTCGAGGTTTGGCTAATTGACTAGATTTTGACCCACGTGCCTATATGAGAATTGCTTTTTTCCATCGAATTTTTGCGATTTGCCTACTTTTACTCTGCTCCTGGAGCATTGGCGCTCCGCTTTCCTATTCCAATATCAAGAGTCTCTATAAAGAGGGCGAATTCGATAAAATGAAGGTCACGCTGGAGACCTTTCTCAAGCAAAGCGGCAATACCGCTCAAACAAATGACAAGATCTTCGCCTATAAGTACCTGGGCGTCGCTTATGCGGCGGAACCGATATCCTATCCAATCGCGGAATCCTATTTTTTCCAGCTTTTCGAATTGGCTCCCAACGCTTACATCTCCGACCTGTATGTTTCCTCGGCGGTCAAGTCTCTGTTCGAGAAAACCAAGGAACGGTTCATCAGGGAAAATCTCGAGATTAAGGAGTACGATGAATTCGGAAATCTCCGCGTGCACGCCACTCCGGGCAATGGGCCCGCGAACAATCCTCCCAAAAAAGACACCTTAATCAAGCCGGATGCACGCAAGCATCCCGATCCGGCATCCAACCCCGGAAAATCCCCCGCAAGGAATACGAAAATCCGGGTTTGGCCTTGGGTCCTAGGCATCTCCACCATTGCGGCGGTCGGAGGGTTCTGGTGGTATTCCAACCAGAAAAAAAGTTCGAAGGAAAACGTCATTCCTGTAAACCCGTGATTTAGATCACGCCTTCGAGGTTCCGGAGAGACTATGTTTTCGAAGTTCGCCGCAGCAAATACGAAATCGCCTGCAAAGAGTTCAATTCGAGGGTGGGTAGGATGAAAAAATCCGTCAAATTATGGATGCTGGCAATCAGTTTATTGGGATTCTCCTCCCTGACGCTGTGGAATTGCAATGTCAGTGATACAGGTGAAACCTATGCCCTCAATGTTAAGTTGCACGATTCCCTCGCGGTGGAGGACAGCATCTTCAAAACCGTGACCATAGATATTTACGACGGAAACGGAAATCCGGTGCAGGTAAAGGTATTTCAAGGTCCGTATCACAAATCCGACGCCGATAAATTGGCGCATCTCCGCTTGGCCACCAACCCCCCGGATCCGTTCGAGGTCCGCATCACCGCCTATAAGGATTCGAACGATTACAACATTTACAAAATCCTCTTCTCAAAAGGAGAACCCCAGAAGCTTCCAACCGTTTACCACCTCCCGTCTAAGCCCCAGCCCACCAGCTTGCCGGTGTCCGTGGCCATCACCAATACCAACCCCTTGCTGCTGACCGTCGGCGGCGGAACCGTAAAGCTTACGGCCGTCGTTCTCCCCGGTGAAGCCTCCCAAACGGTGGTCTGGACTTCGTTGGCCACGGATATCGCCCGTATCGACTCAGGAAACGTCCTTACGGGCTTGAAGGCCGGTACGGCCAAAGTAACAGCAGGCAGCGCAGTCGATCCATCCAAGACGGCCAGCCTGGATGTCACCGTGCAAGACACGCCCACCGTTACGCCCACGGACATCATCCCGAAAGCCGCCGCGATCGCTTTGCAAGTCGGCGATCCTGCGGTCACCCTGGAGGCGGCGGTGATACCGGCGGAAGCCAGCCAAAGCATTTTCTGGTCCTTGGAAGCCGCGGGAGTGGCGGAAATCGTGAACAATAACCAGATTCGCGGCCTGAAAGCCGGCATTGCCAAGGTCATCGCCACCAGCGCGGCCAAAGCCAGCGTGACCGGCGCCATAACGGTCACCGTCACGGCTCCGGTGGTGGCTCCCGATTCCATAGCGCTGCGGATGCCTGTGCCGATGATTTTGGCCGCTGATGGGGCTACGGGCGATATCAGTTGGGCTGTGACTCCGGCCGCCGCCGATCAACGCGTGCAATGGAGCAGCTCCGATATCTCCGTCGCCCAGATTACCCCCGACAATAAAGTGAAGTCCTACGGCATCGGAACGGCGACCATTACCGGCAAGTCGCAAGCCAAACCCAGCCTCGCAACATCGTTCCAGGTCAACGTCGTCAAACCGGTCAAGGTCGACGCCATCACCCTGACTCCGAAAATACTTAAGCTCTATACCGGAGGGGCGGAGGGCCAATTGACCGTGGCCATGACGGGCAATGATTCGGGCGCCCGGTATTCCCTGAGCAGCGCCAACGCGCTGATCGCCTCCGTCAATGCCGCCGGGGCCGTGAAGGGTCTGAAAGCCGGCGCCACCGTCCTAACCGCCGCCGTGGTCGGGTATCCCGCCGTGTCCAGTATCTGCAGCGTTACCGTGATCACGGATCCCCCCGTGGTGACCCTGACTCCGGACCAGACCGTGGTCTATGGAGGAGAAGCCTCCTTCAAGGTCGCGGTGACGCAGCAATACGGAACCCTCGCCGAGATCAAGGCCGACATGGACGGCAACGGAACCTTCGAGAAAAGCGTGCTCGATAAGGACACGGCCACCTTTTCTGCCACCTACACCGAAGCTAAAATCTACAACCTGAGCTTCGAAATCAAGGATAGCGAAGGCAACGTCGTAGCCTTGAGCCGCAAGGTGACTGTCACGGCGGTCGCGGCGCCCACGGTGAAAATAATTGACCCTTCTGCGGCCATCACCGTGAATACCGGCACCTATACGGTCAAATTCACGGTCAAGGATCCCACCAAGGCGGCGGATGAGGCCAAGGACTCCGTCGTCACCTTGGCCAGCGGCCCGAATACCATCAAGGTCACCCGCAACAATGCGGGAGGCACGGGATCGGCGCAAGTGGTGATCACCTTGGATAATACCGCTCCCGGAACGCCGACCTTCGTCGCGCAACCCGGGTCCACCACCGACAATACCCCTACCTGGACATGGACCGCCGTTACGGGCGCGGCCAAATACCAGGTCCGGCTGGACGATGGGGATTTCACCAAAACCACCGGTACCCTTGATGTAACGGGTTTGACCTATACGGCGGGAGTATTGGCGGATGGGCCGCATACCCTCTATTTGCGGTCCCTGGATAACCTGGGGAATTCCTCGACGGCCGCGACCCAGCAGGTGACGGTAAAGACCTCCTTGCCGGCCACGCCCGTCCTCGTCAGCTCCCCCGCCGCGACTTCATCCGTGCGCACCCCGGAATGGAAATGGAAATCCGGCGATGCCGCCAAAGGCAACGGGACTTACAAAGTATGGCTGAACGATGTTGCCCAGCCGAACGCGACTACGGCCGGCTTCAAGCCCACGACCGCCCTAGAGGATGGCAAATACATCCTGAAAGTCAAGGAACTCGATGCCTTGGGGCAGGAGTCCGCCGCCTTCTTGACTTTCGCGTCAATCGCCATAGACGGGACTAAACCGATAATCGCGGCTTCCTATGCCAACGGATCGGTAACGACCTTGGCAACCACGACCAAGGTCACCGTAACGGGATCCATACTGGATGGCCTGGCGGGTAGCGGGATACAGTCGGCCACCTATGCCTTATCGGGAAAGACGACCAAGACCGCCACCTTGATCCCAAATCCCGGGGATTTCAACCTGGCCGCCTTGGTTTTGGTGGCTGGATTGACCAATATGACCATCACCGCGACCGACTTGGCGAACAATACGCAAACCTATACCATGGGTTTCAACGTTACCTTGAAAGCCCCGGTGGTGAAAATAACTTCGCCGAACGACGGCTATGTCTCCAATTCCAGCGCAGCCATTACCGTCAGCTATACGGTGGATGGCATAGCCGCCACGCCGGTCACATGCGTAATCTCTGAACCTACGAGTATGATCGCATCCAATTCAAAGGCTTGCGCCGTGAGCGATACAAATGAAGCGGGCATCGGTACGGATACCCGGACGTATCACCGGGTGAATAGAAACGTGGTATTTTTCAAACCGTCAGGGAAACCGGGTTCCTGTTCGGGTTCGGACTGGGAGAATGCCTGCGCCTTTAGAGGTTACCTCGAAAGCTGGGAAGGAAAAACCATCTGGCTGGCTGCGGGCGAATATAACCTGGGAGGCGAGACGCTTCATATCGGCGATGTGAAAATCTACGGCGGATTAACTGAAGGTGCCACCGAAACCAAGGTCACCGGAACACCTTATTCCCATTTATACGGCGTCTCGATTAACGGTAGAGGGCACCCCACAATCAATTTGTATGGCCCCACCTTGGAAGTTAACCATTTGTCTTTTTCCGGTAACTTCCGCGATGCGGCCCTGCAGCTGCGGACAGACGTCAATAACCGCTATTACTTCAATGATTGTAAATTCTACGAACTGGTCTCAGATATCAAATGGTACGGCCTGGCAATAGCAACGGGTAGTACAACCTTCTTCACACGTTGCGTGTTCGACAATACCGGCGGAGATCAGTCAATGATATATTTCAATGGGGGAGTGACCGGCCCCAATGGGGAGGTCGCCACATACCTAACCTTTGCCAGTTGCACTTTCAAAAAGGCTGTGGTGGGTCCGGATCCAATTAGGGAGGCCTATGACATCGAAAATGGAGTTGACCCTGGGCAGGAAGGTGGTACTCCGAATACCATTCGCATTACCCCGGCGGGTAGCTCTGACCCCTATATTCGAGGTTCACACCTTGCGTGCGGCCTGCCCGGCAAGGCGGCGTGTCCATAATCAGGTGGAGAATCTCACTGACTCGAGTTTTTGGAACCGAATAGGATCATAGTTCAGCGACCGAATAGGCAAATCGAAGCCCATGGGTCCACTTTGGCAGGTGGAGAGTATTGCGACAAAAACGATTTGTACCCCGCACTCACCTGGATGCTAGCTAGGCAGGATATCTCCTTCCAAATGTCCTGTTCGACACGAAGGACCTGTGAGTCATTGCTTCGGGGAATATCCAGGCGAGAGCCTTGTGGCGTCCTTCAATCCGCTGCTCAGCGCGGAGCGGACGCGCTAAAGCCGAGCCCTTCTTGAAGCTTATGAGGAGACGCATGAGGCCATCGCCAAGGATGTCGGGCGATGGAAGTAGAAGGCGCTCAGCAAGAACGACTTCGCGGAGGGCTCCCCTAGAGCTCTCCTGAAATCTGGATGGGCCAGGTCTCAGCTCGATGCTCGGAGGCCATGGAATGACCTTCAAGATGGAGAATCGAGACGACTCCCCGGCAACCAAAGGTCACAGACCCAGATTGGACCCGGGCGGGGAGCCCGGGAGTCAAGTCAGAAAAAGGGCACCTTTGAGGTCGTCCTGGCGCCTGAAGTGGCCGCCACCGTCACCAGATACATCCCAGGAGAACGGGGAGTATAGCGCGTCACCGGGGTTCCCGAGATCGGGAACTCCTGCACCAGAGTTCCATCCGCCTTGCGCACCGAGGCGATGCGTGCGCCCGTGCCCTCAAGCCTTAGGCCGGCCCCGTCGCGGGTCAAGGCGAAACGGGGGAAAAGCTCGCTAGGGGCGATGGAGGTGGCCGAGCAGGCCGCGGGCTTGCTCTTCACGAAATAGCTCCGGAAGGCAGGAGAAGTCTTATCCATGCAGCCTTCCAGATCCAGGATGTCGAGCTTCCGGAACAGGGTGGGGGTGCCTTCCGCCTGGATGGAGAGGTATCCGTCCTTGCGCGGTGTCCCACCGGATGTCATCCGAATCTTGGTGTATTCGAATACAACCTGCCCCCGGATAATGTGCTGTATCAAAGAATCGGCGATGACCCGCACGGTCACGTCCGACCAGGCTCCCTCCCAGGGAATCCTTGTGCCCTTCCAGGCTTGCGGATAGGTAGCGGGCCAGCAATGGTTGGTATGATTTGGATTAGTTTTGGTTGTCACAGTAATGTTATCCCCGGGGAGGCACAAATTCGCGGTCAGGCCAACCGGCCAATCTGGGGGGTTCGGTCTATGTTTATCTTCATTCATATTCTTCGGACCCAGCAATTGCACCTCAAGGGAGGTTGGCCAGCTCCCGTTTGAAGTCGCCGGTTCAGCGGTGTGAATCAAGAGACCATTATTCTGGATGGTCCAATCGGGGAAATCCGGCGCTGATTTTTCCACGGGGAAATTGTACTCGGCCCGGACGATATAATAAGATAACTTGCGCTTGGTGTAATACAGCTGGCCATAACCGGTTTGAAGTCTGGAAAGGTTGTTGTTCGCCCACAAATAACCTTCCGGGGACAGGCGGAAGGTGTTACCCGGGTTCAGGCCCACTGGCCTGTTGCTGCCTTCGAACTTGACCGACCAGCCCTCCAGCGTGTCGGTCTTAGGGATGATGGAAACCCAGGCGGAATCCTCCGCCTTGGCCCCTACGACTCCTATCAAGAGCGCAGCCGACAGCGCCCGCATCCCTAGAAACTTGTTTCCAATTCTCATGTTTCCTCCTAACGAATATTCACCAGACGGTTTCCATCCAGTAGGACTGGGAACGGAAATTTTACCGCCACAATATCGACAAACTGCTTCCCCCAAAATATCCCGAATTACCGAATCCTGCATCGAGAGAATCGGTAGATCGAAGCGCTATTTTTGGACGCTATCCGGATTTTTGGAGAATTGGTTCGGGTCACCCGCTTCCCCAAGTCGAATCCCCACCCTCTCCTTCGCTTGAGGGCTTTCCCGGACGCAGTCTATTCCGTAGGGTTGTCTTCGCGGTTTTTATAGAACCGGGAGCCGCGCAGCCCCGAACTATGGCCGCCGGTGGCTGAAAAAGGAAGCCCGCCCTTGCGGGCGGGGGCGGCAGGCGATTACGGGCGTAATCGAATTTTGCAGTGGGTTATCAGGCGTTCAGATCGCGACTTGGAAATGAAGGACCCAGTACCAACCTTTATCATCCACCAGGATATCATGTTGCAAATCCGTGCCGAAGCCTTGACCGGCGTTCAGGAGGGTCAAATGGTCCCGGGCCGCTTTGCCGACGATGGTTAAGTTCTTCCCAATGGATTTCTGGGCGGTTATCGCCCATGATAAATCATCCTTGGTGTACTCGAGGGTCGGGTCAACCTCTAGGCGCCCCTGCAGCGCCATATGGTCGTAATTCGGAACGGCCCCTTTCCCACCCTGGGCAATGACTTCGAAATAGCTATTGATATAATGATTCTTCCAGTATTCCGCTTCCACGCTGAACATATCCAATAATCCGAAGGTGGGAATATTGATGCCCAGCATCATCGGTACCCGCTCTATCGGCTTCTCATAAAAAACCGGATAATTCTTGATTCCGAGCATGGCGGCTTCGCCGTAGATCTTGAAGTCGACTTTTTCCCCCAACAAGGGTTTGAAATCCAGGGAAAAACGGGCCGCCAGCAGGGTGCCATTGACGGTGTAATACTTGAGGGGAACCAGCGGGGGCGCGGGATTGGCTGGCACCAGGGAGTCCACCAATGCTTCGGCCGCGGTTAATGGGGCCGCACGGGCTATATTGGCATCGGCTGATGCCAAATGGCTTGCACTGTTACCTGGGTCGGAGATGGCGAGGGCGGAATCGGCCTTTGCCCTATCCATATAGACCCCGGCTGCGGTACCGTAATAACTCGACCCCGCGTAGTAGTCCTTCCCATTAAAATTGAAATAGGCGTTGTATTGGATTTTCCGCGTGTTGACCTTGGGATCGTCCTGGATCAAGTGGTAGAAATGGACTCCCGCGCCCAACTGCAGCATGGGACCGACCTGAAGGGTGCTGACGAAGGCGGGGCTTAGGTCATACAGCGGATAGGCATCGGTTACGGAAAGTATCAAATCGTTTTTCCATTTTCCGTCCAAAAAATTGAAACTCACTACCGAACCCCAAAGCTTGGACTTGGAGCTGCCGTGGGCGGCGCTGTTGACCAGGTCCCAACTGCTATTGGTAATAGTGGTGGGATAAGGTGTGGAGCGGAACAGGTAGGAACCGATATTCTTGGAGTCAGGATTGTAAGTGTAAGGTAGGAAGCCGAAGTTCAAAACCGTGGATGGGGATTGCAGGTCCCCCCATTTATACGTGCCGAAAGCCATGGCCAAAGCCACGGCGGAAATCGCGGAATGCTGATAAGCGTAGCCTTCGTCGGGATAGAGATAAAGGAACATGCCTCCGATGCCGACGACGACGTCCATTCTTTCATCGATGGTGGCGCTTTGAACGAGCCAGCCGATGGTGCGCTTGGCGGTGGTCTTTTCAATCGGGTATTGGGGTGTAACCAGGTTTCCCGATTCATAGATCTGGCCGTATTCCATCGCCATTCCGATGTTCAATGGATTCCGCACCACGTCGGCGGTTACCGAGGCCAGACCGGCCGATACTAGTAGCGTTGCAAAGATTTTCATCAGGCCTGGGCCCTCCCGTTATATGCGATCACCAATTTCTAAATCGCTTGAGAAATCTAAATATCTAATGGAAAAAACCGGAGCCTTAAAAGAAGTATCGGAACGTTAACCCGTCCGTAAACAGGCTCAAACGTGAAAGCCGCCGGAAACCCCGGCGGCGGCGGTATGAAATATTGCTTTGGTTTCAGTCCGCTATGAACTTGGTCGTGAAAGCGCCGCTTGGCGACCGGATTTCGGCCAGATACATTCCGGAAGCTCCCAGTGGAAGATTCGCTTGGGCAACCGGGCCCGTTCCGGAATGGGTTTTCACCACCTTGCCGCGCATATCGGCGATGCGCACTGAATACTTCCCGGCCTCTGGAACCGCGAAGGAAACGGAACCTACGCCGCCCCGAACGGCGAAGGCGGAAGCGACCGGGCGGGTGGAGAGCCCGTTGGGGACGACATCGAGGTTCCTAAGCTCGACGGTTTTGAATTCGACCTTCATTGCTGATTCATATTGCAAGCTGATCAATCCCTGGGTGGTCGCCGACTTTTCGCTCGCCTGCTCTAATAAGAGCCTGGTGCAATTGATGCCGTTGATGGAGGTCCAGGCGGTATCGTTATGTATTCGTACGCCATATTCGTTCCAGACTGCGACGGTTTTCAAATTGGTGGACGCCCGGCAGGCGGCGAGGTTGTTAATCTTTTTTGGAGGGGCATTCTGGGTGCTGCTGGTGATGTAAAAGCCCGTGCAGCCATTGTAGATGTCCCCGCTATATGAGGCGCCCATATCCGACTGAGGTCCGCAGACCTCCCAGGGACTGCCCCCACAAGCATTATCCAGGGTTCCATCCGCCTTCCGGCACCGGGACCGCCACTGGAAACCGGTATTGGCGCCGCTCGTTGTGGGCATGCGCGCCACCACGCGCGCTTCCATGTTACCGGTGATCTTTTTGCCATAGATCAAATGGGTCATGCCGCCGCCGCTGGGACGGGCCTTGCCATCCAATTCGATGGTTGCGCTATCCGTGCCCGGGAACCCAATCCCCCAATTGGATGAATGCGCCTTCCAGTTGGTAAAGTCCTTTTTGTTCCAAATCGGATGGAATTTCCCATCCATGAACTCCGGATCCCATTGGGCGAAGCTCACATTGGCAAAAGCCAATGCCCCTGCGAACAAGGCGACCGGTAACATTCTTAAGGGCTTTTTGTCGTGCATTTGTGAATCTCCTAAAGCTCTAATATAAGCGCATCGGGGAGATTTCGCGGTGGGATTTCACGTATAGGAAAGGGGAGCGGAATCACGGAATCACAAAATACCATGAGGAATCAAATTCCACATGAATAGGAAAAGCGAAGAAACCCATTTCTCCAATCCCCAATCAGGTCGATGCCCCCCCTCAATATCGGGATATTTGGTTTTCTTCCCTTGAGGATATGGCGGCTTCCCTTAATTATCACTCCAGGGTCGAAGGGATTCCTTGGCGACAAAAACTTAATGGTGATTATGTCCGGTTTGAAGAGGACCAAGCGTTGCTTCAACGTTTGCACCTTAGAGGGCGTGGTGGCGAGCTTGGAGGACGAATGAACCACGCGATCCTCCAGCTTGGAATATCAGGCTATTTAGTAAACAATAATCCGCTGCTTATAAGTGCGTTCCTTTGAATTAAGCTGCAAGTAATAGGACCCAGGCTTGATGCCAGGAAATTGAACCGGTTTATTGGAACTAACCTGCTTTCTGAGAAGGCTTTTCCCCTGAAAATCGAACAGGCTTAACCGGTAATCCCCATCGGTTGTGAAGGACATGGGATATCTAAAGCTGCTGGGCAACAATGATTCTTTTTTTACGCTTCGGGCGGCTGCTTGATTCAAATCTGCAGACATACTGCGGTCGAATGTTGGCCAATTATCTTTGTCAAAATATAGGTAGCGGATTTCGAGGTCACTACCTTGCTGTTTATAAACATGATAAACAACATAAAACTGCCCATCTTCTTCAAAAATGCCATTGTGCCCACCGGCAAATTGAGAACCATCAGCCAATAGGGTGCCGCCACCCTTAAGCATGGCTACGCCACTCATATCCATATAGGGCCCGGTAACATTTTTTGATCGGCCTATTCTCATATTGTAGGTGCTCTTTAAGCCGGCGCAACATTTATCCCAAGACACAAAAAGATAAAAATAACCCCTGGTTCGAATGATAAATGCGCCCTCGATACCCATGTTTGTACGTACTCGAGTGGCAATGTTGGTAGTAGAGGCAGTGTCAAGAAACTTTCCCGTTTTAGGGTCAAGCTGTCTGATGAATATACCGTCCCACCAGGAACCCCAGTTCAAATAAACATTACCGTTTCCATCTTCAATCGCATTCGGGTCAATGGCGTTATAATTCCCGTCGGATGAGGGAGACTTGACAGCCAAACCCTGATCCTCAAAAGTCCCACCACCTATTAAAGTGGTTTTTGTGGCAAGACCGATCGCCGAATGTTGGGAGCCAAAAGTAGACATGGAATAGTACAGCCAGTATTTACCGTCTCGATAGCTGATGTCCGGAGCCCAATAACCTGCGTGGCCGGGGACCTGTTGGCTTTGCCAGGATGCACTGGGTACAAATCCACTGGCACGGGACCACTTTACCTTATCCGTGGAGGTATAAGCCCCCGTAGTCGCGTAAATGAAATAGGTGTTTCCTTCTTTTATCATTACAGGATCATGCATTCCACCCCCTCCGGTAGGGTTAAGAGACTGGGAATGAATCCCGGAAACCGCGCAAAGGAAACACAGGAATGATTTTATGGGATTTTTCAAAACAACTCCGATTCTTGCTTTCATTATTGGACTTCGTTGCCAACAAGCCAGGCAGACCGAATGTAATCGGCGAGTAAATATTATACTGCTACCAGCCCAATCCCGCATCCCGAAAGCACCTGGCCAAGCGGGCGGTGAGAGCACGGTTTAATGCAGCTTCCGGCACCAAATCCCCGGTTTGTGTCTTTGACAATACCGCTTAAGGAGATTCTACCGATTCCGTATCACGGGGATTCGGCCCCAGCGGCCCCTTCAGTCCGGAAACTCCGGACAGTCCGCGCCTTCATCAGCCTCTCGCCCTGTCCCGGTCGGATTCTCTCCCCGGGTCTCGGACAACGAGACCTCGGAAATACACCTTTCATTTAGATTTGGTAGAAGAATGGGAATCCAGACCCTTTACGACATAATCCGGGACATCGTCGATCACTTGGCAAAGTCGAACCCCGGTTTCACACGGCTACCGACCGAGCTTGAGCCCGAGGCATCCCTGGCCCATCTCGGCTTAGACATGGTAACTCTCCCGGTTATCCTCGAAGAACTGAAGCTGCGGCTGGATGGCCGCGAGGTGAGACTTTCTCATCTTACCCCCTCCGATTTCAATTCCCTTTCCCTGAAGCAACTCCTGAAGCAGGTGCAGGAGAAAATCAGGGCGCCCGCCAACTGTACCATCGTTGTCTATGTGGACGATGAGGAGGAGAACCTGTTTGTTTTCAAGCGGAAATTCGGAAAGGATCTCAACCTCAAGACCTTTACCGATTCCCTGGAAGCTCTGGAATTCATCCGTATGGAATCCCGGGTCGCCTTGGTCATCACCGACGAAGTCATGCCCAAGCTGGGGGGTAACGCCCTATGCAGTGAAGTCCGAAAGGTGAAGCCCTTCCTGAAATTCATCCTGATTACAGGCAACCCTAACAATGATCAGGACCTCATGTACAATTCCCTCAGGAATAACCGTTTCTACGAATTCCTGAACAAACCACTGGATTTGGAGGGCAAGTCCAGCGAATACCTTATCATGATAAGGACAATGATCGACGGTGGTGCTTGATGGGGCCCCCGCGAACTTGTTGCTCTGAGCTTTGGTAATGACCCTGCGGCCGAAAGCCGGTCGGGAGGCTACTCGAGATCCAGAGTTATAGGAAGGCGGGATATTTTTTACTGAAGTCTTGAAACAGCCGATGTCGAAGAAATGCTGGATCTGGTTAACCTCGGGATCTGCCGCCATTCACATCGAAGGGAACGACATCCTGGCTGATCTTCTTAGCGAGGATGTCCTCATAGAATGCGACGCGTTGGGTAGCCTAGGTGTTACCCAAGAACTATTTCGAATCCTCTGCGATCTCGGGCAGCAGGGCGATGAAGCGCCCGAGGATGAGGACGGTGAAGAGTAAACCCAAGAAACCCTGGAAGAGCGCCAGGTACTTGACCCACCCCAAGGGCACGATATCTCCGTACCCGATAGTCAGTTGGGTGACCCCGCTGAACCAATACCCGTCGAAAGGCGACTCCGTGAAGGCCAGCACGCTCCCGCCGCGGCCGGCCACGCAATAGATGAACCCGAAGCACACGATTAATTCCAGGTAGTTGATGAGGGATAACAGGATGGTCCGCACCGTATTCTCGACGTAATAATACCGCCAGTTGATCTTCAGCCGATCGAAGAGGCTGATGTTGCCGGTGCTTTGGATGATGTCCAGGATGCGTCCGGAGACCAGGGCCAGGAAGGCCCCTGTCACCCAAGGATTGGCGCAGGTGGTTCCGAACGCCACCGCCGCAGCCTCGAGAACGAACCACCCCAAGAGGTAGCCTTCCACCTTGCGGCCCCGGCGGCGGGCGGCTTCCAGCCGCGCCTCGACGGTGGTATGGGCGGACTGGATGCGCACGCGGGTAGGCCCGACCAGGCGTTCCGGGCTCAAGTTGGCGAGCAGATGGAACACGCGCTCAAAGGCGTGGGACAGCGGGCTGATGGCGCGCAGGGTCTTGACCCTATCCGGGTGGTGCTTGAATACGGGCTTCGCTTCGCCTTCCATCCGGATCTCCAGTCTGCCGTTCAGATCGCCTTGGAGAACGTCCCTTCGGCGTTCCCCTCCACTGTCCGCGGATCGAGCGCCGCAGCGGCCCGGCGTACCAACAACCAGCCCTCTTCGGCCAGCTCCAGCACGTTATTTTCCCAGCGTACCCATTCCTCGGCCAGCATGGGGGCCAGGCGTTCCCGGCATCCCCGCACGTAAGCCCCGAATTCGCGCGGCTTACCCTCGTGGGCTTCGGCCATAGCGGGTCATTCCGCAAAGTGCGTGCCCAGGGTAACCGGGCTCCTGGCTAGGCCCACGGGACACGCGCAGGGGTCAAACCCGGCGGGGGGTGGACAATTTGTCAAAGCCGCGCGGCAGATTGGCAAAACTCCGACCCCCTTTCCTCTCCACCCGTCTGTACTACCCCATTCAATCATCGCCGCCTTTTCCCACTTACCGCTAATTTTTTATGCGCAATACGGGTATATATACGGTATATTTACCCACATGTACGAAAGATGCCTAACCCCAATATTAGCCCAAGGAAAGAAAAGCCTACTCCTGCTTGGGCCCAGACAAGTCGGCAAGTCCACCTTGCTCAAGTCCTTGAGTCCCGACGTATCCCTCAACTTTGCCGAAGCGCGCACCTACCGGGAGTACGTGGTACGCCCCGAAAAACTTTCAGACGAACTGAATGCCGCCGGTGCGGAGATCAAAACCATATTGCTCGATGAAGTCCAAAAGGTTCCGGCACTACTGGATGTGGTGCAGGTGATTTTGGACAACCACCCCAGACGTTTCCGCTTTCTGCTTTCCGGATCAAGCGCCCGTAAACTCCGGAAAGGCCACGCGAATCTCCTTCCGGGAAGAATTCACGTCCACCACCTTCATCCCTTGCTCGCCTCCGAGTTGGGAACCGAATTCAACCTGAACCGAGTGCTGGCTCATGGTTCGCTGCCGGGAATCTACGCTGAAACGGACCCCAAGGACCGAGCCGCCAGCCTAACCGCTTATGCCGACATTTATTTGCGGGAGGAGATACAGGCAGAAGCCTTGGTGCGTGACGTGGGCGGATACGGGCGCTTGTTGGAAATCATGGCGGCCATGTCCGGAAAAATCCTGAACCTGAACGCAGTGTGCCGGGACGCGGGAATCCGTTATGAGACCGCTCGTCGGTATTTGGAAGTGCTTGTGGATACCTTGGTTGCATTTTCGGTTCCAGCTTGGAGCGGATCCGATCGCGGCAGTCTGGTCGCCCATCCGAAGGTGTTCCTATTTGACTTGGGCGTGCGTAATGCCCTACTGCGCCACCCTTTGGATACGCCCCTTGAGGATGAAAAAGGCGTTTTGCTGGAACACCTGGTGGCCTACGAAATCCATCGCCGGATGGGCAGTCTTTGGCCGGAGGCTAATTTGTTCCACTATCGAAATCGACACGGGGCTGAAGTGGACTTCGTGGTGGAGGCGGGAAAAGAGATTTGGGGGATCGAAGTGAAAAGTGCCCGCGACTCGGCGGGCGTCAGGCTTTCGGGGTTGAAAAGCATACAGGAGCGTGTAGGCCGACTTGGAAGAAAAATCGTGGTCTTCCTGGGAAAGAGAAAACAGGTGCGCGACGGGGTGGAGTTTTTGCCCCTGGAAGATTTTCTTCAGGAGCTTCCAAGGTAAGTTTAAATTGGAACCTGCATATATCCGGTTTCATTTGATTTTGAAGCGCGGGTTTCCCCAAGCCCCAAAGCCGCGGATTACCCTTTTGTCCACCGAGCGAGGACGAGGTAGTGTACTATCCTTCGGCATGGTGGATGTGGATTTTCACCCTATCCTATATCCCGGCCGGAAAGGTGAGGGTATCGATGTCGGGGGTTGATGCGCCGGTAAAGAGATTAAGGACATAGGGACCGCCGTTTACGGTCGCTTCCGACCGGTATTTCGCTTTGATTGTCCTCAATTTTGCTTCTTATTCCGAGTCAGTCCCGGTTTTGAATTCCAGATCCACTTTTTCGGACTCGCTTGAGATTCCCGCATTTCCGGCATTGTCACCATGGGATTTCTCTTTTTCCTTTTTGGCGGCGGACTTATCGGAATCCTTGGCCATGAATTCACCCAACTTCACTTCAATGGTCACGCGATGGGATTGCCCCAGGGAAAGCGCTTCGGTGGAGTTGTACTGGAAGGCATACTGGAAGCCGAATCCACGGTAACCGATTCCCGCACCGGTGGTCAATGCGAGGATGTCCCGAGAATTCAGGAAGGTCGAATTGGTTCCAGCACGGATCGCGGCGGTCCAATCCTCCTGATGGTACATATATTCGGCCCCGATGAATCCGCGGTAATTCCGCTCCACGCCTTCGGTGGTATTCTGGTATTCGATATTCTCCTTGGTGGCCAAATCAAAGGCCGCGGTCAACCTATCACGGTCGCCATGCAGCCATATATATCCCAGGCCCAGGCGGTATTCCGGATCGATTTTATCGCCCATCATGTCCGCGCCCAGGGAACGCATGACAAAACCCAGCCGCAGCCCATGGGGCAGTTTGGTTAGGAATCCTAGATCAAATCCTGTGCCGGCGCCGTTCAGCTCCCCGCTATTGAGGACGTACCGATCCAGGCTGAAGCCCAGACTGGTATTCTCGAAAATCCACAGCTTCTTCCAGAGCTCCCGGCCCGCCGCGATGGAAAACGCGTGTTCGTACCAATCGCTTTGGGCATGCTGGGCCGTGCCCGGTTCTCCCTGTTCCAGATTGGCATGCTGCATCAGCCATCCGCCCGAAACGGTGCCGACTTCCGAAAGGGGGACGGCACCGGTGAAATAGTTCACGTTCACATCGGAAACATCCTGAAGGATCCAGTTCGTTTCCGAAATTGTAAGGGAACCCAATTGGGCCAATCCGGCAGGGTTCCAATAGGTTGCCGAGGCATCATCGGATATGGCCGCGAAGGCGCCGCCCATTCCGAAGCCACGTGAACCCATTTGCAAATCCACCGGCTTACCGGAAACGGCGCACATGGCCAAGAGGCCGCTCATGACCGGGAAATGAATATTGCGGATTCGACTCATGGTTCCATTCTCCTTACTTTCCGACCAAGCCGACGGGCTTGCGGACCAGTTTGTTCAACTTGCCATCGTCGGAAACGAATTTGAAGACATAAACGTAAAGCCCCGCGCCTGAGAAATGCCCGCGCACATTACCGCCATTCCAGCGAACGCTCCCTCCCCCGGCGACGTGGGTATCGGGAGGGATCAGCATGTTGACCACGTCGCCGGACAGGTCCAGGATGAAAAGGGACAACTTGCCCGGGACCGGCACTTTGTAGATGAACTCGGCGTTTCCGGGGACGGGATTACGATCCCAGAATCCCAACACTTCCGAGGGTGCTTCCGACAAATCCTCGGCGATATCGAAGAGCGTGAAATGGTTAACCTTGACGCTGAGGGTCTTATGGGCCTTGTCGAGCTTGGCATCCCCGGCTTTGATCCATGAGCTCCCGTTCCAAAATACGATGGTCAGCTTGTCTTCCTTGAAGTCGCTGATGCCGTCCTGATTGCGATCCATGTCCGCGTCGGTATAGGCAAGGGTGATGGTTACCGGCTGCGGGAAAATCTGCCCGTCCGGGCCAAATTCATGGGGTACGCCCAGGAGATTGATTTTCCGATCGAGGGGCTTCGGTTCGGATTTGGCATCGACCAGGGTTACCGTGATTTCTCGCGACGCATCCAGACTGCCTGGTGGAACCACGACGCCGCTGCCGTCCGGAGCCAGCACTACGCCGCCGGCGCCGGTAATGAGCCGGGTCTCCTTGGGTACGATGTAGGTTACGGTAGCGGAGACGGTATCAGCATTGCCGGCCTGGTCGGCACCGATCAGGGATATCCGGTTCCGTCCGGGCACCAATTCGACGATACGGCGGAAGCTCCCGTCCAAAAGCGGGATCAGCTCCGGGCTGTTGTTCACATGGGACGCGCTGTCATTGCGGACCACCAGGAGTACGCTCTTCATCCCGGAGCCGCCTGCGTCGGAGAACCCGCCTTTCGCCAGGATCCTGGGTACATAGACTTCCCCCTCCAGGGAGCCTGCGATTTTCCCGGGCGATGGCTCCAGGGACAAGGTCAGCACCGGCTCCGTGTTGTCCAACGTCAGGCCGCCCGAGACTGTGGAATCATTGCCCAGAGCGTCCCGGGCGCGGATGGAAAAGGGAACGAGGCCCGTGGTCTTGGAATCGATGGACAGGGTGGCGCTGAAGACATTGTCGCCCGCCACCTTGTCCCCGTTCTTGCCGTCGTCCTTGAGAAGCAATGCCTCGAGGCTGAACAGCGGTATCGACAGGGTCATGGCGGAATCCGCCGACATCCCCGAACCAAGGTCGAGGCCCTGAGCGGTGACGGCCACGGAAATACCCTGGCGCGCCGTAGGCGCGTTCTCCGGATAGGCCACTTCCGGGTAGCTGATTTTGGGCGGTGAATTGTCGACGACGCATTCACGGGCCAAGGTCTGGGCGGATTTGCCGTTCCCGTCGATGGCGCGGACTTGAATGCGCAGATCCCCATCCTTGTAATTCCGGGTGTCGAGGCTGTGGGTGGAGTCCGTGGAGGTGGCGATCCAATCCCCGCCGCCGATGGAGATTTGCGTGGCCTTGAGGGTATCCGGGAACACAGCGGTCGCGTAGAAGGCAACGGTGATTGTGCCTTTCACGAAGGCGTCCACAGCCGGGGCCGTGATGGACACCTTCGGGGCATTGCGGACATTGAACTTTACCTGGCGGGACAATCCTTCCTTGCCCTGGGAGTCGACGCCGCGGATTTGCGCGGTATGCCCGCCCTCGCTGAGGCTGCGGGTGTCCAAAGTATCGCTGGCCGTTCCGTTGGTCGTGAGGAATGCCCCGCCATCGATGGAGATCTGCCGCGTGGCTACCGAGGCCGGCGCCACCGGGGTGATACTGAATCGAACCACCAAGGTTCCTGATACGGTGGAATCGGCCAACGCACTGTCAATCAACACGGTGGGCCCGTTGCGCAACAGCACGGTAACGGATTGGGAATAACCCCGGCGTCCATGGCTGTCCGACACCTGGATGCGCAAGGTGTGTTCGCCATCGGGCAGGTCGGTGGTATTCAGCGAGTCGGCACCGGAGGTGGACAAGCCCAGGTAGGATTTCCCATCCACCTGCAGGGAATCGGTGGATACCGTGGTCAATGCGGTCACGCTGTCCTGCCAGGAAAGCGCAACGCGTCCGCTCAAGGTCTGGATTCCGGCGGGCCCAAGCAGTACGGACCATGGGCCATTGGCGACGAGGAGGTTCACGGATTGGGACCAGGTTGCCTTGCCTGCGTCGTCCGTGGCCTTGATCTGGAAGCCATGGGTCCCCTCCCCCAACCCGTTGATGTCCAAGGTATCGGGCCCGGAAGGCGTATGCAGGGTTTTGGAAAAGGTTCCGTCCACGAACAGGGATTCCGAGGCCATTGAGGAAGGGGCAATCGTCGATCCTGCATAATTGAGAATGAGTCGTCCGCCGACGCGCGATCCGCCAGAGGGCGAGGTCCAGCTGATAGAGGGGGCGTTGCGGATGAATACGGTGGTGATCCTGGATTCCGTGGAAGCGCCATTGTTATTGGTGACGCGGATCCGGAGAGTATGGCTACCATCGGCCATGGATGCGGTGTTAAGGCTGTGGCTGGTCGCGGAGGAAGTCGGAGTATAGGTGGCTCCATCGACGGAGATTTCCCGCGTGGATAGGGTGCCGGAACCCGCGGTGGCCGTGAAGGTGACGCTATAGGTCCCGGAAAGGGTCGCGCCCGCCTGTGGAGCCGTGATTTCCACCGTGGGAGGCGTGGTGCTTCCCGTATTCACGATATTGACGACCACGGTACTGTCCGTCTGGGTGACGCCGGTATTGTTGATGGCCCTGAACACCAGCGTGTCGGCGCCGGCCGGCAACGAGGAGGCGTTCCACACGCCCGACCATTCGCCCGTATTGGCGATGCGCACGAGTTGGATGAAGGAGGTCGGAGCGGCCTTCCGGAAAAATTTCACCGTATCAATCAAGGCGGTCTGGGTCACGACCGCGCCTTCATAGGAGAAGACCCGGAGGTTGACGACGCCTTCCACATCCGCGCCGCGGACCGGGTAGATGGCCTGGATGGTAGGCGCCGCCCCCGCCTTCCCGCAAAATAACGCGAACGTCGCACCGAAGATCAGCGCGCCCGCCAGAAAAGAGACCGTGGGATGGCGTCTTGGCCTGATATGGTTCATTGCGCTCATAATCCTTCCTTGGCCCCTGCCGTTACTTCCGGACCAATCCCACCGGTTTCCGGATCAGGGTCTTGGCCTTGCCGCCCTCCGGTACGAATTGGAATACATAGAGGTACAGGCCCGAACCGGCGAATCGTCCGTTCACATTGTCCCCGTTCCAGCTCCAGCTGTACTCTCCAGCCGGCCTGCGAGATCCGCCGGCGATCAATTGGTTGACGACATCCCCGGCCATGTCCAGGATGTTCAGCGAAACCGTGCCCGACTCGGGTAGCTTGAAGTGGAAGACGCCGCCGATGCTGGTCCGGACGGGATTGGTGCTCCACCATGCGGTGACATTGGCTGACAGCGGCGAATTGTCCTCGGCGATGTCGAATACGGTGAAGTGGTTCACCTGAACCGAAAGGCTATGGTGCTCCCGATCCAGGAGGGACTCTCCGGCGCGAACCCAGGCCGTGCCGTCCCAGAAGACAATAGTGAGCTTGGAGAACTCAAAATCGGGAACGCCATCCTGATTAGCGTCCATATCCGCGTCCGTATAGGTGAGGGTTACCGTCACCGGTTGCCGGAACTGGGTCCGGTTGGGTCCGAAATCCATGGGGACGGACAGGAGCCGAACCTTGGGATCCAGGGGTTTGGCCTCCTGGGCGGGATCCACCGGACGCAAGGTGACCTCCAAGGCGCGGTCGAGTGCGCCGGCCGGAATCGCCACGGCGCTGCCATTGGGGCTTTGCAGGGTTCCGCCGCTTTGCGGGATGAGTTTGGAGGCCGTGGGAATGATGTAGGTCAACCGGGCGCGGGCCGTGTCGGCGTTGCCCGCCTTGTCGACGGCGATCAGGTAGATCGAATTCGCGCCGGGAACCAGGGATACGATGCGCGAGAAGGTTGGATCGGTTGTCGCTAAGCCCAAGGGGCTGTTCTGGACATGCTGGCCGCTATCATTGCGGACCACCAAGCTGGCGGCGGCCAGACCCGAGCCGCCATCGGACAGGGAGCCGCCCACCACCACCCGGGGCGCATACACTTCGCCATTCAGGCTGTCCGCACCCATGGGAAGGGGACGGACGGCCAAGTGGACCTCGGGAGGGGCGTTATCCAGGATGATGACGCCGACGAGAACGGTATCATTGCCCAGCGCGTCCCGGCCGCGCAAGGAATAAGCGATGGGACCTCCCATATCGGAGAGCACTTCCAGATTGGTGCTGAAGACATTGTCCCCGGCCACCGCGTCCCCGTTCTTGCCGTCATCCCGCAGCAGTATCCCGGAACCGGAGACGAGGGCCGAGGTGAGGGTCATGGCGGAATCCGGATGCATGCCGGAAAGCAGATCCAGGCCTTGTGCCGTCACCCGCAAGGTGGCACCCTCCCTCGCCTGGGCCCAATCCCAATACGAAATCCTGGGATAGCTTACCCGGGGAGGTGCATTGTCCACCACGATTTCCCGGACCAGGGTGGTATCGCTTTTCCCGCTGCCATCGGTCGCTCGTATGGCGATCAAAGCATCCCCATCCTTAAAGTTCCGCGTATCCAGGATATGGGTGGAGTCCGTACTGGTGTTGATCCATGTTCCACCCCCCACGGCGATCTCCGTCGTTGTGATACTGTCCGGAGCGACAGCCATGGCCCGGAACCGGATCGTAACCGAGCCGTGTACATACGCATCAACGTCCGGTGCCGTCATCCGGACCGTAGGGGCGTTGTGGACATTGAACTGGATTAGCCGGGATAAGCCTTCCTTCCCCTCACTGTCCACCCCGCGAATCTGAACCGTATGCGGGCCTTCGGAAAGTCTTCGGGTATCGAGGGTATCCGTGGTTTCGCTCCCTGTGGACCGAAAAGCTCCGCCATCGAAGGCGATTTGACGGCCGGCGACCGTAGCCGGCGAAACGGCCGTTACGGAAAAGCGGACGATGAGAGGGCCGGAAAGGGTGGAGTCGGCCAGCGCGCTGTCGATCACGGCGGTGATGCCATTGCGCAAGATCACGGTCAAGGTCTGTGAATACCCCTTGCGACCCTGGCTGTCCATCACCTGGATGGCCAGGGTATGCTCACCATTAGGAAATGCCGTGGTATTCAGACTGTCCGATCCGGTCAGTGACAACCCTATGTAGGGTTTCCCATCCACCAGGAGGGAATCAGATACAACCGTGGTCAAGACTGTCACACTGTCGTGCCACGCCAGTCCGACCCGGCCCTTCAAGGTCTGCGCACCGGCCGGTGAAGAAAAGCTCGACCAAGGACCGTTACCGACCAGAAGATTCACGGTTTGCGACCAAGAGGCTTTGCCGGCATCGTCCGTGGCCTTGATTTGGAATCCATGCGTTCCATCCCCGAGGCCGTTGATGTCCAAGGTGTCCGGGCCGGAAGGCATATGGATGGATTTGGAAAACCGCCCGTCCACGAACAAGGATTCGGAAGTTATCGACGAAGGGGGTTTGGCAACGCCGCTGTAGTCGAAAACCAGGCGCCCCCCCACCCGGCTCCCGCCCGACGGGGAACTCCATTGAATCGATGGGGCATTCACAACGATGTAGGACATCACGGACGACTCGGCCATGGCGGCATTGCTGTTGGTGACTCTCACCTGGACCGTATGGGTGCCTTCGGCCAGGGTGGCGGTATTGAGGAGATGGCTGGTGGTTGCCGAGGTAGAAACATAGGCGCCTCCATCGACGGAAATTTCCCATGCGGAAAGGGTTCCGGATCCGGCGCTTGCGGTGAATGCGATGGTCACGCTCCCGGTTATCGTCGCCCCCCCTGATGGGGAATTGATTCTCACGGTCGGCGGGATCGCGGCCGATTGATTCGCAATGGTCAGGGACACCAAGCGGTCCACGAAGATACCGAGGTTGTTGTACACCCGGAACACCAATGTATCCAGGCGATCCGAAAGGCCCGTTACATTCCAGGCGCCCGACCATTCTCCCGTATTGGCAATCCGGGTCATTTTGGTTTTGCTGCTGGTATCCGCCGCGCGGAAGTATTTGACGGAATCGATGGCCGTGACGCCTCCGGCTCCGGAGGCGTAAACCCGGACTGGAACTACGCCCTCGATGGACGCGCCGTCCTGGGGAAATACGACTTGGGAATAAGGCGCGCCCAACTGCAGATCCGGCCAACCCATGGCTCCATAAACGTCCGGCGTTTGGGTCTCATCCAGCAATACGGCATCGCTGTTGGCCGCGAACTCCCAGAAATAATCCTGCTGCCCCGCGGCCTTGGCATTATCATGGTATTTGAACGTGAACCCCATCAAGGCATTATCATTCAGGTCAAGGTCCCGGGCTCCCAGATTGTATCCTATCCGGAATTCGAAATTGAAAACCGCACCCTGATGGGCGCCCCGGCCTGCCTGATCCCCCGCCTCGCCATCGGCCGTCCAACTTACACCTGCACCGGACCAGTATTCATCGGATGAAAGTCCGGCTGAATTCGCCTGCAACGCGTTTTCCACGTTGTTGTCCAGTACGTAACTCCGGGCCGAACCCGGTTGGGCGGCCACCGCCTCCTGGTAGACCCTCACATAGTCCAAGACGCTGTTGGTGGAATCATCCACGCTCAACCCCACAAAGCAATTATTGGAGGTCGGATTGTCGATGGCGTATAGGACGGCGCTCCGCTTATCCCCGGCGAAATTGCTGAGGACGACATTCCGGCGATAGGCCCCGCGCCAGGCGTCGTCGGTCAGGTTCCCATCGACGGTGGGATCCCCATTCGCGGCATAGGTGGCGTAGAACGTGGAGAAGCTGTGCTTGATGCCCAGCCGGATATCGGCCCAACCCGGATTGGTCGCGGCATTGTTGGGATTTCCGTTGGTGGCGTTCCAATAAAATGTCCCCCCGCCCCCGCCGTTTTTCAGGACCTCCAGCAGGAAACCGATCTCGGAAGCGCCCGTTACATTCAGATCGCCCGCTTGGCCATTATGGAGAGGGATGGAGAATTCCCAGTGGAACAAGGTCGTGAAATAATCGTTGGCCGCGGAACCGTGCTTTCCGGAGCCATCCGCAGCCCAGGCCGTGCCGTTCCACTCCATGTCCGTCACGGCGGAGCGGGTGGAGCGCATGGCCGTTTCATTTTGGGTGCCGGTGAGCGCATCATCATGGTTTCCTCCCGCCGCCCCCTGGTCGAAATACAGGGTGACGCGATTGGGATCGCCATTGTTTCCCGCAGGATAGGATAAGCCTATATACAGGCTGTCCGCAGTATTGGTCAGGAAAAGCGTCGCGGGCTGTCCATCGGTAAGGGTGATGGTGCGGACGTACGCGTCCTTCCATTCGTTGGGGGTAGTGTTCGATGCGCCCGCCCCCGCGACATGAACGCCGTCGGTCAGATTGCCGTTCACCTTGGGCGGCGATTCCGTGAAATAGCTGAACAGTTGCAGGGCACTGCCGGATCCCTCATCCACGTGGGCGCGCAAGGGAGCCGCAGCCAGCGCCAACCCCAGCAGGATGCGTTTTACCCCTGTGGAAAAGGGGTGGAAAGGATAAGTACGTGAGTGCCCAAAATCGAGGCCGAGTGCTTGCCTATTCCAATATTGCATCAGAGAGAATTATGGATTATCACTAAATGTCACGTCAAGCTTTAAGTTTCACCTTAAAAAAGGCACCGGGAAAGTCCACCACCTCGACTCCTATCATTGTCGGAGAGTATATCCGGAGGGAGTTCAAGGTGTTATTGCATCGGACCACGGACAATCTAATGATCGCCAAGCTTGGATTCAGTTTTCAGCGGCTATTAGAGCGAGACTATGAGCAGGGCATGAGCTTGGAGAAAGCTTGAAAAAACCAAGAGTTGGCTCGAATATAGGCATTGGCAAAGAATGGAAATATTCTTGATTGTAGACGGTCATCCTACTCATCGATCCGGCGAGGTCAAAGCATTCTTAAAATCGGAAACGCTTGGGGGCGGGTCCCTGTGGTTTGGCCGGAAAGGTGTTCCGCCAAATGACCCATCTTCAAAAGACGCCGCAAAAGGTAAACGCCTTTTTCCAAGCAGGAAATGTTCGCTACCCTGCGGCGTATTGAAATATCAATTAACAGGGCCGTGTCTCCCGACATTACGAGATAAAAACAAAAAGACCCGGCGTTTCCTTACAGAAAGCCGGGTCTTTTAAATTGGTCGGGATGGCGGGATTCGTACCCACGGCCACAGTCCGAATCGCAATAATTTTGCCCTTTTAGGTCTTAAGGCAATCTCTAGAAATTGCGTGATTTCCTTGTAGGGTAACATGCATGTTATCATATTTGAGTCCGGAGGGTATGACCATGAAGTTGTCGTGACGAGTATTACGAGAGGACCGAAATGCGCTGAAATTGGACTGGATTGTCAAATTGACTTCGGCTAAGCCGAATTGACAAAGGTAGGTCGACGATTCGCCGGAATGAATTGTTGAATGAACATGAGCGACCAACCCGCGGCATCGCAATGCATATTGGTAGGGGTAAGACATGGGTTCACCCAAGCGAATTGTGGATGGCATGTCCATTGCTCAATTGTCGATTCAGACAAGCCGGAAAACGAATGTCGGACTTAGCTGATTAAAACTGAAGTTGAAAGGAAACAATATGAAGAATCGAACCCAATTCATCGCCGGAGCTCTGATGATGGCAACCATGGCCGGAACCGGAATCACCTTTGCCGCGGGAAACCGGAACCCGAAGGAAAATTCCGCGCAGGATCGTAGGATCCAGAATCTGGAATATCTTTCCAAAGCTAAAAAGGACGTATCCGCGATTTCGACCGGGGTCGATGGGCTTCTGAAGGCCGTGAAGGAAGCTAAGGCCTCCGATGACAAGACCAAGATGAAGGGTGTCCTGGACGCTTCCGAAAAGCACCTTATGGGGATGAAGACTCACACGGAGAGCTGCATGAAGCACATGGAATCCCTGGAGGCCGAGATGTCCAAGGATGCCCAGGTGGGGGGAGCGACGGCGGAAAAGGCACCATGATTCCTGATCACGGCCGTGGCCTGGGCGGTCTGAGGTCCGCAACCGTCCATGGCCTATGCCGTCGTCAATGCCCTGGCCGTGCTGATCATCGCCTGCACCTGTACCTTGGGCCTGGCGACGCCCATATCCATCATGGTGGCGAGCGGAAAGAGGGCCATGGCCGGCGTCCTCTTCCGGAATGCGGAAGCCATCGAGGTTTACCGAATGGTGGACACCCTGGTCGTGGACAAGACCGGGACCTTGACGGAGGGCAAGCCCAAGCTGGTCGGCGTTCAGGTCGCCCAGGAATTCGATGAAGCGGAGGTGCTCCGCCTGGCGGCAGCCCTCGAACAAGGGAGCGAGCATCCGCTGGCGGCTGCCATCGTTTCAGGAGCACAGGAAAGGGGCGCCCGGATTCGCAGGGCCGAGGAGTTCGACTCGCTCACCGGTAAGGGAGTACGCGGTCGCGTTGAGACCCGTAGCGTCCTCCTGGGAAACCGGGCCTTCCTTGAGGAGTCCGGATTCGACCTCGGGGATTGGATTGTCAAGGCGGAAGAGCGGCGCAAGGAAGGTCAAACGGTTCTCTTTGCCGGCATCGATGGAAAAGTGGCGGGACTCCAGGCCGTGGCCGATCCCATCACGGCCACTACTGCGAACCCGATTGCCAACCTGCACAAGGAAGGACTCCGCATCGTGATGTTGACCGGGGATAACAAGACGACGGCCCAGGCCGTGGCCCGAAAGCTCGGCCTGGATGAAGTCATCGCTGATGTGCTCCCCCACCAGAAGTCCGAAGTCGTAAAGAAGCTCCAGGCGGAAGGGCGCATCGTCGCCATGGCGGGCGACGGGGTCAACGACGCACCCGCCCTGGCCCAGGCCAATGTGGGCATCGCCATGGAGACGGGGACCGATGTGGCCATGCAGAGCGTCGGGGTCACCCTGGTGAAGGCCAATCGCCGCCGGAACGCTCTACCCATTCACGGGGATTCTCTTAAGCCCCATTTTAGCCGCGGCGGCCATGAGCCTCAGTTCGGTCTCCGTCATCGGCAATTCCTTTAGGCTGCGGGCCGTCCGGCTTTATACCTTCAGGGCCGGCGGCAGGAATCCCTGCCGTCTGTCATCAAACCATGGACTCCGCCATGGATCGACAGGCCTCGGCGCAACGCCGGCAGGCTTCCGCGCATTCCTGACAATGCTTCATACGCTTGTGCTTTCCGCACTCGGCGGCGCAGGCATCACAGATATCCGCGCAAACTTCGCAGACTTGGCCGTGGAATGGGGAGCCGCGCAGCATGAAATCGGCGGCAAGGTCGCATACTCCGGCACAGTCCAGATCCAGGCGGATGCACTCTCGAAGCATGTCGATATTCTTTTCACCCAGACAGGCCGAGGCACAAGCCCGGCAGGCCTGGGCACATTCGGTTACTGCAGCGATTGTGGATTTCATGGATCCTGCATTCTCGCTTATTTTCATACGTCCTACCTTAAGTTTGAAGTTTGAAGTCTCTGGAACAGGCAAAATAAAATCCAGGCTCATAGGGCGAAAGCATTTTCCTCACTTGGAAAACCCTCCCATGAGAGAGATGCCCGCGGACTCGATGTTCGATCGGATGTTCATCCACATGATGATTGATCATCATCAAGGCGCCATCGATCAATCCGTCCTGGCTCTTGATGCCGGGGTGGCGAGGCCTTTGGACAGTCTCGCCAGCAATACCATCGAGAAACAGCGGAAGGAACAGGAAGAGTTGAACGATTCGCCGCAAACCTGGTATGGTGAAACCCACCACGTCGGCGATGGACCCCACACACCCCATGCCATGCCTTAACTCCGGCTTGGGTTGCCCAAGGGGTTAGAACAGAGAGCGCCTCTTCCATGGAACGGGAGCTTTCGGTTTTTCCCCCGGCTCTCCAACCGCTCGATGCGCCTCTCCCTGCAAGGTATCCAGCAATTGCCGGTACTTGTCCGGGGAAAGGCCGGCCATCGCCCTGGTGAAGGCGACCAGGCTCCAAATTTCCCTATCGTCGTGGGATTTTCCGAAAGCCGGCATTCCGGTCATCCTCACGCCATTCTTAATGATCCAGTGCAATTCAGAGTCGGACCATTCCGAGGACGCCTCCGACAGTTCGGGAGCTTCCGGATTGAGACCTTTTCCGATCTCGGAGGGTTCGGTACCCGGCGCTCCATGGCAAGCGATACACATGGTCTTGAAATGGCCGGCACCATGCTTCAACAGGGTCGAATCGAAAAGATCCGGGGCGGAGATCTCCGGGGCATGGAATGCGACCGAACGTTCCATGGCCATCGAGACGACCCGGCTGAAAACGGCGCTGTGCGGTTTGCTCGCTGCCACATTATAAATACCCGATAAGGCGGCCAGGAGCGCTCCCGCCGTTAAGATAAGGACGGTCGCCAAAGTGGTTAGGATCCAGGCGGGGATCCGGGACGCCTTCAAGGGGAAAGCCCCCCATCAAGCCGCCTAATGGTTACCATGACTTTCCGTGCCCTGGCCGTGGCCGCCTACGCTGTTCTTTTTCTCCTTTTCCATGCCCATCATCATGATATCGGGGCTGATCTTCAGGAAGACCTCAAAGGAAAGGGGGACCTCGCCGTAATAGGGTTGCAAGTCCTTTTCCGGGAAGTTGACGGTTCCCTGCGCACCCAAGGCAGCCATCATCTGGAGCCTTCGGAACAGCCGGATAGAGCTTCCGACCGTGACTCCGTTGGCCCAATAGGTCTTTTCGGCAAGGGCGGTAATCCCCAGGTCCTCTCCGGCCTTCTGCACGGCCTCGAGCCGTCCATAGGTCGTGCCGAGGTTCCAATCCCACTCTGACTCCAAGGTGAAGGAGTTTTGCATCTCCCCATCCAGATGGGAATTGCCGCCAAACACAAGGCCGGAGGAGAGGAACTTGCCCCCTGGAAAAGGATGGATATGGAGGATGGAGGCCGTGAGGCGCGCCAGGTCCTCGTCGGGCTCCAGCACCTCGGGGCTCTTCAGGAATCCCGCGGAGACTTGGGCAGAAAGGAAGCGGGTGGGGTCATAAGCGAGTCGCAGGCTGTAGGAATCGAACCTTGGACGATCGATATCGTAACGATCCTCGTCCGGTTCCCTTCCGGTGAAGATGGAGCCATCGATTTTGAATTGGCGGTTCATCCACCCCAAGGTGGCTACGCCGAAGGTGATATGGGTGGCATCCTGGTTATGATGGCTGATGATTGCATCGGGGTTGGTCTGATTCGCGGGACGGTGCATGTAGGCTGTGGGGCCGAGAGCCGGTTCACCGGGCAAGCCCAGGTAGAGGAAGGCTGAGTTCTCCCGGGAGAAGCGATGCGAGAAAAGCACGGCCAGTTCCATGAGTAGATCATGGGGGTGCTGCCTGTCCACCAGGGGTTCGCCCCGCCAGGTCTCCCCGGTGGCGAACAGCAGGGGGTAGCCGTTGCCGCCCTCCGTAAGCCGGTCAAGGGAAACCATGGTCCTCAGGTCCAGCCTTTGGCGGCCTTGGGTGAATTCCCGGCCACCCATGATCATGAGCCAGTTGGGAAAATCAAATTCCTGTTCGTCGCGCAGGCCGGCATTGTTGAAGTTCTGGCTGTTATACCGGAGGTAGAGGCTCCCATGGGTCATCACGTCCCAGCCCGCCAGGCTGGAGTGCAAGGCATACATGGGGGCCGCTTCCGGGAGCCGGCTGGTCCCTGAGCCATTCAGCTCCAGGCCGGAAGGATATGAGGTATCATCCATTCCTGGCATGACATGACTATTCTGGGCGTGGAGAGGTCCGGTCAAGAGTACGGCCCAAATTGCCTGTTTCCAGTTCATTGTGCTAAAAATCATTTTTCATGTGGGGTAGGCCATAGATTTCGAATAGGATGAGGTCGGAAATCCATTAAGATTGTTGCAAATCCCGCATCTTCAAATATTTTCGGAATCAGGACTAACTGCGGGCATTCAGGTTCACATCGATTCGTAAGGCCCCCTGGCTTCCAATGCTCACGGTAATCTTGGCCTTTATCCTCATTGCAGGACAGTTTTTCAGTTGCTGCCGCCTCACCGAATCCATCTCCGCAGGAATTGGAAAATTCCTGACGGACCTGACCCATTCCAAAGATCACCGCTCCGCTGCCCAGGCAGCCAAGACCCATCCAGGATGCCCTGGTCACGGAGAACGTTCGAATGCGGAATCCTACTCCATAAGAAAAGGGGAACCGACTTGCGTCGATTCCCCTTAATGGTCGGGATGGCGGGATTCGAACCCACGAACATCGCTATTTTGACTCGGTTTGACCGTTTTTAAGAGGCATGAGTAAAACATTTCTTGGGTACCGCAATCCAAGGCAGGGGCAAAACGAGCCTAAAAATCACAAATTAAGCATAGATGCATTCAGGGTTTGCATGTGGCTCCGCCTAGTTGTATCTTTTTTTCAGGAGATATAATACAACCATGCCAACTTCAGCCAACCCTGAACTTGAGCCGGGCCGCGTATACCGCACGCGCGACCTTACGACTTGGGGCATCAATGCTCCTCGGCTTGCCAAGAGATTAGTGCAAGAGGGGAAACTCGTTCCGATCGCCCATGGTCTGTTTGCACATTTGAGGCGGAGCCGCTTTGGAGCAGTACCGCCAAGCGACAAGGAACTCATGCGCGCATTTCTCGAAGGAGCGCCTTTCGTTTTTACAGGTTCCGAACATTGGAACGCGCTGGGACTAGGCACTACCGCCGTTTTAGCGTCTACGCTCGTCTACAATACCAAGCGATCGGGCGCGTTCCATTTCGGAGGACGGAGATTCGTGCTTCGGCGCATTGCCTTTCCCGAAAATCCGCCACCAGAGTGGTTTGTAGTCGACTTGCTCGAACATGCGGATCAGGCAGGCGCGTCGCGTAACGATATTGCGGCATCGCTCGCCCAAGCATTGGCGCGGGGAACCTTCAGCCGGGAGCGGCTGCTGGAAATGGCGAAACGCTTCGCGACGAAAGCAACGCAGGCGCTCGTCTCCAACATGACGGGGCTATCGTGAATTTTGTCCACGAAGACCCGGAGTTCAGTGACCTCTTGCAGATTGTCTCCGAGGAGCGGAAATTTTCGCGCGGGGTTATCGAGAAGGACTATTGGGTCACCCATTCGCTTTGGAGCCTAAACGAAGCCGGATTCGAAGTGTGGTTCAAAGGTGGCACGTCGCTGTCAAAAGGCTTTAACCTCATCGAACGCTTCTCGGAAGATCTCGATTTGAAGATCGAACCGGGCATGGTTGGTGCCTTGCCCAAGGTTTCAAACTGGAAAAGCGACGGCACAAAGGCAGTGAGCGAACGCAGAACGTACTTTGAAAAACTTTCCGAATTAATCTCCGTGCCGGGAGCGCGGATTGCACTCGCTCCTGATTCGGTCGACCGTGCGTGGCGAAGTGCCGATATACTCGTCCTTTATCCCGGACTCCATCTCGCGGAACTGGATAAAGCCATGTCCCCCTTCGTCCGGCTTGAAGTTGGCAACGCCCGCGTGATCCCGTTTATCCCGCGCAACCTGACATCGTTCGTCCATGAAAAGCTGGCGGAGCAGAACCAACTCGACAACTTCATCGACAACCGTCCCCAAGGAGTGCGTTGCGTTCATCCCCTCGTGACCTTGCTGGAAAAAATCGACGCCCTGCATCGGCGCTTCCCAAATGAAAGTGCGGAGCCTGCGACCTTTATCCGGCATTACGAGGACGCGGCGCGTATCATTGCAACTTCGGGCCGGCTTCCTCCGCTCAAGGGCTATGCGGACTTGCAGTCCCTTGCCACAGAGATGTTGGCGCAAAAGCAGATAGCCGTTCTTCCCGCCGATTCACTCCCAGCTCTCGCACCGGATGAGGGACCTCGCTGGAATTCGCTCCGCCGTGCCCACGCGGCCATCGACACCATGTTCTGGGGACCCCGCGTCTCGCTGGATGATGCTTGCGCAACCATACGCACCTGGGCAAAAACCGCCTTCAATTCCTGTTTCGGTGACATTCCAGGTAAATGAAGCCTAGTGCAGCTCAGTACCACCCAAGGAAATCGCCCATGTTGCTGAGAAACGTCCCGGTCATTCCCGCGATTTCAGCCAGGCCAATTTCTTTTTCCAGATACTGCGTGCCATTGCTTCCCGCGTAAAAACAGCTTCCGTTTTTTCCAGGATCAAGGTGAACGGAGATCCTGTTCGGCGGGTGGCGTGCAAGACTGGCAAATCCATTCGGTCGATTTGCTGATGCAGGTGCTGCCGGTCCGGCTTCGCGAGGGGCCATTCCAGGCGCTTTTCACCGGTAGACCTGAGGAACCGTCCCAACCTGACGCATAACTTGCATGAGCATCCCAGCGACGGGGTGATGGTCCAATCCACTTTGTCACGCGGCGGCGTGTTCAAAAGGGCTTCCAGGTTGGTTCGGCAGAAACCCAGCAGGGGCAACAAGCCCGAATCGCGAAGAGAAAGGCGGCCTTCTTTATGGGCGGCCTGCAAGAGATCGACAAGATTCGTCACCGGCAAACCCGACTTCCGGTCAGAAAGGAACTCCACGATGCGCTGTTGGAATTTCCGGCTCCCGGTCAAACGCCCGCTGTGCAGCAATCCCAAAAGCGGGGGAATAATGCCGACAAATCCCCGATCCAGGTATTTCGACGCATCCCTACGGAGGGTGCTGATCTGAACCGAAATGCGCTTCCATATCGGATCCAAGACCTCCTGTGCCAGGCCATTTCCTCCGGAGGCTCCCTCCGCGCAAAGGGCCCGACACAAGATTGGAAGCTGCTTGGAGATCCACGCTTCTGGCATAGAATGAAGGCGGTTTTCCGACACCCATTTTTTAAGTATGCCCCGGGCCCAGGCTGGACCAAAGGCTTGTACCGTTTTGACGAAACGAGGGATATTTCCGACTGTCAAATGCTCAAGGGAAAAGGGACCAAGAAAGCGAGCGCGACTTCGGGAGAGCCGAAGCGCGCGGTAGCGGTCAAGGTCATGCCTAGAAGATCGGGGGTTCGGTCTTTGCGGGTGGCGTCATTCCAGACCAGGAGCAATTGACTCACCAGGTCCCTTGCTTTTCCGGTCACACCTGATTCCGGGGCGACCGTTACCTGGCGGATAGCCCAGCGGGGCGAATGCTTTGCCCGGATTCCGAATGCCAACGCCTTCGGCCACATGACCAAGGCGGCGCGATGATACCATCGATCGGCGGTATTGCCGTAATTGCCCATATAACCTTCATGTTCCGATCGGAAAGGCTTGAAATCGGAGGAAGGCGTGGTACAGAACATTTCTTCGGATTGAACGATTCCCGATCCTTCGGCTTTCCGGCCTTCGGCATCAATCCAATTCGTGAGTTCGACGTGGTCATCGATCAATTCGATCAAATTCAAATCGGGACCTCCGGCTCCTTTCGGCCCCTCTTCCCCCTCATCCCCATCCTCATCTTCGTATTCCCGGTATCCGCCGTATCCGCGATCCTCCTCCTCCTCGCAGGACCAGGTTTCATGTACTTCTGCCAGTGCCAAATAGACCTCGCAATCCAAGGTTTGCGCCACCAGTCGCAGCGCCGCGGCTCGCCGCGAATCGCCGTTCTTCAAGCGTTTCCAGGAAAGGTCTCGGCCGGTGTATTCGTGATCCAGCAGGTAGACCAGCTTCTCCGGCGCTTCCCGGGGCTGCGCCTCCCGAGTCGATGCGTCGACCCGGCGCCGAGGCTGGGCGAAATGCCCCCGCACGGCTTCGGTCAGCGCATCCAGGCGTTCGGCATCCACGTCCCCGGCCGTGGTATCGCCTTCGGCCAACAGGTTGTACGTCAGAGCCAACCTATGCCCCCTATGGACGGGCTTGACCTCGTGACGGCAATCGGCATAGAAGGCGATCAAAGTCAATTCGTGTGCGGAACCGGACGCACGCAGGCTTTCGCCCCGATGCTCGACGATTAATTCGCCCCCGGTGAATCGGGAAGGCAAAACCACGACGAGGGTACCGATCATGCGCTTGCTTTTCACGGAGTCCTGATGCGGAGCGAAAAACTGGCCCGGCGTATAAATCAAAAGGTTGTGCAAATCGGCTTTGAGCCGGCAAGTTCGGGGCAGGCCGAGATCCCTTCGGATGCGATCGAGGTGGCGTTCCAGGGTTTTCGGCCATGCCATCGGCCCGATGTCCAGATGGTCGGGTCCAACCTCCCAGGTGTCGCGGATGCCCTTGTCCAGGCGCGTTTCCGTCTTGTACCCGTGGCGGGCAGGTTGAGCGAGCTTACATAACTTGCGGGCATCCACCTCGCTGACCGGCCATCGCAGTTTGCCGAATCCCCGGACGGAGACATTCAGTTCGCCGGCATCGGCCACGCGGCTCGAGGCGAAGCCGCCTTCGCCGTCCCACCGCCCCAACAGCAGGCTGATATCAGTTTGCTTAGGCTGGCGCATGTTCCCGTTTGGACAATCAGGCCAGCAGTTCTTTCAACTGCTCGACAATCAGCACGTCCTGGGCCGCGCGGACGGGGTCTTCAAGGAATGCGCCGGCTTCGCGCATGAATTCGAGATCCTCGGGCGATAGTACGTGGCCTTCGGCTCCCGTGTTTTCGACGGCATCGAGGTATGCGCGGAGTTTGTTCTGCTTAAAAATCCGTTTCACCTCTTGCAGGAAGAGCGGCAGTTGATCTTTGAACAAGGGGTCGCTCTCGGATTCCCGCACAAAATCAATCAGTTTTTCACCGATGAGATAACCCAGGGCCTTTTCAATTCCGTACCGCTCATGTATTCCAAGAGCGGCTTCGCATTGTTCCGTCCAAAGTGTGTGTGGCTCGTATTTCATGGTACTGGAAAGTTAATTCGTGACGGGTCCGTAGGCCAAAGGAACGGATGGGAATCCACCTTGGCTTGAACTAACGTGGTTCCCATTTACACGGAATCCCTGACACACCGCCAGGGGTAGAGGCTTTGCTCGGATACCTGCTAAAAGTTCTTCGATTTACCTAGGGTCCCTATCTTTTCTCGATAAGCGCCGAACGCGAAGCGCCTCCGGATACCTGGTAACGCAGGATATATTTCCCCGGAGCAAGGGGTTTCCCGTTTTTCCCGGTCAACGATAGGGTATTGCCTTCATTCGTTTTGCCAAAATCATTCTCGATTTCGCCATTGATGTTCAGAATCGAGAACGCGGACAACTTTTCATCGCAATTGATCCGGAACATATCGTTTCCCATGGAAATAATTTCATCCGGAAAATCGGTTGGTGCCGCGCCAGGGGCGATGGAAACCGGTTTGGCCCCCTTTAACCAATTCTGCAAGGGCACGATCTGCTGCGAAACGAGGTCATCCGCGAACAATTTCGCGAACGCTCTCCCCCCCGCCACATTGGGATGGGCTGTTCCGTCGTTGAACAGCTTGGTGGAGGCAGCCTTTCCGATCCCCACCATATACGCTTCGGTCAGTTTGGTCATATCCACAAGCGGGACCTGTTTGGCTTTGGCCAGGTTCCGGGTTGCCTGGGGGTAATCGCCGCGCCCGGCTATCACATGGGACTGCTGCAAGGTCTTGCCGTCGCTATTCCAATAGTTCCTCTGGATGGAGGTCGCGAGGAGCGGGATGGCGCCCACCTTTCTGGCGAAGTCGATATAGATGGTCTGATGTTCTTCGAAGGTGCTTCCCGGCAAGGTGGAGAGAAATTCCTGCGTTTTCTCATCGTTATGGCCGAATTGGATGAGTACGACGTCCCCTTCCTTGATCAAATCCTTGAAGGCCGGCCATCCTGCCTTATCCGTCAAAAAACTTTTCGAGCTCCTGCCGCTCAAGGCCTTGTCTTGAAGCACCACGCTGTCGGCTATTAAAAGTTCATCAAGCATCTGGGCCCAGCCCCTCTGGGACCCGGAGGTGGAATAGAGGCTCGCCGTGGAATCCCCTAGCACCCAGAGTGTGTGTTTCACCGGAGCATTAGTGGCGGAGATGGACATCACCCCTAGAAATATTGCTAGCAACCGACGCATGGTTCCTCCTTGGGCCCCTGCCGACGACCAAGCATTTTTCCCGCAGCGGAAAAAATGGATTTGGACCGGAGGAGGCCTCGATTATGGTTTGAATATAAGGTCGAATTCGGATTTCCGATTTGAAGCAACAACGAATCGAGACATCACATTTCCATTCCTCCAAGATTCAAAGAATCGATAAACTTCCAATCCCAAAGCGACTTGATGGGCAAATCCCCATCAGAACCGCATGAAGAAATCCCAGATTTCCTTGTGAACCCAAGATTCACTCTGTCCCGGATCCTTGGCTATTGGGATCCCGGGATGCCCGCCAGCCAAGGTGGCCTGATGAACCGGGTATCCGGGTTTGCAGTTTTTGAATTCAAAGTTGACGTGGTTGCCGGATTTCCAGGTAGTTATTTCCGCGGGAATCTCGCACCCGTTGTCAGCGGCTTTTTCCAAGATAATGTATTTGCTCCCTCGACCGTTTCCGCCGTCCCATGGGCAAGTTCCGTCGGCCATAGCCGTTATCCCCATATAAGCAATGGGTTCCTTGAGTTTCTGAGCCGGGAGCCAAACATTGTAATTGGCCGCTGCCATTCCTGCGGCCGCACGGAGTTTTTTCTGTTGTTGCGTGCTCAGGGAGTAGGTCATCATGCCACCGAGACTGTAACCGGTTGCGAAGACCCGGGTGGAATCGATGCAAAAGTTTGTCTTCGCAAGTTCCAGGAGAGCGTTAAATTTGCTATGGTCGCTTTGCGACGCGGAGTGGGACGGCCCGAAGAAGATGGTGGGCTTTTTGGTCGAGGTCGCAATCGGCTTGAGTCGATAAAAGTTATTACTCACAATGTTGGCGGCAGTGCCGCCGGAAGAAATGAAGCAGAAAATGACATTGTGAGGTGTGTTCATATCATAACCGGCGGGAATATCGATGGCATACTCACCGGTAGCCGTGCTGGTCTTGATTCCGGTGGTCATTGTATTGGGTTTGCCGCAACCGGCGCTCTTGGCCGGGGGATTCTTGAGGCCGCCCCATTTGTCGCCGCTATTGTCGACTTTGTCCAGGCTGATGTCCAGCTTCGCATCGTAGGATTCCACCATCACCTTCCTCGTCGAATATCCGGAGGCGGCTACCTCCAGCGAATCAACGGCGGCAGCCGTCTTCGCCGCCATTGTCCGGCCGGACGAAGGCGACTTGGTGAAGGCTGCATTACTGCCGGTTGTAGGCATGCAACGGAAGGTGGAAACCTTGTTACCCACGGAAGCCCGGACGATCAAGAGTTTGTTAGCCCCATATACTCCCGGAATATTCCAGCTATAATGTCCGGCTCCATGCACTCCCAGGTTTTCAACTTTCAAAAGGTTGCTTTTGATATCGAATACTTCGATGACCACGGGCGAGGCTTCGGTAAGCTCCAATTCCAAGGCGCCGCCGGACAATGAGATTATTCCGTCGCCCGATGAACGGGGAGAAATGCCGGTGATCGTTTTCGTTATGGCATAAGTCCCGTCGGCGCCGGTAGTGTCCTTCAAATTCAATTTCAACAATGTGACAATGGCTCCGGATACCGGCTGCCCTCCTCCGCCAGTAATGGCCCCCCGCAGGTTGACCGTTTGCGCTCCAACCATCAAGCCGTTCATTAATACCAGTAAAAACAACAAACGTTGATTCATAATATTTAACCCTCCATTTTCGTGAATTTCCCTAATCCAATAAATATTCAGGCACGCCTCGGAAACTCAGACCTTCATGGGCGCAATCTAGCGCTCATCTTTTGGCGATCCGGGTCATGGAAAAACGAATCGTATATGAAATCTATGATGGTATCCTTGTGGTAATTTTTATTCGATTTGGCCATTTATCTAGGGTCACTGTCTTTTCTCGATAAGCGCCGAACGCGAAGCGCCTCCGGATACCTGGTAACGCAGGATATATTTCCCCGTAGAGAGGGCTTTCCCGTTTTTCCCGGTCAACGACAGGGTATTGCCTTCGCTCGCTTTGCCCAAATCATTCTCGATTTCGCCATTGATATTAAGAATCGAGAACGCGGATACCTTTTCTTTGCAATTGATCCGGAACATGCCGTTTCCCATGGAAATTATTTCATGCGGAAAATCTGGCGTCGCCGCGCCCGAGGCGATGGAAACCGGTTTGGCTCCCTTCAACCAATTCTGTAAGGGCACGATCTTCTGCGAAAC
>JBDSIO010000258.1:0-15683 GCA_039917895.1 Fibrobacteria bacterium | reverse complement strand
CACCAGGCGGCTTTCAGCCGGAACGCCGTGCCCAAGACCATGGCCCTGTTCGCGGAGTATCCGGAGCTGGACGTGTTGTGGCCCTTGTTCCTGGAAGTCACAAAAGCCGAAGCCCGTTCCGGACCGCACGCTGCCCGTAGCGGATCCGACGTAGAGGATATCAGATAACCGTGAATCGCAAATCTTTCCGCCGCATGCCTTTCTTCGTCCCTTTCACAATTCCATTCACAATTCCATTCACCGGCCTTGCGACGGCGGGTGAGCGCATGCAAATGTGGTTCGCGAAACATTCCAACAACCGGATTTTCGTCGCGAGCATGGCGGTCATCAAACGGATCGTGGAAGCCGGCACGTGAACCGTTCCCAAAGCCGCTTCGCCCTTTTGGGCGTCCTCGCCTCCCGGCATCCCTGGGTCCTGCTAGCGATCTGGACCATCATCGCCGTAGTGGCTTCCATCGGGGCCGGCAAAGCTCCCGCCCTGTTGTTCAGCGGTTCCGGAGATATCCCCGCCAGCCCTTCTATGCGCACGGACAGCCTGCTACGCGCGGATTTCGACAACCCTTATTCCCAGTTGCTGGCGCTGGCCATCCGCAGTCCCGGCGACCCATTGCTTTCCGATCCCGTCGATCCCGACGCGACCGATTCCCCCGCGGCCATGCTCGCGGCTTCGCTGAAAATGGCCTTGAAAGTCCTGCCCCAGGTGCGCGCGGTCATGACGCCGGGAAGCGTGCTCGACAAACGGCTCTTGCCGGCGCCCGGCACCGGAATGCTCGTGCTGATCGGGGTGAAGGCTTCCGGCATCCGCGACGCCGAACAGGCCATCCCCGTGGTGCGCCGCGTCGTCGACAGCGTTCTGATCCCGCATCAGGCTCGGCACCCGGCCTTGCGTTGGGCGGTTACGGGCCGCTCGGCCTTGACGTACGATCTCAACCTGTTCAACGCCAAGGATACCGCCGAGGCCGAGGTGCGCGTGATTCCGCTGACCTTGATCATACTGCTGTTCGCTTTTGGATCGGTGGTAGCCGCGGGCGTTCCTGTCCTGCTCGGGATCCTGAGCACGACGCTGAGCATGGGCATCGTTTTCCTGATGGCGCGGCATTGGGTTTTTTCCAACCTCATCCTGAACGTATCCAGCATGATCGGCCTTGCGGTCGGCATCGACTATAGCCTTATCATCATCCACCGTTACCGCGAAGCGCTGGCTAACCTCTCCAAGACGACCGCCAAGACGACAGCCAAGACGGTCGGCAAGATAGCCGGCAAGACGGTGGGTGAAACGGACTCCAAAACCGAAAGCAGGGCCGCGGACCGCGTCCTACGCGGCGCAGCCCTTTCGGAAAGCCTGGCCACGGCGGGCAAAGCCGTATTTTTCAGCGGCCTCGCCGTCATGATCGGCCTGGGTGGAATGCTCTTCACGCCGCTGATGGAAACCAAGTCCATTGGCTGGGGAGGCTGCATCGTCGTCATGGCGTCGGTGGCCGCAGCCCTTACTTTTCTGCCGGCGCTGTTGATGGTTTTGGGGCCTATCCTCGACTGGCCGGAAGCCATGTCGCGGCGCTTCGGCGGGGGAGGGCGGGGAAGGCGCTGGGAAGCCTGGTCCCATTGGGTGATGAAGCATGCTCCCTGGTGCGCCGTGGCGGGGCTGGCAGTCATCATGGTCCTGTCCCTGCCCGGACGCTATACCCGTTTCGGCTTTCCCGAGGGTCCGTTCATTCCCATGGAGCTGGAGTTCACGCGCGGCTACGCCATGCTCGACACCATGGGCATGCAAGGCCTGGTGCGGCCCATCAATCTCATCCTGACCTCCCGCGACGGGGGACCGGCATTGACCGCGGCGAAGGTGGATTCCCTGTACGCCTTTTCGGCGCGCATCCGCAAGGATTCGGCGGTGGCGCGGATTTTCGGTCCCCTCGATCTTGCCGACGGCTGGCCGGTGGAAAAGTACCGTGCGCTCTATGCCGACATGGAAACGGCCACGGAGCGAGCTCCCTTCCTGAAGGAATTCTTTCTGGGCCGGGACGGCCGTTCCCTGTTGATGCAAGTCATGCTTAAACCCGAAGCGGGCCTGGAGCGGGAAAAGCAGCTGGCCCGGGAGATCCCCGCCTGGCTCCATGTACCGGAAACGGATTTGGATATGGGCGGCCAGGCCGTCTATTACAACGATTTCGACAAGGCCATGATCGCGTCGTACCTTCCGTGCCTCGCTTTCGTGCTCGCGGTCACCATGGCGGCCCTTTTGTTGTTCTTCCGTTCCCCGCTCGTTTCCATCAAGGCAATCGTCATGAACGCTTTGTCCGTGCTGGCCGGTTATGGCGCGGTGGTTTGGGTCTTCCAGCTCGGCCATGGCTACGCCCTATTCGGCGCTCCCGGCCCAGCGGAGGTGGTCCCCTTGACCATCCCCCTGATGCTGTTCTGCATCCTCTTCGGCCTCAGCATGGATTACGAGGTCTTCCTCCTCAGCCGGATGCGCGAGGCGTTCCTGCGCACGGGCGACAACGAGGGATCGGTAGCGGAGGGCTTGGCGGTCACCGGACCGATGATTACCAACGCGGCCCTGATTATGGCGGCGGTTTTCGGCGCTTTCGCCTTCGCCCGCGTGGTGGTGGTCCAGATGCTCGGTTTGGGATTGGCCGTGTCCGTGTTGGTGGATGCGACCGTAATCCGCGTGCTGCTGGTCCCGGCCTTCATGAAAATGGCGGGGCGTTGGAACTGGTGGCCGCGCCGCCGATCCTGACAAGGCTTCCCGGCCATTCAGGTGTTTGCGCCATCCATAGGGACGGATTTCGTTTCTATCCTTTGGGAATGAAACTCGGATTGGCCCGGCATTTCCAGATCCCGCATGCCCGTTTCACCCTCGTCGACGGATCCGGGTTCGACACCTGGGCAAAATGGTACGATGCCACCGAGGTGAGCTCCCGCGCGGTCCCCCTGGCCGGTGATTCCTTCGACAAATGTTATTGCAGTGATCTGCCCCGCGCGGTCTACACCGCGAATTACCTTTTCAAGGGCCCTATCGAAAAGACCTCGTTGTTGCAGGAAGTCCCGTTCTCGGGATTCCTTCCCCGCCGCCTGAAATTGCCTCTGTTGGTCTGGCAGGCCACCAGCCGCATGGGCTGGTACCTGGACCATGAAAAGCAGACGGAAAACCGCACCCAGACCTTGGGCCGTATCGCGGAGTTCATCTCCATGCTCGCGAGCCGTCACGGCAAAGGGGAGCGTATCCTCATCGTAAGCCATGGGTTCTACATGCAATTCCTGGAAAAGAAACTGGTCCAGGCGGGCTTCCGCGGCCAGGTTCCCGTACGCCCCCTCGGGGGCATAATCTACCCGTTCGAAAGGGATTGATGTGTAAAAGCCCCAGGCAAATGGCCCGGGGCTTCTGTGTGCAAGCCCGGCAGGGGCGAGAGCCAGCATCGCTCACACTCCCGTTTCCCCGTCCGCGTTTCAGCGTACGATGGGCTGAAGGGCTATTGATTCAACGGCCGTTGCTGTAGTATTCCCGGGTGTATTCCTTGCCCTGGCCCTGCGAATTGCGGCGCTTGGCGGGACCGCCACGGTGGTTGCCTTCCTGTCCTCCCGGAGCGTTGCCATTGCCGCGCATGTGCGCCGGGCGCGTGTCCTGGCGGGGTGCATGGGTGGGTTGGGAGCCTGCGGGAGCCTCATGCGAGATGCGGTTGGGCTGGGACTCGCCTTGGAACGAGCGTCCGACGGGGTTGTGGCCTGCCGAGGGACGGCGATGTCCGCTGTCGCGACGGCCGTCGGTGCGTTGACGTCCCTGGCTTTCGCCGCGGCTGCCGTTGCGTTGACCGCGCGGGTTACGTCCGCCGGAGCGGTCCCCGCCCTGATGCGCATCGTCGTCGTTGGCTGGGCGGCCGACGATTTCCTGGGGCACCGGGGTCTTGAGTTCGGAATCATGAGGGATGGGAGCCACCTGGATGCGCTGGCGGATCAGGCGTTCGATGCCGACCAGGTTGCCCCTGTCGTCCGGTCCGCAAAACGAGAACGAAATGCCGGAGTGTCCCGCGCGGGCCGTGCGGCCGATGCGATGCACGTAGGTTTCGGGCTCATGGGGCAGATCGTAGTTCACCACGTGGGTGATTTCGTCCACGTCGATGCCGCGGGCGGCCAGATCGGTCGCGACCAGCACCCGGGTGGAGCCTTCCTTGAAGTTGCTGAGCGAGCGTACGCGCGCGTTCTGCGACTTGTTGCCATGGATGGCTTCGGAAGGGATGCCGAACTGCTCCAGGTTCTTCTTGAGCCGATCCGCGCCGTGCTTGGTGCGGGTGAACACGAGCACGCGGCTTACCGCTTCATCCGCGAGGATGTGGCGGAGCAGGGCGGACTTGTTGTCCTTGGTCACCATATAGACGCTCTGTTGGATCTTCTCGGCGGTGGTGGCGACCGGGGTCACTTCCACCTTGACCGGATTGCGGAGCAGGCCGTGGGCCAGCTTGCTGATTTCGTTCGGCATGGTGGCCGAGAACAGCAGGGTCTGGCGCTTTGCCGGCAACAACTGGCAGACCTTGCGCACGTCGTTGATGAAGCCCATGTCGAGCATGCGGTCGGCTTCGTCGAGGGTGAAGATTTCGATGTTGCCCAGGGTAAGCGAACGCTGGCCGAGCAGATCCATCAGGCGGCCCGGGGTCGCGATCAGGATGTCCACGCCGGCGCGCAGTTTGGCCTTCTGGGGGCCATCACCGACGCCGCCGAAGATCACGGCCATGCGCAGGTCGAGGTTCTTGCCATAGACGGCGAAGCTCTCCGCGATCTGCAGGGCGAGTTCGCGGGTGGGAGTTAGGACCAGGGCGCGGATGGGGCGCCCGTTGGCGGGACGTTGGGCGGACAGGTTCTGCAACATGGGCAGGGCGAACGCCGCGGTCTTGCCGGTGCCGGTCTGGGCGCAGCCCAGCACGTCGCGGCCGTCGAGGATGGAAGGGATGCATGCGGCCTGCACCGGAGTGGGCTTGGTATACCCTTCGGCTTCGACGGCGGACAAAATGGACGGAATGAGATTCAGATCTCTGAAAAGCAAAATAGAACTCCTAGGTTCTCAGAACGGTTACGCAGGCGCTATTCCGGGTCCACGAGTAGTCCCCCTTGGACCGGTGCCGCGTTTGGTGGGATGAGGAAAACTCTGAAGGGTTCCTGATCCGGGAGGCCGACGAAAAGAGGGGGAAACGTGTCGGCTTCATGAATCATACAAATTTTCACGGGGATTACAAGCGGTTTCGTCGCTTGCCCCCTTTAGGGTGCGTAAGAAAGTTTAAAAGGCGCCTATAGCGCTCCTCAAGCGCGCCCGGAAACCCAAAATCCTCTGCCGCGGACGGAAGAGGTCCCGTTGTTACCGCTGCGCCGCGCGCATGAGAACCCGGTCGGTCCGGCCACGGACAGGGTCACACGCAGGTTTCCCTGCGTGGAACCGCGCATCCGCCGGTCCCGGAACGCTTACGCGGCGATCTTATTGAACGAGTCTCCCGGCCCATACTCGGCGTCGAACTCGGCCAACCAGCGTTCTGCCTTAGCCTGCAGCGCTTCCTGCGTCTCCTTGATCCGACCTTGCTGATCCCTATGATCGACTTTGTGGAGCACCTCCAGGTTGGTGCTATCGTCGATACCCATCCAGCCGAAAACGCGGCGCAGATAGGGTTCTTGGAATTCCCGCTCTTCTCCCGGTCCGACCTTGGCGTATTCGTGCGCTAAAGTTTTCATGGCTTATCCCTTCCTTGGATGTGAATCAAACCGTTCTACCCGATTCCGTTCCGCGCTCACGCTTCGATCCTCCGCGCCAGCAACGAATCCACCGCCCAGGCTCCGCCTCCCTTTAGGATCAGGACAACGGCGATGGCGACCACGGGGATGAAGTACTCGATGCCTTCGCCCTTCTGTGTGCCCATCCAGTTCATGAAGAATCCGTTCGGCAAATGCGCCATCAGGGCCGCGCCCGCCATGGTGAGGCCGATACCGAAGCCAGACCAGCGCGTGAAGAATCCCGCGACCAGGGCGATGGGTCCTAGGAATTCCGCCGCCATGATCAAAAGCGCCAGGGGCGCGGGCATGCCCATGGAAGTGAATCCCGCCAGAGTGCCTTGGAAGCCGTAGCCGCCGAACCAGCCCAGAACTTTCTGCGCCCCGTGAGGGAACAGAGTCGCGGCGAGGGCGAGCCTCAAGATCAAGCCAGTGCTGTCAGACCTGGTTGCGAAGAACCAGTGCAGCCACCGACGGGCCGAGATCGCCTGTTGAAGGGAGGTGTGGGTTTGGTTGGTTTTGCGAGCGGCTTCGATAATCATAAGAGATCCTTTCAATGAGTACGGTTTAGGGTGAAAAGGTTTTTGTTCATATCGTTATCATTGATATCGTATATGCTTAAACTAATTGTGTAAAAAAAAGCATCCTGTTCAATCCTGAACATTCAATCGCTGCATCAATCCTGTCAGAGTTTCCAATTCCGGTTCGTCCAGGCCTGACATCATGGTTTCCACCACGCCTACCTGTTCCGGAAAAGCCTTGCCGAGCAATTCCTTACCGCCATCGGTAATCCGGACCTTATTCACCCGGCGGTCGCCGGGTACCTGAACGCGTTCCACCAAGCCTCGTTCGGTCAGCCGGTCGATAAGTCCCACCAGGTTGCCTTTGGTGACTTGCAACCGCGCAGCCAACTCTTGCTGATTGGTGCAAGACGCGACCGCCAGGGTGGAAAGCACTTCGAACTGCGGCACGGTCAGGTTGTGAGTCTGCAACAGCACTGCCACCTGGTTTTGGAGATGATCGTAGGTCCGAATCATCTGTAGCCAGCAATCGAGGCTTTTCTTCCCTTTTTGGCTGTTGGGGCAACTGTTCTCGTCCATACCGTTTAAGTATAAACTGATCTTAGGCAAAAGTCAACTGTCAGGCTCAATATTTTAGGAGTCCGACCCAGGATCCCCCTAAAACCTTTGTTTTCAAGTGATTTTGCGGGTTCTGACCCGTATCTCCGTGCAAGGGTTCCTTATTCCAGCCACAAAATCGTTTGTCCACTCGCGACCAGGGTGCCTTCCTTGACCGCGATACTGGAAACCCTTCCCGGGGCCGGAGCGGTGACCGTGAATTCCATCTTCATGCTTTCCAGGATCATCAAGGGGGCGTCGGCTTCGACCTTCTGGCCCGGTTCAACCAGCACCTTCCATACGCTGCCGGAAATGTGGGCGTCCACTGGCGTTCCAGTCGACATTGCCGCCTCCGCGCCGGGATTCCCCGCATCCGACCTGCTAGGAACATCGGCCTTGGGCTCGGCGACTTCCGCCTGTCCCGCCGCTTTCCAGCGCTCGCGTTCTTCGCGGAAGGCGTTGCGTTGCCTCTCGCGGAATGCGGCGATGTCAGCGGCATGGTTCTGCAGGAAGCGGTTGTAGTCGCCGAGGCGGAACACCGTGGGCTCCACCTGCAGCGAGACCTGGCCCCGGATGAAGGCCGCGCGGAAGTCGAGCAGTTCCTTTCCGCTGACGGGATGGAAGCGGATCTGATCGAAGAAGCGCAGTAGCCACGGTTTTCCGTCGCGGAAATCCCGGGTTTGCCGGTAGGTGTTCCAAACCTGGGTGGTGCGTCCGAAAAGCTGGTAGCCTCCCGGGCCTTCCATCCCATAGATGCACATGTAGGCGCCGCCGATGCCGACTACGTTCTCGACGGTCCAGGTGCGGGCGGGATTGTATTTGGTGGTCACCAAGCGGTGGCGCGGATCCAAGGGTGTGGCCACGGGCGCGCCCAGGTAGACGTCTCCCAATCCCATCACAAGGTAGTCGGCATCGAACACGGTGCGGTACACGTCCTCGATCGAGTCCAGTCCATTGATGCGACGGATGAATTCGATGTTGCTCGGGCACCAGGGAGCGTCGGCCCGCACGGACTGCATGTATTTCCGGATCACGGCATGGGTAGCCTCATCGTCCCAGGACAAGGGCATGTGCACGATGCGCGACGGGACTTCCATGGCGTCGATGGCCGGCAGCAGCGGCTCTGATTCGATCAGGATTCGCAGGAGCTTTTCCATCGGCAGGACGCGGCCGTCGAAATGGACCTGCAGGGAACGGATGCCGGGCGTCAGGTCGATGACGCCCTTCAGGCCGAGGGCCTGCACATGGGTCATCAGGGCATGGGCGCGGAAGCGCAGATTGAGATCCAGCACGGTGGGGCCGTATTCGACCAGCAGGTTTCGGTCGCCGGAGCGGCGGTAGCGCACTTCCAGGGACCCGGCGGTGGCGGGGATGCGGTGCAGGATGCATTGGTCAGCGTCGGACGTCTCGGAGTCTGATGGGCCCTTTGCGCGCTTTGCAGACTGGGCTTTCGGCGTGGTCGCATCGGCGATTTCGGGCGTTCGGGTACTCTCTTCGGGACGTGCTTCCAACAGGGTTTCGATGAGGAACTCCTGGTCCCGTTCCAATTCCCGGGACTGAGCCAAGGACAATTTGCGGAAGCGGATCGTGTCGCCGGGCTTGAGCTGTCCCATCTTCCATAACTCGGCCTGTACGATGGTGGCCGGGCAGACGAAGCCGCCGAGGCTGGGGCCGTCGGGGCCGAGCAGGATGGGCATGTCCCCGGTGAAATCCACCGCGCCGATGGCGTAAGCGTTGTCATGGATGTTGGAAGGGTGCAGGCCGGCCTCGCCGCCGTCGGACCTGGCCCATGCGGGCTTGGGGCCGATCAAGCGGATGCCGGTGCGGTTGGAATTGTAGTGGACCTCCCAGGCGGTGGCGAAGAAGGTTTGGATGTCGCCGTCGGTGAAATAGTCCGGGGAGCCATGGGGGCCGTAGAGGACTCCGATGTCCCAGGTTTTCGTGAGGGCCGGGCGCAGGGAAGGGGGAAGTTCGCGCGAGGGGGCGATCTGGATGGAAGTTGAAGCGGCGGCATGCAGATGCAGGACGTCACCGGTTTTGAGCACGCGCCCGGCGTGGCCGCCGAAATTACCGAGAGTAAATGTCGAACGGCTTCCCATGTAAAGGGGGGCGTCGAAACCGCCTTCGACGCAGAGGTAAGCGCGCATGCCCGCGCCAAGGATGGATCCGAGCTTCAACGTGGCCCCGACGGGCACCTCCTCGACCCTCCACAAGGAAACCTCGCGGTTACCCTCGGCCGAAACGAGTTCGGCTTTGAGGGCGGCGCCGGTGATGGCGATCCGGCAGGCGCGGCTGAAACGGAGGGTGGGGCCAGCGACCGTGATTTCCAAACCCGCGGCTCCCGAGGCGTTGCCCAATAGACGGTTGCCGAGACGGAAGGAGAGGGAATCAAATGGGCCGGAGGGGGGGACCCCGACGTCCCAATAGCCGGTGCGTCCGGGATAATCCTGGATCGTGGTCTGGGCTCCGGGCGCCAGTACGTCGACGGTATCGGAGCGGTAGGAAAAGCCGGTCAGCAGGCGCGTGGTCATGCGGCCGGCGGTGAAATCCGGCGAAGCGGCCACGGCGCGCAGGAATTCGAGATTGGTTTCGATACCGTCCAGGCGCGTCTCCGACAGTGCCCGGGACAAGGCGGCCAAGGCTTCCGCGCGATCCCTGCCTTTGACGATGACCTTGGCGACCAGGGGGTCGTAGTAGGGGGAGACCTCGCTGCCGCGCTCCACCCAGGTGTCCACCCGCGCATTGGCCGGGGCCGGAAAAAGTACTTCGGTGAGGATGCCAGCGCTGGGGCGGAAATCCAGACGCGGGTTCTCGGCGTATACGCGGGCCTGGATGGAATGGCCTTGCGGGGTGGGGCGCAGGGATTCGAGATCGCCGAGTTCGCCTGCGGCCTGACGGATCATCCATTCCACGAGATCGACTCCGGTGACCGCTTCGGTGACGCCGTGTTCGACTTGCAGGCGGGTGTTGACTTCCAGGAAGTAGAAACCGCCAGCTTCGCCGTCCTCGACGCCCGCCCCGTCTACGTCCGCCGCATCGGCGTCCAAGACGAATTCCACGGTGCCCGCGCTCGCATACGACACCGTTTTCCCCAACTGGACCGCCGATTCGTGGAGAGCCTTGCGCAGCGCGGCGTTGATGCCTGGAGCCGGCGTCTCTTCCAGCACTTTCTGGTTGCGTCGTTGCGCGGAACAGTCGCGTTCTCCCAACGCGATCACCTCGCCATTTCCGTCGCCGAAGATCTGCACCTCGACGTGGCGCGCGCGGCCGACGTATTTCTCCAGGTAGATGCCGCCATGCTTGAAATTGCCTTGGCTGAGGCGCAGAACCGTGTCCCAGGCCGAGGAGAGTTGGGCTGCATCCTGGACCACCTGCATGCCGATGCCGCCCCCGCCGGCCGTGCTCTTCAGCATCACGGGATAACCGATGCGTTGCGCCTGGGTCGCGGCGTCCGCGGCGTCGGCCAGCAGGCCCGTTCCGGGCAGCAACGGCACCCCGCTCTTTTCCGCCAAGGCGCGGGCGGTGTGCTTGAGTCCGAAATCGCGCATTTGCGCCGGGGTCGGGCCGATGAAGGCGATTCCGGCTTGGGCGCAGGCTTCCGCGAATGCGGCGTTTTCGCTCAGGAATCCGTAGCCGGGGTGGATGGCCTCCGCTCCGGAGGCTTTCGCGGCGGCCAGGATACGGGACGTGTCCAGATAACTGGCCGCTGGCTGCGCCGGTCCGATGCAATGGGCTTCGTCGCAGGCGGAGACATGCAACGATCCAGCGTCCGCCTCGGAATAGACCGCGACGGATCGGATGCCCATGCGGCGAAGGGTGCGGGCGATGCGGCAGGCGATTTCCCCGCGGTTGGCGATCAGGACTTTGGCGAACATGCGGATTTCCGGGAATAGGTGTTCATGCGGGAATCGATCACGCGATCACCGGCGGATCCCAGATCAGCAGGCGCACCGGGGTAGGATTGTAGGCATTGCATGGATTGTTCAACTGGGGGCAGTTCGAGATCAGGGCGATCACGTCTATTTCCGCGCGCATCTCCACGTACTTCCCCGGCGCCGAAACCCCGTCCGCGAAGGTGAGGCCGCCCTTAGGCGTGACCGGCACGTTCATGAAGAAATTGATGTTGCTTCCGAGATCGCGCTTGGTGAGCCCGTGTTCCGCCCGGCCCAGTTGCAGCAGGAAACTGTCCCGGCAATTGTGCATGTGCTTCTTGTCCAGGGCGTAGCGCACGGTATTGCTCTCCGCCGAACAGGCGCCGCCGAGGGTGTCATGTCGGCCGCAGGTATCCGCCGTGATCGTCAGCAGGACGTTTCCGTCCGAGGACATGAGCCGCGTGCCCGTGGTCAGGAAGATGTTGGCCTGGGTCCTGATGGTGGCGATGGCGTCGTACCGGTCCGAGGGATCGGCCGCATTGTAGAACAGGGTGTCCACGGCCTGGTTCCCTTCCAGATCCAGGATGCGGAAGTATTGGCCGGCCTTGATGGGATGGATCCATCCTTCACCCGCGGGCAGGATTTCATCATGTACGGCATTGCGGGGATGGAGAGCGCTTTCGGCGTGTACCAGGGTGGGCATGAGTCGTCCTTCGCGCCTCTGCGGGCTTATGTGAACAGGGAGGGGAACAGAGTTTCGGTGTTGCTGAAGCCGCGGCCGTTTTCCGGCCGGGAGTTGCGGCATAGGTCGTCCGGACCGGGAGCCTCGCCATGTCGGACATGGAGGCGTACCGGCCGCGGCGCGTAGTTCGACGAGGGGTCGAGAGGGTGCGGCGTATTGGACAACACCACCAGCACGTTCATCTCCGCCCGCAGTTCCACGAAGCAACCGGCGCGAGAATTCCCGTCCTGCCAAAGCAGATTCCCGTCGTTGTCCACGATCACCTTGCTGAAGAAGTTGATGGGAACGGGGAGATCGCGTTTGCCCAAGCCGTATTTACCCAGTTCCACCAGAAAATTGTCGCGGCCGTTGCGATGCCGGTCATTGCGGAACTTCTGGTATCCGGAGGGGCCGTATTTGGCCTCGGTCGATTTCGCGTCGGTGGCGCCGCACAAGGTGTCATGCCACCCGCAAGTGTCCTCGACGACGGAGCACAGGATGCGGCCCATGTCGGAATGCAGGGCGTTGCCCTTGGTTAGGAAGGCGATGAATTGGGACTTCAGGGTATCGGGCATGTTATACCGTTCCAAGGGTGCGTCCGCGTTGAGCAGCAAGGCCGATACGTTGGCCCCGCCTTCGGTATCAGTGAGGCGCAGCCGGTCGCCGCGCTTTAGCGTCCAGGACCACATCGCGCCGGGGCGGAGGGATTCGGAGAGGATTTCTGCCGTTGACATACGGCTCCTTGTAAGAGAGAGTTCAAATTTAAAAGTGCAAAGTTCAAAGTGCAAAATGTAGGACAATGCGTACATGGGTTGGCATTGGCATTGCATCCGGTGTGGGTTCTGTGTTTTTTCCTCAACTTTTCACTTTGCACTTTGAACTTTGCACTTTGACTTCTCCCCGGCGCCCCGCCAGGGCCTCACGCTTCATCGCCTACTCGCGTCATGCGGATCAGCGGCAAATCCTTGATCTCATCTGGATCATCCGGATGGATCAGTTGTTCCAGCCGCTTCTTCACGGCCAGAAAATGCGGCGTCAGCAATTGCCCCTGATGGCGAGGGCGATCCACCGGCACCTTGATGATTTCCAGGATGCGTCCCGGGCGCGCCCCCAGCACCACGATGCGATCCGCCAGGAAAATCGCTTCGTCCAGATCATGGGTTACGAACAGCACCGTCACATCCACGTTCTTCCAGATTTGCAACAGGTGGCGCTGCATCTGGCAGCGGGTCTGCGCATCGAGCGCCCCGAAGGGTTCGTCCATCAGCAGGATGGGAGGATAGTTGGCGAGGGCGCGCGCGATGGCCACGCGCTGTTTCATGCCGCCGGAGAGCTGATGGGGATAGGCGTTGGCGCGTTCCGACAGGCCCACCATCTCCAGCCACTGCAGGGCTTCCGCTTCCGAAGCGTCCTTTCCATGGCCGGCCATGCGCGGGCCGAACATGACGTTCTTCTTCACCGTGAGCCAGGGGAACAGGGTGTATTCCTGGAAAACCATGCCGCGGTCGGCGCCGGGTCCCGAGACCGGATGGCCGTTCATGCGCACTTCGCCGCCCGAGCGGGGTTCCAGCCCTCCCAGGATGCGCAGCAGGGTGGACTTGCCGCATCCGGAGGCGCCGATGACGCAGATGAACTCCCGGCGCTTGACCTGGAAGGAAACGTCGCCGATCACCGGGGGCATTCCCGTGGCGTCGCCATTCTTGCCGATGAAATCCTTACGCAGGTGATCGATTTCGAGGATGGTTTCCCGGGCTTCGATGTCCCGGAAGCGTTGCGCCAGCTCCGGGGAAAGTTCCTTATAGTCGGGAAGCGCGAGAGCCTCTTCCATGCTATGCCTCCGCCTTTTCCCAGGGGAAGAACCAGCGCCCCAGCCACTTGAGGAGGATATCCGTTCCCAGGCCGATCAACCCGATCATGATGATGGCCGCGTACACGTTGTCGTAATTCCGGTACTTGGCCTGCTGATAGATGAAGAAGCTGATGCCCGAGCTGGCGCCGATCAGTTCGGCAACGATCAGATAGGTCCAGGCCCAGCCCAGCAGGATGCGCATATCGCGATAGATCAGTGGCAGTACGCCGGGAACGACCACGTTCAGGAGCAATTGCCGGCGGTGCGCTCCCAGGGTCTGCGCCGCTTCGAGCAAGGGCAAAGGCAGTGATCGGGTGGTGTTGGCCAGGACCAGCACCATCTGGAAAAAGGTCCCGATGAAGATGATGGCCACCTTGGGCGCGTCGTCGATGCCGAGGATGGCGACCGACAGCGCTCCGAATACGGGCGCCGGCATGTAGCGGATGAAATCCACGAAGGGTTCGGACAGGCGTGAAACCAGGGCGAAGGTGCCGCACAAGAGGCCGAGTGGAAGCCCGACCAGCGCAGAAAGCAGAAACCCCAGAGCGATGATGCGGATGCTGTGCGCCAGACTTTCATGCAGCCACGGTTCTCCCGCCCGGAGCGGAGGGGTGCGGAAGGCAGTGAACATGGCCTTGGCGACCAGATGCGGCGCCGGCAGGTAAACGGGATTGGTACGCAACCCGGCCGCAAGACTTCGGCCTTCGGAAGCGGCCTTGCGGTTCTCCTCCTGGAATTCGGCGCGGTCGACCTGCATGCCCTGCTGGAAATATTCCACTGATCCCGAATCGCTGATCGTGACCTTGGGATGCCAGACGAAGGGCAGATAACTCACCGCGCACCAGACGAGCACAGGTAGCAGGAACGCCCCCTGCGTGAGCCAAAAGACCCCGCGCCTGGATAAGGGTTTGCGTACTTGCAGCCCCGATCTGGAAAACCCGGCGGGGCGCTTCGATACGTATCCTTGCGCGCTTTTTTTTCCCGCGGGCATGGAGTCCGGGGTCGGGGCACGGTCCGGAGGCGGTTCGGTGGAAGGCCTGGTTATCACTGGTGGTCGGCCTTCGCTTCCGGAGAGGTTGGATTACTTGGTTTCCACCAGCAGGCCTGCATCCAGATACGCATCCACGTCCTGGGCTTTCTTGTACACGGCGTTCTTCATATTGAAATCGTCGACGATCTTGGAGGAACCGTAGACGGAAGCCAAATCCTTGCCCTTGGCGAAATGCGCCTTGTTCTCGGCCGCGTTCAGGAAATGGGTGCCCTTCATAAGCGGTTCATAGGCTTCGGGCTTGAGGCCGACGCGCGCGCTCATGATCTTCAGGTATTCCGCCTTGTTCTTGTCATCCTTGATGAAGTCGACCACGCGGTACCAGACCTTGACGACCTTTTTCCATTCGGCCTTATGCTTGGCCAGGCTCTCCGGGCTCACATAGAGCAGATCGTAGATGAGGCCTGGCGCATTGGCGCTCGTAAAGATGGCGGTGGAACCGGGAACCTCCTTCAGGGCCTGTCCGGAATTGGGCTGCCAGGCGGCGATGGCGTCGACCGATCCGGAGGCGAGACCTTGGGCGGTCTGATTGGTGGGCATGTTCACCAGGGTCACGTCCTTCTCCTGCAGGCCCGCGGCCTCCAGACCCTTGAGCAGCAACAGATGATCGACGAAGCCTACCTCGACACCGATCTTCTTGCCCTTGAGGTCCTTGATCGATTTGATGCCCGCCTTGGCCACCACCATGTCGTTTCCGTCGCTGAAGTCGTTCAACAGGATGCCCTTGGAGGGTTTCCCATTGGCGCCCGTAACCAGGGCGTCGCCATTGGTCATGCAAACCGCGTCCACTTTACCGGCGGCGTAGGCGTCCATTGATGGTACGTATTCGAACCAGACGAACTCCACGTCCACTCCGGCTTCCTTGAACCAGCCTTTCTGCACCGCGATATCCCAGGCCACCCAGCCCGGCCAGTCGCTATAGGCGACCTTCAAGGGCACCGCAGGGGCTGCCGCATGGGCGCCCATTTGGAATCCCAGGGTGACAAGGAGGAGTACTCCCAGGAATTTCAGGAACGCGAAAAATTGGTTACGAATGCTATCGAGACGGAAATCGATCATGTGGCTCCCCCTGAGTTTTCCGTATAGGAACGCAATCCCCGTACCAGAATATTGAAGGGCTTGATGGGTTTCTTGCTGGCGAATTCGTAGAATTGGGGGCAGCCGGTTAAACGACCCTTCAAAATTGTCAAATATGGGAAATCTTGGACACTGTATGGCCTTAAGTGTCAGTTAATGTCGATCTGGTTTCGACGAAAATCAAGTTGGACAGGAGATTTGTCGCTGTTTGTACCCTCCTAAATAGTGGATTGGCAGGAATGGGGAAAGCCGT
>JBDSIO010000257.1:0-3393 GCA_039917895.1 Fibrobacteria bacterium | reverse complement strand
ATTCCATGCCCTCGGTGATGTTGCCGGGATCGCCGATGATTCGCCAGACGGCCCCTTTGGCGGTGGCGGAGTTGTAGGCGATGATGACGAGCCGATCATGCTCGAAGGTGCGCATCAGTGACTGCGTCAGGACGTCGATGACTTCTTCGACCTTGAGCGATTCGGAAAGCTTCTGGGCGATTTCATATTGCAGATCGGCCTGGAGTCCAACAAACCCGGGGTCTATTCGCAATCGGAGCTGCAGCTGCTCAAGACCATCATGGCAAACGTGACCACGGCCTTGACCAAAGCCCGTATGTATACAGAAATGGAGAAGCTGGCGACCATCGACGGCCTGACCCAGATCGCCAACCACCGGAAGTTCCAGGACATCATGACCATGGAGCTGGAACGCGCGCAGCGCTATAACACCCCGCTAACGCTGCTGCTCATGGACATCGATCATTTCAAGAAGTTCAACGACACCTACGGCCATCCCGTCGGCGATCTGGTGCTGCGGATGGTCGCCAAAGCCTTGCAGGGCTCCATCCGCAATACCGACTATTGCGCCCGCTACGGCGGTGAGGAGTTCGTGGTGGTGCTGATCCAGGCCGATGAGGCCCAGTCCCGAGACCTGGCCGAGCGTATCCGCAAGGCGGTGGAATCGGTGGAGGTCCAGAACGACGGCAAGATCCTGCGCGTTACCGTCAGCATCGGCAGCGCCACCTTCCCTTTTGACGGCGGCACCAAGCAGGAACTCATCGACAACTCCGACAAGTCCATGTACGCGTCCAAACAGGGCGGCCGAAACCGGGTTTCCTTCTTTTCGGAGGTGAAGCTTACCCCGGCGGGGATAGCTCCGGCGCCCCATTAGTAAGCGGCGTCTTCCCGAATTCTCTTAATAGCCTTCTTCGCCTTCTCTTTTTAACTTTTCAGGATGTCTAAAATCCTCGTCGTCGGCCTCAATCCCGCCTGGCAGAAAGTCCTGGAATTCGAGGATTTCCGTCCCGGAGAGGTCAATCGCGCCAAAACCGTATCCGCCTTGGCTTCGGGAAAGGGTATCAACGCGGCTAAGGTGCTGCGCCGGCTGGGCCATGAGGTCTGGCTGCTGCAAGTTCTGGGCGGAGAAAACGGCCGCCGTTGCTTGGAAGGCTGCGAAGAGCTCGGTATCCGCAGCCTCTACGCCTGGGTGGAAACCGAAACGCGCCAGTGCACCACGCTTCTGCATGGAGCCGGTACCATTGAATCCGAAGCCACCGAGATCATCGAACCTTTCCGTATCCGTGAAGCCGGAGTCGCCGACTCGCTGCTCAGCGCGCTGCCGGAAGAACCCGATTTCTTCGACGCCGTGGTCGTTTCCGGAACCTTGCCGCCCGGGATCGAGGAAGGCATTTACGGCGCGATCCTGGATCGCTTCGATGCGGGCATCTCTGTAATCGACGCCTGGCAGGGAATCGGCGCGGCTATCCTGGAACGGGCCACGTGCCTTAAGTTGAACCAGGCCGAATTCCGCTCCCTTACGGAACGGTTGGGACCCCAAGGGACGGGCGATGCGCTCTTTCTGCTGACCTCAGGTGGGGGGGAAGCATCCATGTTACGGTCGGGAAATATCCTGGCGCGTCTGCTGCCGCCCCACCTTTCCGAACTGGCCAGTCCCATCGGGGCGGGCGACACGGTCACCGCCGGCCTCACCCATTTCCTGCTTCAGGGGCTAAAGGCATCGGAGGCCTTCCGCCGGGGACTCGCAATGGGTTCGGCGAGCTGCTTGCATCCCTTGCCGGCGGAATTCACCGATGAGGATTATCTCGCCCTTTTGCTGTTGGTGGAGTTGCGCCGGTGATCCTGATCTGCGCCGCCACCAGCCGCGAGCTCGATTCCTTCCTGCGACCGATGGGCATCCATTCGGACGACATCCATGGACCTGGCGACGGTACCATCCGCACCCGCAGCCAGGGAACGCGCCGGTTCGCGGCGACCGGAGTGGGCATCCCCATGACTTTGGCGAGGCTGCTGCCCATGGCTGCGGCGCTCAAGCCCGAACTTATAGTCAATGTCGGGATCGCCGGAGCGTATCCGGGATCAGGATTGGGTATCGGCGATCTCGTCATCGGGGAGTCCGAATGCTTCGGGGACCTTGGCATGGAGACGCCGGACGATAAGGGATTCCTCCCCTTGGACACCTTCCCTTGGGCGGACGACGAATATCGCCAACCCCTGACCCTGACCGTGGAGCCTTGGCGCGCGGCGCGGAGCCCCATGCTGCGCCTCGCCAAAGGCTGTACGGTGAACCAATGCGCGGGCCGGGAAGAGACCGGTTCGCGCAGACGCAAGATTTTCGGCGCCGGGTTCGAGACCATGGAGGGCGCGGCCGCGGCGTTGGCGGGCCGGGAGCTGGGCATTCCCGTTTGCCAACTGCGAGCCATCAGCAACATGGCCGCGACCCGGGATATGCGGCCGGAGAACGTGGCCCTGGCCCTGGATAACCTGGGAGCTTATATGGGCCGCTGGCTCGGGGCGATTCCCTGAATTCCTCCGGGCATGGAAACCCTGAAATCCAGGAAAGCCGGGAAGTGAAAAAAACCATGAGGATCCGCTCCGCCATTTCTCCCTGTCCCAACGACGTGTTCATCTTCGCCGGGCTCATCTGCGGCGGCGTTTCGGCGCCCGGCCTCGAGTTCGAATTCGCCTACCACGAGCTGGAGACGCTCAACCGCGATGCCAATGACGGCCTATGGGACCTGGCAAAGATCAGCTACGCCAACCATGTCGCCTGCGCGAAGGATTACCGCCTGCTCCGCTGCGGGGGAGCCTTGGGACGGGGTTGCGGGCCGTTGCTGCTTTCCAACCGCGAGTCCGCCGATGGCGGCGGAACCTGGAATCCCCGCGAGGAGGTGTTGGTGCCGGGCAGCCGCACCACGGCCAATTTCCTGTTGGACTTCTACGTTTCGTCGTCGGCGTCCGCTGTTCCCGGACGGATCCTTTCGGCAATGTCGGGAGCGGGGAGCGCAGGTGGCGCGGCAGGCGCCGCAGATGCCACCAAAGCGGCAAGCCCGCAACGCATACGACCGCTGGAAAAAACCTTCATGCCTTTCGACGCCTTGTACCGCCGCTTGCTGGGTAAAGATCCTTGCCAAGGCGTGGTCATCCACGAAATGCGGTTCACCTATGCCGCCGACGGCCTGCACCTGATCCGCGACCTTGGAGCGTTCTGGGAAGAACGCACGGGCTTTCCCATTCCTTTGGGCGCGGTCGCCTTGCGCAATCGCCTGGAGGTCGAACGGCCCGGCCTGGCCGCCCAGGTGGAAATCGCCATTCGCGCCAGCCTGGAATGGTCCTACGCCCATCCGGAAGCCGCGCTGGACCTGTGTCGGGCGCAAGCGCAAACCCTGTCCGACCCGGTGCTTAAAGCCCACA
>JBDSIO010000256.1:0-24101 GCA_039917895.1 Fibrobacteria bacterium | reverse complement strand
ACCGGCAATGGGCCAAGGACATCCTGAAGATCCATCCCAATTTCTTCCAGAAGCTTTCCGCCCAGCAATCCCCCAAGTACCTGTGGATCGGCTGTTCGGACAGCCGCGTGCCGGCCAACGAAATCGTCGGCCTCCTGCCCGGCGAACTGTTCGTGCACCGCAACGTGTCGAACCTGGTGGTGCATACCGACATGAATTGCTTGTCGGTGATGCAATACGCCATCGACAGCCTCAAGATCAAGCACATCATTGTTTGCGGGCATTACGGATGCGGCGGCATCGCGGCGGCCATCGAGGAGAGGCCCCATGGCCTGATCGACAATTGGCTGCGCAACGTGCGCGACCTCTATTATCAGTACGAGAAGGAGATGCTGGCCATCAAGGATCCGGCCGAGCGCATCAACCGGCTCTGCGAGATCAACGTGGCCGCCCAGGTCTTCAACGTCTGCAACACCACCATCGTGCAGGAAGCCTGGGATAAAGGCCAGGAGATCACCGTGCACGGCTGGATCTACGGCATCAACGACGGACTGCTCCGGGACCTGAACGTTTCGGTGTCTTCGGTGGCGGAGATGCGGCAACTCGGGGTCCGTTGAGGGGGGATCGCATGGGGGGCCGGGATCGGCCGTCAAGGCGGGCAATCCCTGGTCTTTTCCCGTAGGTTTTCGCCTCTGGACTAAGTAGTTTCAAGGCCGCGGACCGGGTCTTAGGACTCCCATCCAATTCTCCATCATCAAACCTTTCAAAGGAGATTCATCATGCCTGCACGTAAAGCGAAAGCCACCTGGCTCGGGGACCTCAAGGCCGGAAACGGACAGATGTCCTTCGGAGGCCGTTTCGAACAGCCCTTTTCCTTCTCCACCCGGTTCGAGAACGGCGTCGGCAGCAATCCCGAGGAACTGATCGGCGGCGCGCTCGCCGGCTGCTTCTCCATGGCGCTTTCCGGCGGCCTGGGCAAGGAGGGATTCACGCCCAAGCGCATCCAGAGCGAAGCCGAAGTCTACATCGAGAAGGTGGGCGAAGGCTTCACCATCACCAAGATCGATCTGCGCACCGAAGCGGAAATCCCCGGTATCGAAAGCGCCAAGTTCCTGGAAATCGCCGAGGCCACCAAGAAGGGCTGTCCGGTTTCGCGTGCGCTGGCCGCGACCACCATCAACCTCACGGCCAAGCTGGTCTGATCCTTCCCGGCCGGACTCCTGTCCGGCCGAACCCTCGCCCGGCCGAACCCTCGCCCGGCCGGACAGGAGTCCGGCCGGGCCGCCGGCCTTAAAATGGCTACCTTGGGGCGATGGCACCGCGCATCGCAAATGTCATTGCCCTGATTCTCATCCTCGCTTCCTTCGCTTGCCTGGTTCCGGGCCTTTGGCTTCCGGCCCTGACCCTGGACATCTCCCCGGTGCTGCCGTTCCTGGGGAAGATGACCCTGTACAATCAGACCCGCAGCATCATCGGCACCGTGCATAACCTGTACGATACGGGAAACCTGCTGGTGGCCGGCCTGATCCTGCTCTTCAGCGTGATCGTCCCGGTAGCCAAAGGCTTGAGCCTGCTTTATGTGCTGGCGCTGAAGAACGCCCCGTTCCGCAGCCCGCTGCTTCGCTTCGTCTCTGCGATCGGAAAATGGTCCATGGCCGACGTTTTCGTGATGGGTATTTTCCTGGCCTACCTCGCGACTGGCGCGGCAGTGGGAGTAACCGCTCAATTGCATAGGGGCTTCTGGTATTTCCTGGGATATTGCCTGCTTTCGGTCGCTTCGGCCCAATGCATGCGGGTGGAACCTCAAGGTCCGTCCGTCGCGGAAGGCTGATACCGGCGTTCGAGACGAGTACCGGCGAATGGCCCTTACCTCGTAACACGCTCCAACGCCCCAAACGCTCCAAAATGCCCGTCCGTCATGCCCGTCCGTCCCCGATTTTTTTCCACTACCCCCAATTTGCCGAATTTATCTTCCTCGAGTAACCGAAGGGGGGCTCTATCTCCCAGAAATTCGCTATTGCGCCTTTGTGCGGATCACCCGGAGAAAGCATGTCCGTTTCCGAATCCAAAGCCTGTTTCACCGGCATTGCCGGACTCGACAAAATCCTGAATGGGGGCCTGCCCAGGCACCGGTTCTATATGATCCAAGGGGATCCCGGGGTCGGGAAGACGACCCTGGCCCTGCAGTTCCTGATGGAAGGCGTGGCGGCTGGGGAAAAGGCCTTGTACATCACCTTGTCCGAGACCAAGGATGAGCTGCTGGCGGTGGCCGAATCCCATGGGTGGGAAATATCCGGCCTGGAAGTGATGGAATTGAATTCGCTGGAACAGACGACGCTTTCCGAGTCTCAGAACTCCCTTTTCCATCCTTCCGAGGTGGAATTGATGCAAACCGTGCGCACGGTATTGGATCTTGTGGAGCGGATCAAACCCCAAAGGATAGTCATCGACTCGCTTTCGGAATTCCGCCTGTTGTCGCAGGATGCGCTCCGTTACCGGCGCCAAATGCTGTCCTTCAAGCAATATTTCGCCGTCACCGGGTCCACGATCCTGCTGCTGGACGATCGGACTTCGGGAGAAACCGATCTGCTGATCCAGAGCATCGCCCACGGCGTGATCTGCCTAAAGCGCATCCTCTCCGACTTCGGCACGGAAAGGCGGCAGTTGAACGTGGTCAAGCTCCGGGGCCTGAAATTCGAGGGAGGGAGCCACGACTACGCGATCCGCAAGGGCGGGCTCGAGGTGTATCCCCGGCTTCAGATGAGCGCCAAGCCGGTTTCGCCCAAAACCGGTCCCCTTTCCAGCGGCATACCCGAACTGGATAGTCTCCTGGGCGGAGGTGGATTGGAACGGGGCACGGGCAGCCTGTTGATCGGGCCGGCGGGCGCGGGCAAGTCCACCGTCGCGGCCAAGTTCGCTTGCGCGGCGGCCGATCGCAAGGAGCGGGTGGCCATCTATATGTTCGACGAAAATCTGCATACCTATATCCAACGGGTGGAAACCCTGGGCATGCGGATCAAGGGGCATCTCAAGTCGGGGATGATCACCCTCAAGCACGTGGACGCGGCCGAGGTCAGCCCGGGCGAATTGGCCCATGAAATCTGCCGCCTGGTGGATGAAGAAGACGTCAAGGTGGTCCTGATCGACAGCCTGAACGGGTTTCTCAATGCCATGCCGGAAGAGAAGTTCCTGCTGCTGCAATTGCATGAGTTGCTCGCTTATCTCAGTCAACGCGGGGTCGCGTCCATCCTGGTGATGGCCCAGCATGGGCTGCTGGGCGACATGCATTCCCCCGCAGATCTGACCTACCTAGCCGATACCGTGGTGCTGCTCCGGTATTTCGAATTCCAGGGAGCGATCAAAAAATCCATCTCCGTGGTCAAGAAGCGCAGCGGGGAACATGAGAACTCCATCCGCGAGTTCAATATCCGCGACAACCGCCTCGTGGTCGGTGAACCCCTGCGCGAATTCCAGGGAATCCTCCGGGGCATCCCCAATTTCCTGGGGGGATCGGAAGACATCCTTCGCGTGCAGAAGGAGGGGGCGCGCTGAAATGAATCCGCTCGAACATCGCGTCCTTCTCCTGGCTCCCATGGGACGTGATTCGGAAATCGCTTGCGACGTCTTGCGGAAATCCGGTTTTGAAGCCACGCCTTGCGCCAGCCTGCAGTGCGTGGCCGATGAGTTCAACGCCGGGGCCAGCGCCCTGGTCCTCGCCGAGGAGGGTTTGTCTCCCCAAGGCATGCCCGCCTTGATGTCCGTGCTTTCCACCCAGCCGCCTTGGTCGGACATCCCCATCGTCATCCTCACCGGCACGGGTGAATTGAGCGAAGCGCGCATGCGCAGCCTCAACGTCTTCGACCCTTCCGGCAACGTCACCTTTCTGGAGAGGCCCTTCCGCCAGCTGACCTTGATCAGCACCTTGAAGATGGCGTTGCGGGCCCGCGAGCGGCAATACCAGTTGCGCGGAACCCTGAGCAGCCTGGGCGAGAGCGAAGAGCGCCTGCGCTTGGCATTGGACTCGGGCAAGATCGGCGCCTGGGAGTGGATGGTAAGGCAGGATCGACTGGTGGGTTCGCCGCGCCTGCACGAGTTCCTGGGCCTGCCGGGCGGCAGCCTGCAGGACGGTCTGGAGAGCTTCATATCCCTGATCCATCCGGATGACGCCCTACAGTTCCGGGACACCGTCGCCTGGGCCCTGCAGGGAGGGCGCGATTGCGAAATGGAGTTCCGCGTGAACCGTCCGGACGGGACCATCCGCTGGCTGTATATGCGGGCGAAGGTATTCCGCGACCATGACAATCTGCCGGCGCGCGTGATCGGCGCGGCCATGGACATCAGCGAGCGCAAGCGGGTCGAAGACGATTTGCGCAAAGGCAAGGAAACCCTGCTGCAGTCCCAGAAGATGGAAGCCATCGGAAAGCTGGCGGGCGGCATCGCCCACGATTTCAATAACATGCTGACCGCCATCAACGGCTACAGCGAGTTGCTGCTGAGCCAGCTTAACGATCGGGAAGCCCTGCACGTCGGCCTGGGCGAGATCCTCCGTTCCGGCAAGCGGGCGGCGGCGCTGACCCACCAATTGCTCGCCTACAGCCGCCAGCAGGTGATGGCTTTCAAAGCGGTCGACCTCAACGACATCGTGGAAGGCATGTATGGATTGCTGCAACGCCTGCTGCATGAGAACATCCGGCATTCCATGGGGCTGAAGCCGGGTTTGCCCCGCATCAAGGCCGACTCCACCCAATTGGAGCAAGTGGTCCTTAACCTGGCCCTAAACGCCCGCGACGCCATGCCCGAGGGCGGAGAGCTGGAGATCGCTACGTCACTGCTGCGGATAGGGACGGACGGTATGTCCCGGCACGGAGGCGCGCCTCCGGGGGAATATGTGTGTTTGCAGGTCCGCGATTCCGGCATGGGAATGACGGAAGAGGTCAAGGCCCACATCTTCGATCCCTTCTTCACCACCAAGGGTCCGGGAAAGGGCACGGGCATGGGGCTTTCGACCGTGTACGGCATCGTACAGCAATCCGGCGGATACATCAGCGTGGAAACCAAGCCAGGCGCGGGATCCGCGTTCGAGGTGGTTTTTCCCGCGGTGCAGGATTCGACTGAGGTCCCGGCGGCCCCCTCCGCCCCGGAATCGGCGGAAGCGCCCGCGCTCGACACCATTTTGATCGCGGAGGATGAGGAGTCGGTGCGCAATTTCCTGCGCCAGGTGCTGTCCTCGCAAGGATATACGGTTCTGGAGGCGAGGGATGGACAGACGGCCATCGAGCTGGCCGAAGCGCACCCGGGGGAGATCCACCTGCTAATCACGGACGTGGTAATGCCAGGCCTCGGAGGCCGGGAGCTCGCAGAACACCTCGTGCGCCGGCGGCCCGGCCTGCGCATCCTTTTCATTTCGGGATACAACGACGACACCATCCTGCACCATGGCGTGCTGGATGGGGAAACCGGCTTCATGAATAAGCCCTTCGCCCCGCACTCCCTGCTCAAAAAGGTCCGGGAAATCCTTTCCGTACCTTCCTCCCATTGATGGAACATCTCTCCGACGAATTCTCGGCGGCGCGGGCCATCGCCGCTTCCGCAATCCGCCCGGTCATACTCTACAAGCACAGCCCGCTCTGCGGATTGAGCGATGCCGCGCAGATCGAATTCGACCGTTTCCGGGAAAGCGAAAAATCGTCCGGGCGCTTCAGCTTCTACCAGGTGGACGTGATCGCAGCGCGAAGCGCGTCGCGCAAGGTCGAGGCGCTACTCGGCGTACTCCACGAATCCCCCCAGGTGCTGATGGTTTCGGATTCCCGCTGCGTCTGGCACGGCAGCCATCGCGCCATCAGGGAAGCCCGCTTGCGGAGCGAGGCCGAATCGCTTTGGCATTCCCGGACCGTCCGCGCGGCCCCTGGATCGGACTGAAGCAGGCGTTTCCGGGGTCGGATTTTTGTAACCAAAAAACCCCGTTATCAACTGAATGATACGCAAATAACGCCTTAATATAAGGTAAATATGTTATTTTTTGTTTTCAGAATCAGGAACTCTATAGCCAAACAGGTTTTTCCAAAGCCATATTGTATCGCATACCGCCGCTCCGCTCGTCAGACGGGAACGGAACTTCAATCAAGGAGATGCGATGGAATCGCTGAACGGAAAATCGGGAACTTGGCTTGCCGCCCTGGGCGTATGTGGAGCGTTGATGGCGGGATGCCTATTCGAAGGCGGGGAACAGCCCGCGCAACAGCCGGGGCCTAAGGTCATTTCTGCCATGCATTGCGCGGATCTGACCTTGGCCCAGCAAAAGGCCGGAGACTCTCTGGTGGCGCTGGCGCAGAAACTCCAGGCCTCGGACGTTGAGATGATGGTGTCGCGCGAGTCCGGTTGGACCGAGGTGGGAGAGGCCCGCGCCCATGCCGCCATCGCTTATTACGACCAGGCGCTGGCCAAGTCCCCGGGGCATTGCGGCGCCCTGCTCGGCCGCGCCCTGGCCCAGGGGCAATTGCTCCTCCAGGACAAAGGTCTCAACACGGTGGTGTCCCAGGCCATGCCCACATCGTCTTCCGGCGCATCCGTGGGGGTTTTTCCGGTAGCCCAGGCTTTCAAGAGTTCTGGCGAAGACGCCGCGCCCCTGGTGATGCTCCTGGCCACTGGCCTTTCCAAAGTGGATAAGCCCTTTATCTCGGCGCAGCAGGACCGGTTCGCCGACGAAGTGCTGCCCACCCTCGATTCCATCATCGCATCGTTGGACGGGGTCTTGGCCAAAGGGGACGTCTCCATCACCTTCCCGACGGAAAATGGCGGCGTCATCGAGATCGACGGCGGCGAAGTGGGTCCGGTGCTGGGAGGTCTCAAGGTGGCCCGGGCCGTGGTGCTGCTGCTTACAGGATACCAATGGGAAATCGCCAAAGACGGATCCTACGATTGGATGGATCGGGTGGGAAACCTGAGTCAAATGGATTTCGCCGATCTGGATGCGGTCCAGCGCTCGGACATGGATCACCTGACGGGCTTGTTCCGGACCGGCAGCCCCTTCACGCGCGTCAAACCCGCCTGGAAGTCCGCCATCCAGGGCATTCCCGATCTTTTGCTGCAGGCCGTCGAGAATACCCAGACCGGTTTGCGTTACGCCCTATCCGAGGCGGGGCATCCGGAAAAGCAAATCCATGACGTGTTCCGCGTCGGCACCGCCGAAACCGATGACATCGATCCCAAGGAACTGGAAGGGATAATCGACGCCCTGGAGCGCAGCAAGAAATACCTGAGGGGCGAAGTGGCCGTCGAGTACCACAACGGCACCCACACGCTCAACATCAACTTCCCGAAGATCTTCTCCTGGGACGGGCTCCAGGGCTTCCTGCCCTATCATACCGTCGCGGAATACCAGAACTGGTTCCCGGCCGCGCCGGGCGCCTGGGAAGTCTCGAGGGAATCCAACCTCGGCTATGGCGATCCCCGCGCCAGGATTTTCACGGCCCTGGGGCTTTCATCCAGCGACGCGATCCGGATCGACCGGAATGATACCGGCTACCAGGTGGTACTGGGCGGCGAAAAGGCGCCCTGGTTCAGTGCGCCGTATCAAGGACCGGACGTGCTCTTGGCCGACCTGGCCCCCGGTTCGGCCCCCTGTACGTTCCGTTACCTCAAGCATGCCGGTCGGCATCGCGTCGAGCCCACCTTCATCTTCCCTGATGCGAACACCTTCATCACCACCGCCGATCGTGGCGCCGGTGTCATCGACATGGGGCGTACCTGCCGCGTCGGCCCGGAAGGCGAAGAATATGTGACCACCATCTACCAGGCGGGCATTGCTCCTTACTGGTTCACGGACGCTGCCGGGCATAAGACCCTGGATGTGGCCCAGGTCGAGCAAGTGGTGGATGACCTCGGCTTCGCCGCCCTCACGGGGAAGATAGTCTTTCCGGATCCCACTTTCGGCGGGGTCTTCCCCGGGCTCACCAATGAGAACATCTGGTCCAACATCCAATCCCTGGAATGGGCGGGAGCGCGCATTGAGGTCAAGTGCGACGAGTTCGGGGAGAATTGCGTGCGCTCTCTGCCGAACAATCCTTCCGATCTCGATGTCTGGGCCAGGTACCTCTTTTGGCTGGACAACCTGTTCTGAGACCGGCCTTTTCACATGGCCATGGGACGAGTTGCGCCCAGGCCTCCCATCCAAGGCAGGGAGCCGCTTCACCTTCCACGAGTCCGGGACCGACCATGGGCCTTTTCACGAATGTTTTCCCGTTTCTTTGCCCACTTTGTCCGTTACTTTGTCCGTTACTTTTCCTGGCCGCCGCGGATACCGCATCCGCCTGGCCGCGTCTGGCCGAAGCCAATCTCCTCCGTCCCGGGGATTTCCTGCCGCAGGGGATCGGAACGGATCCCGATGGGATAACCCCCATGTTACGGTATCCCGAAGGGGACTGGCGCGCGGTCTATGCCGCCTCGCTGGGATGGAATGGGTTGTTGCGGAGGGAAGGGGCCGCCTTCAGCGAGATCTCTGGCGGCCGCTCGGATCAGGCCGTATGGGCGCGCCCCATGCCTATGCTGGATGTGGCGCTCACCTGGTCCCGGACCCTGGAACGCGGACGCTATCTCGATACGGGGAAACTCGACGCCGGGCTGGGCGAGTCCCGCACCGGGCGTGGTTTGGCGGTGGCCTACCATTTTGGAAATCCGGGCTGGCGCCCGACCGGAAACCCGACGGGAAACAAGCAGGGGAACAAGGAGGGAGACGAGGACCGAGACGAGGACCCAGACGAAGAGAGAGCCGCGACAACGGAAGGGGGAATGTTCCTGGATCTCGCGTTGGCCGTCCCGGACGTCGAGAGGCAAGGGTATGCATGGGCGCTGTCGATCGGACGTCGGGGCCGGTGGCGGGCTGAATACGCCCTGGAGCGCAAAGACGTGGACGAGCCTTTTCTCATCGTGAATCTGGATACCAATGGAAGCGGCGAGCGCGTGCCCGGTTCCTATCGCGAGCGCACGTTGGCCCAACGCCTGACCGGCGAATTCCCGGTCGCCGGCGGCAGCGTCTCACTCGAGGGAACCTATACGACGGGAACGCCCCGGCATCCGGTTTCCGGGCGGGAATTCTGGTTCAGCGATTCTTCCCGCCGGATTGACGCCGCTGCCCGGTACGCCCGGCCCTTCGCTTGGGGTTGGTGGAACGCCCGAGCCGCCTACCGCGAGGCCCAAGTCCTGACCTTCGGCCGGCGCATTCCTCCGGGTTCGGAGGGCTTAAAGCGGTTCCACTACGCGCAGAACCATGCCCAGTCCTGGGAGGCCGGAGTTGGGCGTGACCCGGGGCCGGAGTCCGGTAGGGAGTCGGATTTCCAGCCGGACGCCGGTTTCGGATCCGTGACAGGAACGCGCAAGGGCCCGCTGGGGCTTTCCCTGGGAGCGGCATACCGCGATTTGTCCTGGCGGACAACGCCTTCACCCGACGCCCTGGACACGCGCAACGAAACCCTGAGCTACAACCGCCTCGGACTGTCTTTCATCGCCACTCTCTATGGCGGCCTGTTCAAGGAAAGCGAAATCCTTTCCGGAGGTTTCCATGCCGTATGCTGGGAGGCCCATGTCGACTGGCGCGGAGGCTTGCCAGGATCCTCCAACAGGGATCCGGCGGGCGCGGGTGGTAGTGGCGTTACCGGCGCTGCCGGCGGAGATGGCGGAGATGGCGGTGATGGCCGAGACGGCAGCCACGGCGGTCATTCTGGCCATGGTGGCCATGGTGGCCATGGTGGCCATGGTGGAAAAGGCGGCAGCGGTGGTTTCGGCGGCCGCTGGACCGGGCTGGTCGGCTTGACAATGTTCCGGACCGGGTTCAGTCTGGATTGGGAGGGCCGGTCCTTGAGCCAGCGACTCTTTTCCGTGGATACCTCCGCCGCATACGGAGCCTCGCCCAGGGGCGGCATCGTCGGCCTCACCCCCCGGCTGGGCGCGGCCTGGACTCTGGGCCGCTTCCGCGCCGAATGGGCGGTCTCGCAAGTGTTGCCCTTGTCCGTTGAAATCCATGGGGCCGGAAGTGGAACAGGCCCGGGAAATATGGGTTCCGCCGCGGACTACCCGCTCTTCCGCAACGGATTCGTCTCCTTTACGCAATTGGAGGCGGGGTTTTGAGCATGCCGGATATCTACGGGTTCGAGGATTACCGCGCCTTTCTGCTGGCGTGCTTCGAAGAGCGCAAGCGCGCCGAGCGCGGCTTCACCCACCGTCGCCTCGCGGAGGCGGGAGGCATCGCCAATCCCGGCTTCTTCAATGAGGTGGTCAAGGGACGGCGCGATCTCACCGAGGCGGCCGCGGAAAAATTCTCCCTCGCCTTCGACCTCAAGCCCAACGAGCACGAGTACTTCAAGCTGCTGGTGGCTTTCAACCAGAGTCCTATTCCCGAGGAGAGGGACGAACTGCTCCGCAAGCTGCAGTTCCGCCGCGGCCGAAGCGCCTTCGCGCGCATCCATCCCGCCGCCGTGCGCTATTACCAGGACTGCAACTACGCCTTGGTGCGCGCGGCCCTGCGCGTCCTGGATTTCCGCGGGGAATGGGAGCGGTTGGGGCGGTTCCTCAAGCCTCCCCTGCCGGTGCCGCTGGTCAAGCGTTGCATCCGGGACCTGTGCGAATGGGGCCTGGTCCGACAGGAGCGTGATGGCAGGTACATTTCCACGGATGCGTTCCTGGAGCCCGGTCCGAACATGGAGGAGGCCCTCAAACGCATGCATAGGGAATGGATCCAACAGGCGGCGGATACTCTGGACACGGTGGCCAAGTCCGACCGGCACATCTCCTCGGCCCTGATTACGGTTTCGGAAAAGGGGTACCGGGAACTGATCCAGCGGGTGGAGGCCTTCCGGGCGGAAATGCTCGAGTTGGTGAAAAAGGAATCGCGCAATCCCGAGCGCGTGGTGCAATTCAACATTCAGATGTTCCCGAAGAACGATAAGCAGGCCCGGAAATGAGCGCTTTCGGCCCGCCCAATCGTTATGACCTTAATGCCGCGGAAACCCGCCGCATTCGCTACCTTTATCCGGAAACGGTTTTCCAATGCGCATGAACAACTCCGCCCGCCTTCTCCTCGCTTATGCCGGCCTTTCCTGCTTGCTCGTGCTGGGGGGCTGCCTGTTCCAGGAAAAAGATCGCGCCGCAAGCGCCAAAGGCGGCGGCTGGGAGGATTTTCCCAACGCCGATCAGAACCTGTGCGGCGATCTCACCCAGGAACAGATGGCCAAGGCCGACTCCCTGGTGGCGGCTGCCCGTCCGCATCTCGACGGCGAGGCCGTGTTCCTGGCCAGCGATTCCGCCGAAGCTTGGAGCCAACTCAAACGCCGCGACATCGATACCTTGGACGGCTACTACTCCCGCACACTTAAGGCCGCTCCCAACCATTGCGGCGCGCTCTTCGGCAAGGCCATCGTCACGGCCTATTCCGTCATCCGGGATCCCGCTCTGGACTCGCTCATCCAGGACGCCGAAGGCTCCAACGATGGCGGACCCGGCATCTTCGCCAAGCTCACGGCCACGGACGCCGCCTCCGGCATGCTCGACGTGCGCCGCGGCCTGGCCAAAGCGGACAAATCCCTGCTGACCCTGGCGCAGCAGGTGGGCGAACGCGTGCTGCTCCCGAAACTCGATTCCTCCATCGCCGATCTGGATCGCGTGGTGGCGCACCCGGAATTCCGCTTCCGCATCGGAGACGGGGATAAGGTCAGGGAGCTCAGCTTCGACCGAGGCGAGGCCTCACCGCTGCTGGCCACGCTCAAGATCGCCAAGGCCCTGGTCATCCTCGTGGTGGCCTACGATTGGCGCGCGGAAATCGACGAGGGCTACCCGTTTTTCCAGGTTCTGAAGGATATGGACGAAAAGGATTTCCGCCATCTGACCGTTCTGCAGCGGGAAGCGCTCGATCATTACACCGGTCTTATCAGCCGCGGCTCGGCCTTCACGCGCATCCGCGCGGGTTGGGAAGCGCGCACGGCATCCATCCCCGGCCTGCTCAACCAGGCGGTGCAACATGTGCAGGACGGCCTGGAATACGGCATCATCCAGGAGCAGAAAAGGCTGGATCAGAGCAAGGATCCCTACCGCGTGGGCATCGACGAGGGTTCGGACATCGATCCGGCGGATCTGCGCGATGCCATCGACCGCCTGGAACGCATCAAGAAATACCTGACGGGCGAAGTCGCCCTGACCTATGCGCGCAACAGCCGGACCTTGCGCGTCGACTTCCCCAAGATCTTCCAGGTTAACGGCCTGCAGGGTCTGCTTCCCTATTTCCGATTCCATCCCTATGAGGAGTGGATGGAGCGCATTCCCGCGGACGATTCTACCCGCGGCCTGCCGGAGGATTCGACAAATGGTGCGGCGGATGATTCCACGCAACCATTGATCTTAAAGAGCCCGTTCTATTTCACCGACGCTAAAGGGGACTCCACGCTGGAGGGATACGATTTGGATGGGTACTCGGATAATATCGCGGGGCTTACGGGCAAGGTGGTTTTCCCGGATCCCACCCTGGGCGGCATCTTTCCGGATCTGACCAACGCGAATTTCTGGGCCACGGTGGAGTCCTTGCGGGATGTGGAAAGCCGCGTATCGGGGGATTGTTCGGGAACGGATCCCTCCCATCCTCCGGTGGCCGGCTGCCGGCTGCCGGTTAAGCCCTCGGATCTGGACATCCTCCTCTACTTCCTGCAGATGGGATTCTTCTGATCCGGATCAGGCGCCCGGGTCGCCCAGGTCCCGCCTGATTCCGTGGACGGTTTCCCGCAATTGTCCCAGGGCGAGCTTCAATTCAGCCACCTCGTTCTTGAGCGCCTGGAATTCGTCCCAGTTAGCGCTCGAGCCAGGACGGAAGCCAGAATTGATGCCGGAGCCGATGCCGATGCCGGAGCTGGAGCGCTCGGGCGCAGGTCCCGATTCCGGGGCTCCACCGTCTTCCCCAGAACCGTTTCCCACCGCCTCGGCCTCGTCATGGATCCGCACGGTGTCCCGCCAACGGGGTTCCTTCCAGCCCGGACGCTTGGGCAAGGGTTCGACCATGGGTTCCGCGCGCGCCGCCAGTCCGGACAGCACCGCCTCGGCCGCTTCCAGGCTGGCGATGGGATGCAGGCTGGAAGCCCGGGTCTTCACTTCGTTCAGGGTCTGGCTTCCGCGCAGGAGCAGCACGGCGAAGACGGCGAGTTCCGCTTTGCCCAGGTTGAAGCGCACGTCTTCCAGGAAGTGCCGGTACTTGTAGGTGTTTCCCTGGGACCCGTAGGGAATGAAGGTGACCAGGCACTTGCGCTTGAGTCCGGAAAGGGCCAGGGAGAGGGTGTCCTCATCGTACTCGGTAACGGGATCACGGCTGCTTTTCTGGTTGCAGGCGTTCCGCAGGGAATTGAGGGTCATTGGGTAGTAGTCCGGAGTGGCCAGGCTCTTTTCGAGCAACGTGCCGAGCACGCGAGCCTCTTCTCCTGTCAAGGTTTCGATGAGCATGGGGTTCACCTCGGAATGTGGCGGAACACCGACTGGCCGAAGCCGCCGTCGGCGTTGCTGCCAGTGATTTCCCTGGCCGCAGCGCGGATGCGGGGATCCGCATTAGCCACGGCGATGGACATGGGGAATCCCTGGAGCAGGCGAAAATCGTTTTCCGAATCGCCCAGCGCCAGAGCCTGATGGTTCTCCAGGCCCAGATGGCCCAGCAGCTGGTTGGCGCCCATCAGCTTGGATACGCCCTTGGGCGTGATCTCCAGCATGAATTCGGCGTAATAGGTGTTGCGGAGGATGGCAATCTCCACGTCCAGGGAGGCCAGGGCATCGGCGGCGGCGCGCAAATCCGCCTGATGCCCGATCAGGACCAGCTCCACGATATGCGCCCCTTCCAAGTCCGTCCACTCCTCCACGCGCCTTGCGTGGCCGGAGTTCTTGGCGATGAAGTCCCCGTTCAATAAAGCATCGCGGCGGTGGAACACGTCGGCCGTGGCCCCGTCGGGATTGTGCCCGAGGACGATGGGATCGAGTCCGATGGCGTTGAGCCGTTCCGCGGCCAGCAACAGCAGGGGCAAGGGAAAATCGTGCTGGAACAGGATCGCCTCGCGCGTGACGTCCCGCACCATCATCCCATTGTTGAGGATGCAGAAATCGATCAGCCCGCGCAGGTCAAGCCGATCCAGGAGGCGCAGGCAGGTAGTCCAACGGCGGCCCGTGGCCAGGCAGGTTCGCACCCCGTGCGAGCGGCAGTGGACCAGCGCCTTGCGGTTCAGTTCGGGAAGGCCGCCTTCATCGTCGAGTAGGGTGCCGTCGATGTCGGTGATGACCAGGCGGTATGAGGACGGGGAGGAGGGGAGGGACGGAGAAGCGGCCATGGATGAGTAGAACTTATCATTATCGCCCTTCCGCGTCCATTTAACGTGGATTCGGGGCGGGGAAATCTGCGTTGTGTTATAGGCGTGGGGTTAAAGGCGTTGGGTTAAAAATCGTGATAACCAATTTCGTTAGAACAAATAAAAGGTAGTTTCAATCCATTGAACAATTTGTCCCCGAAACCAAGGAAGCATCATGAGCGCCAAGCTGACCCCAATCAAGAACGGACCGTTGAAACTGGAAGGCGATTTTGAAGTTTGCGATTCCGCCGGTAAGGCCTTTGCAGGCGAAGCGGGCAAGGCCGTTTTCTTGTGCCGTTGCGGCCAGAGCGCGAACAAGCCCTTCTGTGATGGCAAGCATCGTGCAGCGGAGTTCGCCTCCGAGGTCGTAGCTCCTACTCTTTAGCCAGCCCTAGGCAAAGCGATCAAAAAGAGGGTGAAAGTTCCCGGAATGACCTGACCTCAAACTCCTATATGATTCCGGGCGCGCGACCGGGGAGCGTAAACTTGTCCGACGTAATCCCGTTTCCTGAACAGGCTGGCTATTATTTTCAGGGGGAATTCCGCTCCAAAGGGAGTTAGATTTTTCCTCAAAGCGAGTAGTTCCCCTGTTTGGCCGGGGGCATTCGCCGCCATCGCTACGTGCTTGCAAATGACCAGGGGACGGGTCCTGAAGTGACGGTTTATTTCCGAATGCTTTCTTGGGCAGCCTTGCTTGCAGGTTTGGCTGTTCTGGGAGGCTGCGATCGCGGGGAGGGATTCGCGCCTCCGGGGGATTCGCGCAGTCTGCGGCCGCTGGGGTATTTCACCGGCCGGGCCGCCCACGGCGGCGATACCGCCGCCGCCTCGCGTCTCATCAACCTCGACCATCCGCGCGTGGCCATCCTGTGGCGTTCCGTGGGCATGCGCGACAAGGTCGCTTCCGACGGACAGGTGAGCATCAGTGCCAATGCGCCTTTCGCATTCAGCTTGAACCTGCTCCAACCTCCCCCAAAAGAGGTCCTGGAAGCGCCGGATCTCATGTTCGGCTTCGTCACCCTATTTTGCGACGCGAACGAAAACCATGCTTTCGATCGGGGCATGCATCCCGACTACTACGCGGATTATGACCATATCGATTCCATGGTCGCGCAGCTCGGCCGGGCGCGGCAGGAGCTGATGATCCATGCCGTGGTCCTTCCACCCCGGTTGGTCGAAGAACGTTTTTTCCTGAACGCGGACGGTTCGATCTGGAAGGAGTCCGGTTCCGGCCTGGATTCCGTAATGAACGTGAAGCTCCTGCCTTCCGCCAAACCGGACTCAATCCTCAAAGGCTGGGTAGGGAACGACTCCCGGATCCTAGGCCGTCAGAACCGGTATGAACGCTTTTTCGCGCTACGTAAAAAGGATAATGAATTTTTCTACGATGAGTTCGCCGCCCCCGGCCATTATAAGGGTTTGCGCGGTCGTTTTGAACGTTCCCTGTTCCCCAAACCCGGCCATGAGTCGGAATTCGAAGCGGCGCTGAAGCGGACCAGCATCGCCAGCATGATCCTCAGTATCGAAGCGGATCAGGTGTTCATAAAGGCCGCCTACGCTGGAAGGTTGGACTATCCCTTCAACGGCTACGGACAGGCGGGAACCGATTGGATGGCGGGACGCAGCGTGACCGATCTGCTCCTTTACGTGGCCTCGGAGGCCAGCCGCGATTCCTTGCTCGACGCCGTGCCGCAAAGCGCGTTCCGGGTCTCGCACCTGGAGCGGTTCCGCATCGGATACAACCTGTTCCATTGCGATGATCAATACGTGTGCGACGTGCGCGCCACGGGCGATTCGATCCTGGTATACCTCGGAACCACGGAACTGTTTTTCAACAAGCCCAGCGCCCCGTCTAAGGCGCCTTTTCCCTCTCCCTCTCCCTCTTACGAAGGGTCGGCAGCCAGGCCCCATGCCGCGCCGCCCGTCGAAAACCTCGCTTACCTTCAGGGCGCCTATGCCTTGAACGGAAGCGACACCGTCCGGCTGGTTCTCCGACACGGCGAACTCTGGTGCCAATCTTCCGAGGCGGGTTTGATCCGGGTCGCGCCTGCGGACTCTTTCGGTTTCGCCTCGCCTGATCTGGACTTCCAAGGTTTGTTCACTCCGGGGTTTACCGGTCGGCCCGATCGTCTGATCTTGTATCGTCCGGGCCGGCAAAGCGTATATGGCCGGGTGGCCGGCGGCGCTTCAGGAGTTCCGGCGTCCTTGCTGGAGCGCATCGACCGCGCCGCTGGCTTCACCCATGCGGACCTGCCGGATTCGGTTTTGGAGCGGTGCGCCGGCGTCTACGACTTCGGAGGCGATACCCTGCGGATCGTCCGGGCCGGCGGAGACAGCCTCAAGGTCGACCTTCCCAAATTCCGGAACCTGGTTTTCCACGCGGCCGGAGACTTCCTGTTCCGCTGCCCCTGGGGGGAATGGACCCTGGAATTCCAGGGATTCAGGGACGGATCGCCGAGCCGGGCGGCTTTTGGGAACGGGGCGGTGAAATTAGTTGTCCCCCGTTTCGGGATTACTCCGTCCAAGGCCTTGAAATCGGACAAAACGGATGCTGCCGGCATCACCTGGATGGCGGAACATTCCGGGACCGGACGTGACGCCTACACGGGGTTGAATGGCCGGAAGCGATATGCCTGTTCAAGGGACGGAGCTTTTCTGCGTCCCGGAGACGGCTTCCTGGAAGGGTATTCCCGCGGTTACGTCAGCGATTCCATTTCGCTCCGTGGGGGCGGGGACGAGGCTACGTTCCGGATCACGGGAATGCGGGGCAAGCTGGCCCTTTTCCAATTGCGGAGCTGCGCCGAACGCGGCGTGAAATCGGGGAGAATCAGAGTATCGATATGGTCGGGATCGGAACCGGGCGCGCTGCGACCCTCATATGGGGATCACCAATGGATGGACGCGGATACTTCCGGAGTCTATTGGTCACTCGATTCCCTCTCCATCGACGCCGATCCGTTCTATCTCGTCCTCAAGCAGGAAAACACCCAGGACGCGAAGTTCCACAATGCCTTCGACGGGTACCGGATGGGCGTGCGGCAATGAGTGTGGCTAAGAGTGTGGCCAAGAGTGCGGCCGGCCAGACCATGGATCTGGAGGCGATCTTCCGCAAGTACGGCGACTTCGTCTACCGCACCTGCTGCCGTTATTTCCGCGACCCCGCGGATGCCGAAGACGTGGCCCAGGAAGTATTCCTCAAGCTGCATCGCCGGCTCGGCGAATTCCGCGGGGACTCCGCCCTGACCACCTGGATCTACAGGATAGCGGCCAACACCTGCATCGACGCGTTGCGCTCCCGAAAATCGCATGTCCGTTTCGAGGAAACGGGGATGGATGCAATGGATACAATGGTCGCGGCCAACCTCGCTTCCTGCCACGGCGACGCCTCGCTGGCGAGAATCGATCTCGGCCGCATCCTCGCCGAGACCGATGACCGCACCCGCGAAATCCTGTTTCTGACGCTGGCCGAAGGCTGCAGCCATGAGGATGTCGGAGAAGTGGTCGGACTTTCGAAATCGGCCATCACCAAGATCATCAACCGGTTCCAAAAACGCATCCAAACCCGCAAGCGGGCCTGGTTCGCGGAAATTTTCTCTGCGGAGGCCGCATGATGGAACAGCGCGATCCCCGTTCTCCCGATAACGCTTCCGGACCGCTTTCCTTCCTACGCATGGAAAAGTTCCTGCTGGGCGAAGCTTCGCCGCGGGAGCGCGCGGTTTTGGAACAGGAACTTTCCGCGGATCCCAAGCGTGCGGTGTACTTCCGCAAAATGCGGGAAACGCGGAATCCCATGAATTGGTCCCGCTTGAGCGCGAGGTTGCATATCGACCCCGCGACGATTGCGGCTGGTGAGAGGCGCGATGTCGGGAGCGAAGCAGAGCGCAATGAGAGTAAAGAGCGCAGAGAGCGTATGGATCGCAAGCTTCAAAATGTTCATGCACGCGGCTCGTTCCCCGAAACCGCTGCCGCCTGGCTGAACTCCATCCTGCCCTTCCCCTCCCGTTCCGCCATGGCCTGGAGCGTGGCGATCGCGGTGGTATTGGTGGTTCTGCCCGTCAGCTGGATGGCGACGCATCGGGAATCGGCCCTGCGCTTCAAGGGATCGGCCATCCCGGAAATCAGCCTGGAGATCGGCGGCAGCCGAATCGCTCCGGGTCAGACCCGGCACGTGACCACGGGCGAAATCCTCACTTTCGCCTATCGCAGCGGGAAACCCCTGTACGCGCAGATCTGGTATTCCGAGGACAACGGATCGCCCGTCCATTTCGAAGGCAAGGATGAGACCAGCCTGTTCTGGACTCCGGCCTCGGCATGGCAAACGGCTCCCCAGCGCATCCGTCTGGAAGGCGACTGGCGCACCCAACGCATCCTCATCCTCGCCTCTCCCAAGCCCGTGTCCGGCGAAGACGCGCGCCGCATCCTGACCGGCAATGCCAAGCCCGGCAAGGGCGAGTCGATTCTCACCTTCGATTTGGTGCAACCATGAAACTCGGCGCGTTGTTGCTGCTGCTTGGCGCCAACGCCGCACTCCATGCCGAAGTCCGCCGCCTCAGCCTGTTCATCGGTGTCGACAACGGCCTGGAATCCGAGTCGGCCCTGAAGTTCGCCTCACGGGATGCCGAAGGCATGGCGGGCGTGTTCCGCCAATCCGGCCTGTACGACAAGGACGGCATCCAACTCCTGACCAATCCCGATCTCGACCAGGTCCGCGACGCCATGTCCGGGATCGAGACCTCGGTATCCCGACTCAAGGCCAAGGGTGTGCAGACCAACCTGTTCGTCTACTTCTCCGGCCACGGCGACGCCCAATCCCTGCACATCCGCGGAAAAAAGCTCAAGCGCGGCGATTTGGTCGCCTGGGTCAACGGCCTGCCTTCCGACCTCAAGATCGTAGTCCTCGACGCCTGCGAATCCGGCGACTTCCTGCGCTCCAAGGGCGGCCGTTTCCTCCAGGATCTTCCGGTCCGCAACGACGAGAATCTGAAAAGCCATGGCGTGGTCATCGTCAGCTCCACCTCCCGCGGCGAACTGGCCCAGGAGAGCGATGACTACAAAGGCGCGGTCTTCACGCATCATCTGCTGAACGGTCTGCGCGGACTGGCCGATTACAACAAAGACGGCTGGGTGAGCCTGCAGGAATCCTTCGAATACTCACGCCGCGCCACCGCCACCGACGCGGCCCTGGAAGGCTCCCTCAAGCAGAACCCGTCCTTCGATCTGGATCTGGTGGGCGGTTCCGATCCCGGCCTGGTGCCCATCGATCGCGAAAAAACCTGGATGCTGCTCCGCCACTTCCCCAGCGGCACCCTCGATATCTTCGACGCCAATTCCCTGGACCGGCTGTCGCGCGTGTGGCTCTCCGGCTCCGACAGCCTGGCCTACCGGATCCAGACCGGTTCCTACCTGTTCCGCTTCCGCGAAGGCGGCCGCGAATACCTGTACACCGCCAAGGTCGACAATGCCGGCGGCCTCCCCATCGACCGCAAACGCTTCCGCGAAAAAGTGGCGGGCGCCTGGGCCAGCAAGGGCGGCCATGCCGTGCGCCTGGACGGCGCCCAGATCGCCTACGGCGAACCGCATCCTTTCCCCGGCGTCGCCTTCGGCATGACCCGCATCGCCTACATCTCGCGCACGGCCGAGACCAAGACCTCGTTGTTCTTCGGCCTGGGCATGGGCCAGGGATCAGACTCCGTCAACCGCCTCTCAACCCGCATGCAATTGTACCGCGGCGGCATCTCGCGCACCTTTTTCATAGCCGGCAGCCGCCGTCTCCGTTTCTCCGCCGGTGGTCTTGCAGCCTACAACCTGGTGCGGCAATCACTGAACGATGGGCGCTTCCCCGGGCCTGTCATCCCCACCGCCACCGGCCTCGAATCGGCCGAACAGACCGACTGGTTCGATCTCTACCAGCTAGCCGTACCGACGGAACTGGAGTGGAACGTCATCGGCCGCTTCTGGATCACGGGCGAACTCGACTACTCCTTCTACGGCTATCAGGATCGCTCCGCGGACCGGTTTCGCACCCGCCTGGAAATGGAACCCTTCCTGCACCTGGGATTCCATTTCTAGATCCTTGCTGCGCGGCGGCGCGCCGGCTTTTAAAAGGATCCCCCATGCTCGAAAACCTCCTTCCTCCCGGCGTCTACGCCGTGGAAGGCCCCATCCTGACCTCGGACTGGGACGCTACTCCTGAAGAGATGGAGCGTGCCGCGGCGCAAATGCCTCATCGCAAAGCGGAGTTCCTGACCGGCCGAACCTATGCGCGCCGGGCTTTGCGGGCGTTGGGGATTGAGGCGGGGACGATTGGGTCGCATCCGGACCGCAGCCCTATATGGCCGGGAGGGCCTGGAGGGTTGGATGGGGCGGTGGGGTGCATTTCGCATACGCGGGATTATTGCGGGGTGGTGGTGGCGAAGTCTTCGTCGTCGCATGGGGTGGTGCGGAGTCTGGGACTGGATATCGAAACGCCAGGGAGGATTTCGGAGGCGGTGGCGGTGAAGACGTTTACGGAGGCGGAGCGGGCGTACTTGGCTACCGTACCTGAGGCGTTACGTAAGGAGAAGATGTGCGCGATCTTCTGCGCGAAGGAGGCGTTCTACAAGCTACAGTTTCCGATTACAAAGGCGTGGGTGGGGTTTCAGGACGTGGAGGTGAGGTTGGAGGGAGAGGGGCGGTTTGTGGTGCGGTTGGAGAAGGATATTGATTCGGAATTTTCGAAGGATCTCGAATGCGCGGGTCGATTTTCGGCAAACACCGGAAAGGTTTCGGCTTTAATTTCGATCTGAAAGCATCTCTTTCGCCTTTTGCACCAGGATTAACACGGAATCTTCCCACACCGTCCGATATTCCGGATCCTTCGCCAAATCCCCCCAACACCTCCGTAGATTCTCCTGATCCTCCGCCGGAAAATTGGGTGAACCAATGCCCCTATGAACCAGGGCAAATTCACCCGGCACTCCCTTCAAACTGAACGCTTCCCTCCAAGTACAAGTGCGATCCGGATGCTTTCCCCCGTACACGGTCCAATATATCCGCCGCACATAATAGAGGCGGTCATCCAATCCAACCCCGAGCGCGACGGTGGCTTCGGCTGGAATCCTAACCAGCGCCTCCTGGTAAGACCGTTCCAATTTATGATGAAGGTAGAACGGGAGATTCTGAGCGAGCGTAATATTCATTAAGAACAGACAAGCCAGAAACGCGTACAAACGTTTCTCGAATATCGCATTCGACCGTTCGCGGATTTCCTGGGTTTCCAAATATTCCAGGAATGCAACCACGCTGGAAAAGTACAGCCAGAAGGAGGGTTCGAGGATGTAATGGTTGCTGGGGATGCTATACCCGCCGCCCAGAAAGCAGTATAGGCCCGCGGGAGGTAGGGCCATCAGCCAATACATGTTGGAAAATGCCGTAAGCGATCCGGCCCAAAGCAATAGCACAATGAAATAGGAAAAGGTGCTTTGCGAGAACAGTCCGTGCAGGGAGTGTTTCCATCCGGCGAAGTAGGCGTCGTAGAAATATCCCGAATCCTTCAGCATCATGGGGAAGAACCAACCGCGCAGGAACAGGCCATAGGCCAGACCGAGGAGCGCTGGAACCAGGATCCATTTCCCCTGCCGGCGTTGCATCAGGGCCAAGGCTCCAAAGGAGATGGCCGTGAGGGTGAAAACCTCTTTCGCCAGCAACAGAAAGATCAAGGCGATGACGAAGCGCCTCCACTTACGATCATAAAATGCAGTGGCCGTGAGGACGAGGACGGGAGTCGCCAGCGTTACTCCATGAAACCCCTTGAGCAGCGGAGCGGTCAGGCAAGGCATCAATGCGAATCCCCAGGCCAGCCATTCCGCCGTGGCCTGGTTTTCACATTTTCCGGATATCCAGGAGCGGAACAAACCCCAGGCCGTAAAGGCGGCCGCCGCCTGGATGAGTTGCAGGATCAGGGCCGAAGGGGCGAGGCGGAAGATCCAGCCGACCGGGATGCAGTAGAATTCGGAATGCATGGCCAGGAGCGGGCGTCCGGAGGTGACGTTGGCGCCGGGGAGCCATCCGGTGGAGTTGCGGAAGACGGAAATGTAACAGGAAATGTCACCCTGATCATAATTCGAATAATTTGCATAGGCGAGGATGCCCATGGCCGTGAAGAAGGAGAGCGTGAGGATGGATAAAGCGAAGGGAAGGGCCCGTCCGTTTCCGGGCAGAAGCTTTCCCGGCCGGTTCAGGTTGCGCCAGGTCCAGGCCGCGAGGAGCGCGACTATCAGCGCTTTAAATCCGAAACGCAGTCCTGAAGCGGGGAAAAACATGAGTGCGGCCAGGGTCGGCCATAGAAAGTAAGGCGCCAAGGAACGCGCGGAGTTGGGCGGATTCACGCACCCATTGTGGCTTCAACGGTCGTTTGATGTCAACCGACCCGGGGTAAAGCACAGGGGATTAAGCCAGTGGGGGAAAGTCCGAATCAGTTATGGATCGCCCTGCCATCCACCGCCAATGCCGCCTCCTTGATCACCTCCGCCAACGTAGGATGCGCATGCGAACTCCGCGCGATGTCCTCGGCGCTCGCCCCGAACTCCATCGCCAACACCGCCTCCGCGATCAAATCCCCTGCCCGCGGCCCGATGATATGCACGCCCAAAATCCGGTCTGTCGTCGCATCCGCCAGGATCTTCACGCGCCCATCAATCTGGGCCAAAGCCCGCGCGCGCCCGTTCGCCATGAAAGGGAATGAGCCCTTTTTGTAGGCGATGCCGTCGGTCTTGAGCTCCTCTTCGGTCTTTCCGACCGACGCGATTTCGGGATGGGTGTAGACCACATTGGGAATGGCGTTGTAGTTGACGTGGCCGTATTTGCCGGCCAGGCTTTCCGCGCAGGCGATGCCTTCCTCTTCGGCTTTGTGGGCGAGCATGACGCCCGGGATCACGTCGCCGATGGCGTAGATGCCCGGGACCGAGGTCGCGAATTTCTCGTCCACGGAAATGCGGCCGCGGCCGTCGGGCTTGATGCCCACGTTCTCGAGGCCCAGGTTCTCGGTGTTGGGCACGCGGCCCACGGAGACCAGCACGCGATCGCATTCGATGGGGTCCTGGCCTTCGCATTCCACTACGGCCCCGTTGCCGACCACTTTGGCGGATTTCACCCGGGTGCCTAGCTTGAATTCCAGGCCTTGCTTGGCCAGGATCTTCTGGGCTTCGGCTGAGATCTCCACGTCCATGCCGGGAAGGATGCGGTTGAGGTATTCCAACACCGTGACCTTGGCGCCCAGGCGGCTCCAGACCGAGCCGAGCTCGAGACCGATGGCGCCGGCGCCGATTACGACCAGATGGCGGGGCACTTCCGTGTAGGCGAGGGCTTCGGTGGAGGTGCCGATGACCTTGCCATCCACCTTCACATCGGGGAGCATGGCCACCTTGCTGCCGGTGGCGATGAGGATGTTTTTGGCTTCCAGGGTTTCCACGGGCTTACCGGAGCCCGGATCCACCGTGACCTTGCCGTTACCGGCCAGGCGCCCATGACCGAGGAAGCGGGCGATCTTGCCTTTTTTGAAAAGTCCGTCGATGCCCTTGGTATTGGCCTTGACCACGCCGTCCTTATGCGCAAGCATGCCCGGGAGATCCAGATCCACCGAGCCCACCTTCACGCCGAATCGGCCCAGGCCGTGCTTGGCCACGTGGTAATGCTCGCTGGCCTCGAGCAGCGCTTTGCTGGGGATGCACCCCACGCGCAGGCAGGTGCCTCCAAGGGCGTCTTCCTTCTCCACGCAGGCGACCTTCATGC